>JAFTAX010000110.1 GCA_017458445.1 Ruminococcus sp. | reverse complement strand
TTATGCGTTGTGAGAGTGTTATCAAGGTCTAAAATCAGGCCTTTAATTTTATGCTCATGCAAAAAATCAGGTGTAATTTCTGTTATATCATTAAAAACATAAGTTGGTTTAAAAAACATTTTAATCTCCTATAAAATAAAAAGCGGACATAAATATGCCCGCTATTTCATCAAATATTAGTATTTACGCTTACGAGCAGCTTCGGATTTTTTCTTACGCTTAACCGATGGCTTTTCGTAGTGTTCTCTCTTACGAACTTCTGCAATAACCCCATCTCTTGCGCAAGATCTCTTAAAACGCTTAAGTGCAGTATCCAAAGTTTCGTTTTTACCAACACGAATTTCTGCCAAAACTATTCCCTCCCTTTGCCACCTGTGACAGAGATAATTATCTGACCAATACCACAACCACCGGTGAATAGTGAAGGAGTTTGCCTTATGCAAACCAAAACGCCGTACATCGCAATGAACTTACCCAAACGGCCTTCTCTGTCTGTTTAGTTATAGTACTGAAATGTCAATATAATTACAAATTACATTATACTATATTTGCTATTTAAAGTCAAGAGCTTTTATCAGAATTTTTAGCATTTTTTTGCTGCTGCCTGAAATCCTATTTTGCAACGATATTTACAAGCTTTCCTTTAACATAAATCTCCTTGACTACATTCTTGCCGGCAATAGCTTCCTGAACCTTAGCATCAGCCTTTGCGGCCTCAACGGCATCAGCCTGCTCAATATCAGCAGGAACATTAAGCTTGCACTTAATCTTGCCGTTTACCTGACAAACAATTTCAATCATAGAATCAACGCAGAGTGCCTCATCATACGTTACCCATTCCTGCTCGTTAAGTACGCCATCACAGCCGATAAGCTGATAAAGCTCTTCTGTGATATGTGGTGCAAATGGGTTTAAGATAACAAGCAAATCCCTGAATTCTTTTCTTGTGATTGAATCAACTGCATAAATCTCATTGATAAGCGACATCATTGCTGCAATAGCTGTATTAAACTTCATAGCTTCAATGTCCTCAGTTACTTTCTTGATTGTCTTGTGCATTGAAGATTCAAGCTTTTCTGAATACTTGTCGCTATCAACAATCTTGTCCTGCAAAGCCCAGATTCTGTCAAGGAATCTCTTACAGCCCTTAACACTGCTTTCACTCCATGGTGCAGCCTTTTCATAGTCGCCCATAAAGAGAACATAAAGTCTGAGAACGTCTGCACCGTAGATGTCAACAACATCATTAGGGTCAACAACATTACCTCTTGATTTACTCATCTTTTCGCCGTCTGAACCAAGAATGAGTCCCTGAGCAGTTCTCTTTGCATAAGGCTCTGATGTTGGCACAAGACCGAGGTCATAAAGGAATTTATGCCAGAATCTTGAATAGATCATATGACGTGTAACGTGCTCCATACCACCGTTATACCAGTCAACAGGCAACCAGTACTTGAGTGCTTCCTGTGACGCAAACTCATTATCATTGTTAGGGTCACAATAACGCAGGAAGTACCATGATGAACCTGCCCACTGTGGCATTGTATCTGTTTCACGCTTAGCATCAGCTCCGCACTTAGGACACTTGCAGTTTACAAATGACTCAATCTTTGCAAGTGGACTTTCGCCGTCTGTACCAGGCTCAAAGTTCTCAACTGGTGGAAGCTTCAATGGAAGCTCATCATAAGGCACAGCCACCATTCCGCACTTGTCACAATGAACAATCGGAATAGGCTCGCCCCAATATCTCTGACGGTTAAATGCCCAGTCTTTCATCTTATACTGAACGCCTGCTTCACCGCAGCCAAGCTTTTCAAGCTCTTCAAGCATTTTTGCAATAGCGTCCTTTTTGTTTGTAATACCGTTTAGCACACCTGAGTTGACCATTTCGCCGTCACCAGTATATGCTTCAACGGAAATGTCGCCACCCTTGATTACTTCAATTATGTCAATGCCAAACTTCTTTGCAAACTCATAGTCACGGGTATCATGTGCAGGCACAGCCATAATAGCACCAGTACCGTAGCCCATCATTACATAGTCTGAAATATAAATCGGTATCTCTTTTTCAGTGATAGGATTAATTGCTGTGAGCCCCTCGATTCTAACGCCAGTCTTGTCTTTTACAAGCTGTGTTCTCTCAAACTCACTCTTCTTTGCACACTCATTCTTATATGCATCAAGCTCATCAATATTTGAAATGCTGTCCCTGTATTTCTGGATAATCGGGTGCTCAGGTGCGATAACCATGAATGTTACGCCATAGAGTGTATCAGGGCGTGTTGTATATATCCTGAGCTTTTCGTCAAATTCTTTGATGCTGAAGTTTACAAAGGCACCTGTTGACTTACCAATCCAGTTTTCCTGCTGGAGCTTGACATTAGGCAGATAGTCAACCTCTTTTAATCCTTCAAGAAGCTTGTCTGCATACTCTGTGATTCTGAGGTACCATACTTCCTTTGTCTTCTGTACAATATCGCTGTGGCAGACATCACACTTACCGCCCTGAGAGTCCTCATTTGAGAGTACAACCTTACAGCTCGGGCAATAGTTAACCATTGTCTTATCCCTGAAAACAAGACCGTTTTCAAACATTTTCAGTAAAATCCACTGTGTCCACTTGTAATAATTCTCGTCAGTTGTGTCAACAACTCGTGACCAGTCAAATGAGAATCCTACTCTTTTAAGCTGGCTTGTGAACTTTACAATATTGTTGTCAGTTACCTGTCTTGGGTGAACGCCAGTCTTGATAGCTGTGTTCTCTGTCGGCAGACCATAAGCATCAAAACCGATAGGGAAAAGCACATTATATCCCTGCATACGTCTTTTTCTGCTTACCACTTCAAGACCTGAGTATGCCTTGATGTGACCTACGTGCATACCGTGTCCTGATGGATATGGGAACTCTACCAAAGCATAGAACTTTTTCTTTGAATGGTCATCACTTGCTTTGAATGTTTCATGCTCGTCCCAGTATTTTTGCCATTTGTTTTCAATAGCCGAAAAATCATATTTCATTAAAAACAATCCTTCCTTAGTTGTTTGTATTTATATTGTCAGTCCTTGAGATATTTCTCAACATCGCATTTTTCACCGTCAGACCAGAGTCTTTCAAGGTTATAATAGTTTCTTGTTTCCTTATAGAAAACATGAACCACAATGTCGCCATAATCAAGTATAACCCATGTCGATGACGGGTCACTCTCAATTCTCAGCGGTTCAATGCCCTGCTGTTTCAGCTTGAATTCAACCTCATCAGCAATAGCTTTCGTCTGGGTGTTTGACGTACCGTTTGCTATAACAAAATAGTCAGCAACGATAGTCAGATCCTTTATCCCGATAAGCTGAATGTCCTCAGCAAGCTTTGAATCCATCGCTTTAACTACAGCTTTTATTTTTTCTTCCTGTGAAATTACGCTCATATAATCCTCCTATTTTTTATTATAAAGCAAAGTGAAATCATTATATGCTTCAAGTGTTGAACACGGTATCGAATTACCTTTTCTAACCGAATCGGAAATTGAGAATTTCAACGCCTCAAGCATACCCTTTTCCAAGCTTTGCTCGCAATATTTTCTCATCTTTTTTACATCTTTATAATCTCTGTCCTCTGATATAAGGTCCGCAAGATATACAATCTGGCTAAGCTTTGACATATCCTTGCAGGCAACTGTATGATACCTCACAGCATCAATTATCTCCTCATCATCTATGCCAAATTCAGTCTGAATAAGCTCAGCACCAGCAATTGCGTGATAAAGTGGCGTTGCCTTTGTTTCAATATCGCTGACATTCAGCTTTGAATTAACCACAAGCTTTCTTTGTTTTTCTGTAGGCAGCTCTTTTGCAACATCATGTATAAGCCCTGCAACATAAGCCTTGTCCTTATCAGCCTTATACCTCTCAGCAAGAGCTAATGCAGACTCTGCCACATTCAATGAATGAGTATATCTTTTTTTAGACAGATTCTTCTTAAGATAATCTTTATATTCACATATTTTCTTCTTGTCAAACACTTGTTATCCCTCGTGATACAGATTATTTGCTTCTATATATTGTACAACATTTTTATCCAAATAGCAAGAGCAATCCTGTCCTTTTTTAAGCTTGTCCCGAAGCTCAGTCGATGACACTTCAAACGGCTCCTCAGGGACGATTATTACCTCTCCGCCTTTTTGCTCAAGCGTTTTTGCATAGCTTAACAGCAAGCTCGTCGTGTCCTCGTTTTTCCTTGAAACACACACCAATGATGCCAGCTTTAGTATCTCTTCATAGCAGTACCACTCATGAAATGACAACAGCATATCACTGCCCATAATAAAATATAGCTTATCATCAGGATACTCACTTTTAAAATGCCTGAGCGTTAAAACCGAATAGCTCTTTCCACTCTGGCGAAGCTCCCAGTCTGAAACCTCGACACCTTTTATGTCAGCAAATGCAAGCTTGCACATATTAAGCCTGTCCTTACCAGACAAAAGACCGTCAACCTGCTTGTGCGGTGGCACTCTTGACGGCAGGACAATAACCTTGTCAAACTGCAGAGCCCGAATAACGCTTTCAAGCAGTTTTTTATGCCCTTTATGCACGGGGTTGAATGTTCCCCCGAAAAATCCTATTTTACCCATTACTTGTTTCTCAGCCTTATTACAGGATCCTTTTCGTTTTTCTTGTATAAAATCGCCTTTGAGCCAATGCACTGCACGACCTCAGCGTTTATCTGCTCAGATATCTCAGCTGCTGCTTCCTTTGCTGTATAAAGCGAATTGTCAAGTACTTTTATCTTTACAAGCTCGTGTACTCGCAGATAGTCATCAATCTGTGCTACCTGTTTTTCATTCACTCCTCCCTTGCCTACCTGAAATGCAGGTTCGAGTGAGTTTGCAAGAGCCTTAAGCTCTGCCCTCTGTTTTGGTGTTATCATATCTTACCCTTTCTCTCATGAAATCTTCCTGATATAAATCAAAGCTTATATTTATACACAGAGTTTGTCCATTGGTGGAATCTTTCTTCAAAAAAGCTCCTCTCAGCAGATAACCCTTTATAGCATTACAAATCTTAGTTAGTGTTAAGAGATTGCAAAAGCATTTTTATAGCATTAGCCCTGTGTGACACCCTGTTCTTTTCATCTGCGGGAATCTCTGCAAAGCTTTTGTCGCCAAACATAAATATCGGGTCATAGCCAAAGCCGTTTTCGCCAGACGGCTCTGCAGCAATTTTGCCCTCGCATTTTCCCTCAACTGCAATCACTTCGCCGTCAGCCTTGATAAAGCACATCGCACAGACAAATCTTGCAGTACGCTTTTCATCAGGCACGCCGCTAAGCTTTTTTAGCACCAAATCGTTATGGTCCTTGTCATTCTTTGTGCCGCCATATCTTGCAGAATAAACACCAGGCTCACCGTTTAAGTAGTCAATCATAAGTCCGCTGTCATCAGCAAGCACACAACAGTTATCCGTCAGATCAAATATTGCTTTCGCCTTGAGATAAGCGTTTTCAGCAAAGGTAACGCCGGTTTCATCGACCTCAATGTTTATCCCTGCATCGCTTTGCGTCACTACCTCATACCCAAGCGGTGAGAGAATCTGGCTTATTTCACGAAGCTTGTTTTTGTTGTTTGTTGCAAGTATTATCCTCAAGCCTGCTCACCTTTATCTTTCTTTCCAAAACGTGAACGGAAAAAGCCACGTTTCTTCTTTTCCTTTGGCTCTTCCTGCACGCTTTCTTCAACGCTTTCATCAACGCTTTCAGCATTTTCGGCAACGTCCTCAACGCCTGCTGATTCGTCGACTTGTTCCACAGCTTCCTCTGCTGTATCATCATCAGGCTCAGCAGATTCTTCCTCTGTTTCAGTCTGCTCATCAACAGCTTCCACAGCTGTATCATCAGCGTTATCAGCCTCATCATTTTCCTCATCTTTAAGGCGTTCATAGTTGCCCTCAAACTCGACATCGTCCATGAACAAAGCATCAACAAATCCGCTTGTAGAAAATGGCTGCAAATCATCAAGCTTTTCGCCGACACCAACAAGCTTTACAGGCACCTTCAAATCATCAGCAATGCTGATAATAATTCCGCCTTTTGCTGTTCCGTCAAGCTTTGTCAGCACGATTCCCGTTATGTCAGCAGCCTCATTAAACTGCTTTGCCTGATTGACAGCGTTCTGCCCTGTTGTAGCATCAAGCACCAAAAGCACTTCGAGTGCACAGCCTTCAGCCTGCTGATGAACAATTCGGGAAATCTTTTTAAGCTCTTCCATCAGGTTTTTCTTGTTGTGAAGTCGTCCAGCTGTATCGCAAATCACAACATCAGCGTTTCTTGACTTTGCTGCTGTGAGTGCGTCAAAAACTACTGCCGCAGGGTCCGAGCCTTCGTTATGCTTTACAATGTCAACGCCAGCTCTTTTTGTCCATACTTCAAGCTGGTCGATTGCTGCTGCTCTGAAGGTATCAGCTGCTGCTACAATAACCTTTTTGCCGTCGTTATGAAGCTGGTACGCAAGCTTACCGATTGTGGTAGTCTTTCCAACGCCGTTAACACCGATAACCAATATTACAGACGGCTTTGTTGAGAGGTCAAGTGGTGTTTCCTCGCCGAGCATTTCGCTGATTACTTCCTTTAGCATATCTTTGATTTGCAAAGGGTCAGTAACGCCGTTTGCCTTGACCTTTTCACGAAGCTCATCGCAAATCTTTACCGATGTTGTAACGCCGATATCTGACATTATGAGTGTTTCTTCAAGCTCTTCAAACAAATCCTCATCAATCTTTGTGAATGAGATTAAAAGGCTTTCAACCTTGCCCATCATTGAGTCTTTTGTTTTTCTAAGCCCTGATCTGAATTTTTCAAAAATGCCCATATTTATCTCCTAATTAATATAATGCTTAATCAAGCTTTAAGTGCTTTGTATCTTCCATGTTCATCTTAAGCAGCTTTGAAATGCCGTTTTCCTGCATTGTTACGCCATAAAGCACGTCAGCTTCTTCCATTGTACCACGTCTGTGCGTGATTGCAATAAACTGTGTTGAGTCGGTAAATTTATGTAGATACTGTGCATATCTCACGACATTTACATCATCAAGTGCAGCTTCAATCTCATCAAGCAGACAGAATGGTGACGGACGCACTTTCAGTATCGAGAAGTAAATTGCAATTGCAACAAACGCCTGCTCACCGCCCGACAGCGACATCAGATTCTTAATCACCTTTCCAGGTGGCTCAACCTTGATATCGATTCCGCAGTCAAGCACATTATCAGGGTCAGACAGCACAAGCTCGCCCTGTCCACCGCCAAACAGCTCCGAGAATATCTTTTTGAAGTTATCGTTAATCTTATAGAAACTGTCGGTAAAGATTGCCTTCATGTTCTCAGTAAGATCACTGATAAGCTCTTCAAGCTCAAGCTTGGACCTTGTTACATCGCCAAGCTGTTCGCTCATGAATTCATATCTTTCAGATACCTCAGCATACTCTTCAATTGCGCCAAGATTTACATTTCCAAGAGATTTAATCTTACCTCTGAGTTCAGCTAGCTGTTTGTTTGCATCAGCAATGTTTTCAAGCTTTTCAGCCTTTTCAACCGCTTCACTTCTTGTAAGCTCATAGTCGTCCCAGAGCTGTCCTGCAAGCTTGTCAAAATCGGCTGTTACGGAAATCTTTCTCTCTGAAAGTCTTGAAATCTCAGCATAAAGAGTTTCCTTTTCTTCCATTTTAATCTTTTGTTCCGACCTTAAGCTGTTAGACTTGCCATCAAGCACAATATGCTCTTGTCTTGCAGCTTCAATGCTCTTTTCTATCTCAGCTACCCTGCCATCAAAGCCCGACATATAGTTCTTGATTTTCTCAATCTCTTTTTGCTTGTCTTTAATATCCTTCTGACTTTGCAGGACTCTTTCATCAAGCTTGCCACTGTCAGTATTGTTATTATCAATCGTTGAATTAAGCTGTTCGATTGACAAAAGGCAGGTTTCTCTGTCCTTTGCAATCTCAATAGCTTTCATTCTGAGGTTTGACAGCTCTGTTGTCAGGAGCTCTCGCTTATCCTTAAGCTCAGACTGCTTTGTCTGTGAAGCTTCAAGGTCAGCTTCCTTGTCAAAAATATCCTTGTCAAGCTGTGTGAGCATAACGTTAGAATCCTCAAGCTCTTTTTGAGTGTTCTTGATTCTCTCTTTATTCTCTTCAAGCTTTCTGTCAATTTCATCAAGCTGGTCTTCATACTGGCATCGAATCTCAGACGCACGCTTAATTTCCATATCAACTTTCAGTATTTCGCTGTTTATAATTGACAACTGTTCCTTTACGCCCTCGATATCAGCAGACAGCTTTGCAGTTTCCTGCTTTAACTGCTCTGCCATGTCAGCAAGCTTTTCATGCTCAGCTTCGAGCTTCTCAACTTCTTTTTCAAGTGCTTCAATCTCGCTTTTTCTTGTGAGAATACCAGTAGTCTTTGAAACGCTTCCGCCAGTGAAATATCCGCCTGCATTGATAATCTGACCGTCAAGTGTAACAATCTTGAACTTATAGTCATACTTCTTTGCAATAACTGCCGCAAGGTCAATGTCCTCCGCAATGCAAACACGTCCTAAAAGCGAATCAATAATATCGCCAAACTTCTTGTCCGCTTTTACAAGGTCGCAACCAAGTGCCACAAAGCCTTCTTCGTCAGACAGGTCCTTGTCAAGCCTTGAGCCCTTGACGGAAGTTAGCGGCAGGAATGTTGCACGGCCAGCCTTTGCTTCCTTAAGCAGTCTTATGCCACGTTTTGCACTATCTTCATTTTCAACTACAATGTTCTGCAACGCACCGCCAAGTGCCGTTTCAATGGCAATATTATACTCAGGCTCAACAGAAATAATCTGTGCAACCGAGCCGAAAACGCCACTGATTCTGCCCTGCTTTGAAGCGTTTATAATATGCTTAACGCTGTATGCAAAGCCTTCCATTGAGTTTTCAAGATCGTGCAACAAAGTGAGCTTCTGCCTGCTTTCACGAAGCTTTATATCATTCTCCGAAAAATCAGCATTTGCCTTTTCAAGCTTAGCTGATTTGGTTTCAAACAGTTTTTCAAAGCCAGACAATCTGTTTTGATTATCCTCAGCCTTTTCTTCACTTCTCTGCTTTGAGCTTTGAAGCTCGGAAATATCTTTTGAAATAAACTTTTCCTTAGCGTCAACATCGTTCTTGCTTTCAATCAACTGTGCAATATCTGAATTAATATCAGACAGCAGATTTTTTGCAGCTACAATCTTGAAATTAAACTCAGACTTTTTAAGATAAAGGCTGTTTATTGCACCTGAAGAATCAGCAAGTGTTTTGTCATATTCCTGTGAAATGCTGGAGAATTCATCAAATTCCTTTTCCTTTTCATCAATATCTTTCTCAAGCTTTTCCTTTTGCTTGTCAAGCTCCTTGAGGTCATCATTTCGTTTTGAAAGCTCAGTTTCAAGAAAATATTTTGAGTTTCTTGACTGCTCAATCTGCTCTTTTAACTGAACAATTCCTTCCTCAAGGTGACTGATGTCATTTTCAAATACAGCGATTTTTGCAGCAGACTCGGTGTTTTCAAGCTCAACCGCATGAATCTTTTCTTTAAGCTCATCAATCTGTGCAGACTTCTCCGCACTTGCTGAGAATGAATTCTCAATATCATTTTCAAGTTTTTCAAGCTCATCAGTAAGCTCAGTATACTGCTTATCCAAATCGGCAAGCTTATCCTCAAAGCCCTTTAGATCTTCTGTGTATCTGTCAAGCTTATACACCCAGACGGAAATCTCCAGCTTGCTTTTTTCATCATCAAGCACTCTGAACTGCTTTGCCTTTTCAGACTGCTTTTTGAGCGGCCCGATACGTCCTTCAAGCTCGCCTAAAATATCATTAAGCCTCGAAATATTATCCTCAGCATAAGCAAGCTTTCTCTCAGCCTCAGCCTTTTTATATCTGAATTTGGATATACCTGCTGCCTCTTCAAAAATCTCACGACGTTCTGTAGACTTGCTGCTGACGATGTCCGCAATTCTGCCCTGTCCGATGATTGAATATCCGTCACGTCCAAGGCCTGTGTCCATAAACAGCTCAACTACATCCTTAAGACGCACATTTGCACCGTTTATCATGTATTCACTGTCGCCGTTTCTGTACAATTTTCTGGACACCGATACTAAATCCGAATCAAAGTCCAGCGACCTGTCTTCATTGTCGATAGTGAGTGTAACGTGTGCAAAGCCAGCCTTTGGTCTTGTTTTTGTGCCAAGGAAAATTACGTCCTCCATCTTTCCGCCACGCAGAGTTTTTGACGACTGCTCGCCCATAACCCAACGCATAGCATCACCGATGTTTGATTTTCCCGAACCGTTCGGACCAACAACCGCTGATATACCCTTATTAAAATCAAGCTTTATTTTGTCAGGGAAAGACTTAAACCCCTGTAATTCAAGTGATTTCAAATACATTGTAAACGTCCTTATTAATTCTTATTTCATCTTTTTCCAGTGTGTTATCCACTTTAAAATCTATTATATAGCCATTCTCTTCAAAATACTGTTTGTTGGCTTTTTTATGACCGACAGCCGTACTAATTGACGAGCCTGACACATATACTTCGGTTTTAATGCTTTTGTCAGCATATTTCTCTATTGCATATCTGAAAAGCTGTGATATACAAATCTCACGAAATGCCGGGTGATAAAAGCCTGCGACTATGTCCTGCTCCACAGTTTCAGACGAGTGCAGCCCGCATCTTATAACATCAATCTCAGCATTATGAAAAGCTTTTAACATCTCTACACAAAGCTTTACCATCTCATCAAAGCTGACAAGTTTATACTCTCCCGACTGATAAAGACTCGCAAGCTTTGTACCTTTCAGCACTGCCACAGGATAGATTCGCACCGTCTTTGGCTTTAGCTTAATAATCTCCTGCATGGTATAGATATCATCAGCACTTGACGACTGAAAAAGCCCTGTCATCATCTGCAAACCAAGCTCAAAGCCATTCTGTTTTATAAGCTCTGATGCACGGATAACGTCATCTGATGTATGTCCACGCTCGTTTGCTTTTAGCACTTTATCGCTCATCGACTGTGCACCCAGCTCAATAGCTGTAACGCCGTGAGCCTTAAGCAAAGCCAAAATATCCTCGTCTATGCAGTCAGGTCGGGTTGAAATTCTGATACCACCAAATTTATCATTGCCGACAAATTCAAACGCTGCATTCAAAAGCTCAAGCATATAATCTCTCGGGATTGCTGTAAAGCTGCCACCGAAAAATGCGATTTCAGTTGATTTGTAGTCTGCTACCTCGCTTAACGCCCGAGTGCAGGTTTCTCTCACATCATCAGCGTTCGGAATTTGCTCAACACCAGTTATCGTCCGTTGATTGCAAAATGAACAAGTATGCGGACAGCCTACATGAGGCACGAAAATTGAAATGTTGCTATGTGCCATTTTACACCTTTATGCCCATAAGCTCGAGTGCTTCTCTTGCAGCGTCCTGCTCGGCATTTTTCTTTGAATGACCAGTGCCTTCGCCGATAACGTTGTTGTTGAGTAACACCTGAACGGTGAAATTCTTGTCATGGTCAGGGCCAGACTCGTTCTTGAGATAATACTCGATTTTTTCCTCAGGATTCTTCTGGATAACCTCCTGAAGCATTGTTTTATAATCGTGAAAGCTTTTTGCACCCTTTGGCGAAATGTCCTTTGGAATAAAAGACAGAATATAATCCGTAACAGGCTTTATTCCACCGTCAAGGTAAATCGCTGCAATAACAGCTTCGAAAGCGTCAGAGATAATTGACGGACGTGTTCTTCCTCCAGTCAGCTCCTCGCCTTTTCCAAGAAAGATATAATCACCAAGATCTATCTTTTTTGAAAATTCAAACAGCGACTGCTCGCATACAAGCGATGCCCTAAGCTTTGTCAGCTCACCTTCTGGCAGATGCTTGAAATGCTCGAAAATATAGTCTGACACAACTATCGAGAGAACCGAATCGCCCAAGAATTCAAGTCGCTCGTTGCTGTTTCTCTGCTTTTTATTTTCATTTGCAAAAGATGAATGTGACAACGCTTCGAAAAGCAGTTTGTCATTTTTAAACTTATATCCAATCTTTTGCTGGAACTGATCCATACGTTCTTTTTCGTTCATAGCGTGATTATGCTTAATGCATATCCTCCTAAAATGTGAATTACTCTTGTTTCATCGACTGCAAAGCGTTGCTGATTTCATCAATAACATTTGTTTCAGTAAAAAGCTTTGCCTGTCTGATTGCGTTGTAAAATGCTTTAGCATTACTGCTTCCGTGAGCCTTAATTACAGGCTTAGCAGTACCAAGAAGCGGTGCTCCGCCATATTCGGAATAGTCAACCTTTTTTCTGAAAATCTTGATATTCTTAAGCACTAAAAGTGCAGCAATCTTTGACTTGAAGTTTGCTGTGAGCATTCCCTTAAGCTCGCCTGCAAAGAATTTTGCCATGCCTTCATAAAGTTTTAGCAAAAGATTTCCACTGAATCCGTCAGTTACAACAACGTCACAGTCGCCCATTGGAATCTGTCTTGCTTCAATATTTCCTGTGAAGTTTACAGGTGCTACCTTTAGTTGCTGATATGTTTCAAGCTCAAGCTCTCTGCCCTTTGATTCTTCAGAGCCGATATTCACAAGTCCGACCTTTGGTGACTCAACGCCGAGAATCTTGTTCATATATGCACTGCCCATGATCGCAAACTGTACAAGCATTTCAGGACGGCAGTCTGCATTTGCACCGCTGTCCAGAAGCATAGCTGGTGCACCTGATGTCGGCAGAATTGTTGCAAGTGCAGGACGCTTAATGCCTTTCTGACGTTTAACGATAAATGTTGCGCCAACGACCAAAGCTCCTGTTGAGCCTGCTGAAACAAAAGCATCACCTTCGCCGTCTGCAAGCATTTTCATACCAACGGCCATTGAGCAGTCCTTCTTGCTCTTTATTACATTAGTAGGCTCTTCGCAAACGTCAATCACAGTGTCAGCCTGCTTAATTCTCAGCTTTGAAATGTCAACGGAGTTATCCTCAGCACACTTTTTTATTGTCGCTTCGTCACCAACAAGTGTGATATCAATATCAAAATCAGCCTGTGCCTGTGATGCACCTTTAAGCACTTCAAGCGGTGCATTATCTCCGCCGAATGCATCTATTACAATATTCATACTAACAATCCTTTCATCAGAAATTCTTTATACACTCATCAAGGTCCGACAATCCACGTTCTGCCAGAACCTGATATTTTTCCTTTTTGTCCTTGATTCTCTCAGGTAGTGACGGCAGTATACCCATATTACAGCCCATAGGCTGAAACTGCTCAACTGTAGTATCGCTAACATACTTTGACAAAGCTCCAAGCATTGTTGTTTCAGGCAGTGACACCATGTCTTTACCCTGTAACATTCTTGCCATATTAAGCCCTGCCATAATACCGCTTGCAGCAGATTCGATATAACCCTCAACGCCTGTAATCTGCCCAGCAAAAAACAGGTTTTCACGCTTCCTGCAATTAAAATGCTCGGTAAGAAGCTTTGGCGAATTGATAAACGTGTTTCTGTGCATTACGCCATATCTCATAAACTCTGCATTCTCAAGCCCTGGTATCATTGAAAATACACGCTTTTGCTCGCCAAACTTGAGATTTGTCTGAAATCCCACAAGGTTATATAGCGTACCATGGGAATTTTCTGCACGAAGCTGTACAACCGCATAAGGCCGTCTGCCCGTTTTCGGATCAGTCAGTCCCACAGGTTTAAGCGGTCCGAAACGCATTGTATCCTCGCCACGTTTTGCAAGCACTTCAATCGGCATACAGCCCTCATAGACCTTGAAATTGTCCTTTGAAAAATGCTCCTTGTCATGCTCCTTTAAAGGTGCAGATTCAGCATTTATAAGTGCATTGTAAAACGCAAGATATTCATCTTTTTCCATAGGGCAGTTAATATAGTCAGCCTCGCCTTTGCCATATCGTGAGGCAAAGAACACCTTGTCTTTATCAAGGCTTTCATAGGTAACTATCGGTGCTGCAGCATCATGAAAATAAAGATAATCTCCAGTGATATTCTTTATATCCTCCGCCAGTGTGTCAGATGTAAGCGGTCCTGTTGCGATTATAACATTGCCGTCAGGGATATTAGTTACCTCGTCTTCAATGACAGTGATGTTCTCGTGGCTCCTGATTTTTTCAGTCACCAAGTCTGAAAACTTTTCTCTGTCAACTGCAAGTGCACCGCCTGCTGAAACCTTTGTCTTTTCGGCACACTCCATAATAACCGAGCCGAGCCTTCGCATTTCCTCTTTAAGCATACCTGCTGCTGATGCGATTCTGTCAGCCTTCAATGAATTTGAGCAAACAAGCTCAGCAAAGCCTTTATACTTATGAGCAGGTGAAAACTTCTTAGGCTTCATCTCATAAAGCTCAACCGATATCCCTGCATTAGCTAACTGCCATGCGGCTTCGCACCCTGCAAGGCCTGCACCGATGACTTTAACTGTCATTTGAAAGATCCTTTTCATATCCGCAGTTTTCCTTGTGGCAGATAAGCTTTCCATTCTTTCCGCCTTTCTGGAAAAGCGTTGAATCGCAGTTCGGGCACTTATGCTCTGTCGGCATATCCCATGTCATAAATGAGCAGTTCGGATTATCCTCACAGCCGTAGTATTTCTTACCCTTTTTGGACTTTTTCTGCAAAACTTTCTTGCCGCAGAACGGACAAAAACCACCCGTTTCCTGAACGATACGTTTTGTAAAAGTACACTCAGGGAAGCCAGAGCAAGCCATAAACTTGCCGAACTTTCCAATCTTTATTACCAAAGGCTTTCCGCACACTTCGCACACCTGGTCGGTTTCTTCATCAGGCACCTTCATGCGTTTGCCTTCCATTGCTTTTTCTGCCTTTTCAAGCTCATTGTTAAACTCGCCATAGAAATCATCGAGCGTCTTAACCCAGCTCTTTTTGCCTGTTTCAACTGCGTCAAGGCTGTTTTCCATATTAGCTGTAAATCCGACGTCAACGATTTTGTCAAAATGCTCGAGCATAAGCTGGTTTGTAACCTCACCCAGAGGTGTTGGCTTAAGCTGTTTTCCGTCACGTTCAACATAGCTTCTTGCAAGTATTGTCGTGATTGTCGGAACGTATGTTGACGGTCTGCCGATACCTGTTTCCTCGAATGCTTTAACAAGCGTTGCTTCTGTATATCTTGGTGGTGGCTGTGTGAAATGCTGATTACCTTCAAGTTTGCTGAGCTTTAGCTTGTCACCTTTTTTGATTGGTGGCAACACGTTTTTCTTATCGTGATCATCGTCCTTGCTTTCTTCATAAAGTACGGTAAAACCGTCAAACTTGACAGAATAGCCTGTTGCCTTGAAAACGCAGCCGTTTGCATCAATATCAACCGACACGGTATCCATAATGCAGTTTGACATCTGGCTTGCTATAAATCTCTCCCAGATTAGCTTATAGAGCTTGTACTGGTCGTTCGTAACACCACTCTTTTTAATCATCTCAGGTGTAAGCTCAGGGTGTGTCGGACGAATTGCTTCGTGAGCGTCCTGAGAGTTGCCCTTTTTCTTATATTTCTTTGGTGTATCAGGAATATACTTCTCACCGTAATTAGTCTTGATATAATCATAAGCTACAGCTCTTGCTTCATCTGAAATTCTCAGGCTGTCGGTACGCATATATGTGATAAGACCTGTTGCACCGAGATCCTCGATTTCGATACCTTCATAAAGCTCCTGCGCAACTTTCATTGTACGTCTTGTCTGGAACGACAGCTTCTTTGACGCTTCCTGCTGGAGAGTTGATGTTGTAAACGGTGCTGCAGGTGATTTTCTGTGAACGCCTTTTTTGACATTCTGAATTATAAACTCTGCACCGTCAAGTCTTGCAAGAATTTCGTCAGCTTGCTCTTTGCAATTAAGTTCAATCTTTTTGCCGTCAACGGTATTAAGTTTTGCAGCAAATGCCTTTCTGCTGTTTTTTGCAAGGAATTTTGCGTCAACAGACCAGTATTCCTGTGGCTTGAATGCTCTTATCTCATTCTCACGGTCGCATATCATTCTTACCGCAACAGACTGCACTCGTCCTGCTGAAAGTCCACGGCGTATCTTTCTCCAGAGAAATGGTGAAAGCTTATAGCCCACGATTCTGTCAAGGATACGTCTTGCCTGCTGAGCGTTCACAAGATTAAGATCAATGGTTCTCGGGTCACTCATTCCTGCTTTTATACCGCTTTCTGTAATCTCGTTAAAGGTTACACGGTTTTTGTCATTCATATCAAGCCCAAGAATTTGTGCCAAGTGCCATGAAATTGCTTCTCCTTCACGGTCAGGGTCTCCTGCAAGATAGACATGGTCACATTTTGCAGCCTTTTTCTTGATGTCCTTGATGAGATGCTCTTTGTCCTTCATGTTTGTATAATAAGGCTCAAAATTATTATCAATATCAACGCCAAGTTTTGATTTCGGCAGATCACGAAGGTGTCCCATTGATGCAACAACTTCATAATCATTATTCAAATATCTCTTTATGGTTTTCACCTTTGTCGGTGACTCAACGATTATCAGATTTGCCAATTCGATTCTCCGTTCATTATTTTTTGTTCTTTATTTTGTAATCCCGTAAACTTTGCCAGGATATGCTGTTATTATTCCCTCGATTTCAAGCTCAATCAAATCATTCAAAACAGATGATATATCAATTCCTGTCTGCTTGACAATCTCATCAACAATAAGATTGCCACTTTCAAGTGCTTTGCAGATTTTCTGCTTGTTTACATCAAGAGATGATAAATCAATATCGATCTTAGGCTTTGCCACATCATCATTTTTCTTTTTGGCTTTTTTATTAAACAGCCGACGCCTGCTTTTCTTTTTAGGCTTTTCCAAAAGCTCGGCTGAAGTATCGGACGCCAACTTGAAATCTTCAGGCAGCCTTATGCTCTCAAGCCTTGTATATGCAAGATTTGTTGAGATGTCCACACCGCCGAAAACAGCTGTTGCACCGTTTCTTATAAGGTCACGCTGTCCGAAATATCTCGGGTCGAAAACATCATGCGGTGGAAGTACAAATATCGGCTTGCCCTGAACTGCTGCGTGTCGAACATTGTCAAGGCCTTTGCTGTCTGCTGAACACTCGCAGAACACAACGCCGTCAGACAGCCCTGTCAGTATTCTGTTTCGGTGTACAAACGAGCTTTTGTTTGGTTTTATCTCAGAGCAATATTCCGAAATTACAACGCCGTTTTTGCAGACCTGCTCTTTAAGCTCGCTGCTGCCCTTTGGATAGTCGTCCTCAATTGCGGCACCAGATACTGCAACAGACTTCACCTGTCTTTCAAGTGAAACTTCATTTGCTATTCTGTCGATTCCCATCGCAAAACCTGACGCAAGCAAAATTCCACGGTCGGCAAGCTGTTCGCAAAGCTTTCTTGTGGTATCGGCCGAATACTCCGATGGCTTTCGTGTGCCGACAATTGCAACACAAATTTTATCGTTCAAAAAGTCAAGGTTTCCTAAGCAAAACAAAACTGACGGTGGATTTGCAATCCCTTTCAGCTTATGCGGATAGCCCTCACTTTCATAACAATAGACGTTTATGCCTTTGTCTTTGCAATATTGCAAAATCGCTTCGGCATCTTTTATCGAATATTTCTTTATATTCTTATTCTCATTTTCTGTAAGATTGGCAACAGTTCCGTTTTTTAATGCACGGACAAAGTCCTCAGCATTACTATACTTTTCGCTCAGTTGCCAGATTCTCGGATTTGCTGCACCAAAAACCAGCACGAGCCAAATCCAGTATATCCTTTTGTCAAGCATACAAGCACTCCTCAGGTCAAAGCTGTTCCCTGTTCATCTCCCAGAGTATTCTTCCTGCTGCCATTGCAGCGTTGAGAGATTCAATATTACCCTGCATTTTAATTGTTATCTTCATATCGCAAAGTGAAACGTCATCAGCCTTTAATCCCTTGCCCTCGTTGCCGATAACTATTGCACCGCCTTGCGTATAGTCAACGCTTTCAACCGCCTGTGCGTCCTTATCCACAACCGCTGCCATAGTTTTGATATCCCTGCTTTCAAACAGCTTGCAGACTGATGAAAAATCATCACAGGTGTAGACATTCAGACGAAAGACACTGCCCATTGCAGCCCTCAGCACCTTCGGGTTATACAAATCGCAGCAGTTGTTTGTCATTACAACGCCGTCAATTCCGACAGCATCACAGGTGCGAAGTATCGTACCTACGTTGCCCGGGTCCTGAAGATTGTTCATAACAAGATATTTGCCGTTTGATTTTATGCAGGTCCTATCAAAATTATTATTGCTCATATAAGCGATAACATATACTCCCTGCGACTCTTTTGTTTCACCGAGCTTGTCTGCAACCTTGTCATCGACAGTGTAAAACAGCTCAGGGTTTTGGTCAAACAATGCATTGTCTATATAATCGGGATATTTCACAAGTGCATTTTTTGTTGCAAAGACAGAGTGAAGTTTAAGCTTTCCCTCTTTCCATTTTGTCAGAGCTTCACTGCAAAGTCTTGCTCCTTCAAGCACAAAAAGCCCATGCTCAGCTCTTGCTTTTTTTGAGCTTAAAAGCTTTGAATACAACTTGATTTTAGGATTGTCCTTGCTTGCAATATGCATAAAATCAACCGCTTCCTTATGAAATATCTACCGATTTTTGACTCCCCATTAAACAACAAAACACGCAGGTATTAAAACGTGCGTGTTAATTATTGTATTAAAGTGCAGCCTTAGCCTTTTCAACTATTGCTGTAAAACCTTCAGGATCGTTAATTGCAATCTCTGAAAGCATTTTTCTGTTAAGAGTGATTCCTGCCTTCTTAACGCCGTTCATAAATGTTGAATAGTTCATACCATTTAATTTAGCTGCTGCAGAAATTCTTGTGATCCAGAGCTTTCTGAAATCTCTTTTCTTCTGCTTTCTTCCAATGTAAGCATACTGTCCTGATTTCATTACGGCCTGTTTAGCCATTTTAAAATGCTTGCTCTTTGCACCAAAGTAACCTTTTGCAAGCTTAAGAGTTTTATTTCTTCTCTTACGAGTCATCATTGCTCCCTTTACTCGAGCCATAGATATTACCTCCTGAAATATTAATTAGTTTGTGTCCCTACAACTCGTGATTATTTGTATGTGATCAATGCCTTTACGTTCTTGATGTTTGAATCATCAGCATAAGCTGCTCCACGAAGAATTCTCTTACGCTTGTGATCCTTCTGTGTAAGTCTGTGTCTTTTGTTTGTGTGCTGGAATTTAACCTTGCCGCTGCCTGTTACTGAAAAACGTTTTTTAGCACCAGAATGTGTTTTAATCTTTGGCATATTATTTATCCTCCTTAAATTATTTACCACTCTTTGGAGATACGAACATCACTAAGCTTCGTCCCTCCATTTTTGACGGCTTGTCAACAACGCCAACTTCTGAGATTGCTTCCTTGAATTTTACAAGAAGCTCTTCACCAAACTGCGGATGTGCAACTGTTCTCTTACGGAATCTTACGGAAACCTTTACCTTGTTTCCTCCGTTTAAAAACTTTACAGCCTGGTTGACCTTTGTATTAAAATCATTAGTATCGATAGTTGAGGACATTCTTACTTCCTTAGTATCAATAGTCTTCTGATTTTTTCTCTGTTCCTTTTCACGCTTAGCCTGTTCAAAGCAGAATTTACCATAGTCCATAATTCTGCATACAGGTGGTGTAGCCTGAGGAGCGATTTTTACAAGATCAAGATCCTTTTGATAAGCGATTTCCAACGCTTCGTTTGCGGACATGATTCCGAGCTGTGATCCGTCAGCATCAATTACTCGCAATTCCTTATCACGAATATCTTCATTGATCTGATGTTCTCTTTTGTTATTGCTAATGACAAAGCACCTCCAAAAATTAAAATAAAAACGAGTACAGACTAAATCCATACTCGCACAAATAACTCATAGTAATAGTAATTTATGTTGACCTCTCCACAGTGTCCTTATGCACGCACGAGGTGAGAACGGATTAAGTTCTGCTTTGTTTCTAAATTATTATACACCACATATTTGCCTTTGTCAAGGCTTTTTTGAAAAAAGTGTATTATTAATATCATTTTATCGCTTCAATCATCTCGTTTGCACATTTTGCGATACTACGAAACAGCTCCTCATCGCCTTCGTCAACGAGATTTGTCTTTGTTAAAACTGCGATTATGTACGGCGAATCTGTGTCAAGAAAGACAACTTCGTGATATATTCCCTCGACAGTACCGCACTTTACTGCCATGTCGCCGAGATTGCCAATCTCTTTTTTCATGATGCTGTCGGTTGACCAGATAAGTGCATTCCAGACTACCTGCCAGCAAAAATCATCGTTACGCTTTTCATATACCTTAAGCATAAAGTCTTTCAGCACCTGAGCGTTAAGCTGGGTGTAGTAGTTCTGATAAGAAATCTGCATACCGTATCCCATTTCACTCATCAGCTGATTATAGCCGTCAGGACCGAAAATGCTGACCAGCATATTGTATCCGATGTTGTCCGAATATAGCATTGTGTAGTTTATGATTTCCTGCAAAGAAAGCATTGTGCCGAAGTCCATGTACTGAATTGCACCCGAGCCGTCACTATAGTAATTCTCGGTGTATTCATAGGTTTCATCAAGCGTGTGGTTGCCCTTTTCAATTTCCGTACAGCAGTAGTAAACATAAGTCAGCTTGACTGTGCTTGCACTATACATCAGCTCATCAATGTTGTGATAGTATATATTCCCTTTGTCAAGCGAATAAACCAGCACTTCAGATGTAAACGGATAGTCCGCAATAAGCTTGTCCATTTTCTTGCAGGCTTTGTTAAAGTCCTGGTTGTCAAGCTTTATATGCTCAGGCTCTTTTTTCTTTTGCTTTTCTTTTACTGAGCTTGCGGCTTTTTCAGTTTTTGTAGTTGTCCGATTTTTTGGACTGCTCTGTTCTGATGAACAGGCACAAAGCAATGCAACTGACAGCATTATAGCTAATGCCAAAAATCTTTTTTTGATTTTCATAAAATACCTTCAAATTCAATTCAAAGCTGTTTATACTTTTCCTTCTTTAAGGTCATTAAGATCAAATGGTGTACGCTGATATACGCAGTAGTTAAGCCAGTTTGCATAGAAAAGATTTGCAGAACAGCCCCAGTTATAAAGCGGAGAATTAGTCGGCTTGTCGTCTGGGTAATAGTTCTCAGGTATGTTGATTGGAAGCCTCTTTTCAACGTCACGGAAGTATTCACTGCTTAGTGTTTCACGATCATATTCCCAGTGGCCTGTAAGATAGAAATTGCGTTCTGCCTTATCACATACAAGATGGACTCCTGCTTCATACGATTTTGCAAGAACCACAAGGTCAGGCTCATTTTTCACATCTTCAAGTCTTATCTCTGTATGGCGTGAATGTGGACAATGGAAAACGTCGCCAAAGCCTTTGAGAATAAGGCTGTCATGGTTTAGAATATGGTGCTTGTAAACGCCGAACATCTTTTCGTCGAGCGGATACTTTGGTATACCATAATTATAATGCAAGCCTGCCTGTGCACCCCAGCATATATATATTGTAGAAAAGACGTTAGTTTTTGCCCACTCAAAAACTTCGCAAAGTTCGTCCCAATAGTCAACGTCCTCAAACTCCATCTGCTCAACCGGTGCACCCGTGATTATAAGCCCGTCATAGAGGTTTTCCTTAACCTCATAAAAGTTCTTATAAAACTTGAGCATATGCTCTTGTGATGTATTCTTTGAAACGTGGCTGCCCATCTGCACAAGGTCGATTTCAACGTGCAAAGGTGTGTTACTGAGCAGTCTTAAGATTTGTGTTTCGGTTGTAATCTTGTTTGGCATAAGGTTTAAAATAGCGATTTTAAGCGCTCTTATGTCCTGATGAATAGCCCTGTCGTCAGGGATTACAAATATATTTTCAGCCTCAAGCGTTGAAAACGCAGGAAGGTTATCCGGTATAATAATTGGCATTCTTTTCCCCACCTTTTGTTGTAATAATTGTCACGTTAAATTATATTATAACACGTTTTTTTACGATATGCAAGCAAAAATCATTACTTAGTTGTTTGTGGACTTGACATTTATTCTCCATATTGTATAATAATAGTATGTAAATAAAGGAGCATTTGTTTATGGAAAATAAAGAGTATAAAAACAAAATATATGAAAAGTTTAACCTTGAAAACATAAAGCAAGCCGTAAAAAGAATCAACTATGACAGTATTGTGTTTATTGCTTTGATAACGGTTTTTGCACTAATTGCAAGAGTTTGTTTGTTCCCTAAGGAATCAGGTGACTATCATCAGTTTTTGCTGCCATGGTATAACCAGCTGAAAGACAACGGCGGTATTGCTGCAATCGGTATGAATATTGGCGACTATATGCCGACATACTATTATATAATGGCGATTCTCACCTATCTGCCGCTTTCACCGCTTGTTGCAATTAAACTGGTGTCCTGTATTGCTGATGTGATACTGGCGATTATGATGTACAAAACTGTAAAGCACCTGACAAACAGCAAGAACAAAAGCCTTGTTGCTTATGCAGTTACTTTGTTTTTGCCGTCAGTTATACTCAATTCGTCAGCCTGGGGTCAATGCGACAGTATCTACACTTTGTTTATTGTGCTGTCGTTATACAGCGTACTCAGAGGCAAAAGCTGGCGTTGTATGCTTTATTTCAGCATTGCGTTTATGTTTAAGATTCAGGCTGTGTTCTTTGCACCTGTAATTCTTATCCTGCTTATGAAACGCAAGATTAATACTACATTTGTTTTAGCGTTTCCGCTTGTGTATTTTGTAACGATTATGCCTGCCGTCATGGCTGGTGCAAACTTTCTTCACCTGCTGACTGTTTATTTCAGGCAGGCAGGACAATACAAGCTGCTTAACATGTATATTCAAAACGCATGGAGTATTTTGTTTGAAGTGACTTCACCTGAGCTTTCAAAGGCTGGTGTTTACTTCGCAGGAGGAATCGTTCTCATTGCAATATTCTTAGTGTTCAGAAGCAAAATTGAACTGACAAACAAGAATATTGTTACGCTGAGTGCATTGTTCGTACTGCTTGTGCCGTTCGTTTTGCCACACATGCACGAAAGATATTACTACCCTGCAACAATTATGGCTCTGCTGTTTGTGATGATAAATCCAAAGAAAATCTGGACGTTGCTTATTATGGAGTTTTGTCTGTTCCAGGCAGAAGCACATAATCTGTTCGGCAAGGAAGCACTCGAATTCAATTTCTCAATCATGCTCGTAACGTTCGTTCTTGTTACATATTTTAAAGCTGTATATGACCAAATCAAAAAGCCTGCTTCATAAAGCAGGCTTTGATTTTGCATTTGTAAAAACAAACCTTATTGTGTAATGGTACACAGTTGTATCTATTGGGGTGAGACCCTTTTGAAAAAGGGTCATCCCCCAAACCCCCTCACTAAAACTTCTAACTTATTTTTTTTGAGGGTTTGGGCTAACTTCCAAAGAAAAACAAAAATGTGAGTGAGATGTTCCTTTTAAAAACATCTCACACCCTCAAAAAAATCATTAAAAAGTCTTTGGAAAGAGAGTCTGAGAGGACAACCTTTCTTCAGAAAGGTTTCTTCTCAGTAAATAAAGCTGTATACCGTCGCATAATAAGGTCTATTTTGCAAATGGATAAATGTTAGTCTTTGCCGCCTTCGAGGAGGAATGTTGCTTCCATATCGGCGATATTGACAGCAAGTGCAAGCGGAAACATTTCGAGTGCCCTGCCTACAGTGTTCTTGTTCTCCTCGCCTGAGAAGCCCATGTGCCATCTTATTGCGAACGCTTCCTCACGAGTAAGACGCATGAAGCCGCTTATTATGTACACCGATTTTTCGCCGTGTCCGTATGGCAGAGTGTCCGCATATTCAAAGTATGGCACCTTTTCCCAGACGCCCATGTCGTTTTTGGCGTTGCGGAAGCTTGTGCGGTAAAGATTCACTTTGCAAAGGTCGTGCAATAGAGCAACGATAGCAATGCTTTCGTCCGAAAAATCGAGACCGTAATTGTCCTTAACTCGCTCACGCTCGAGATAGCTTTTCAGGCATTCATAAACGTTGATTGAATGCTCGCAAAGTCCGCCTTCATAGGCACCGTGATATCTTGTGGAAGCAGGTGCTGTGAAGAAATCGCTGCTGTCCGAGAGAAGATACTCGAGCAGTCTTTCGGAGCCTGGACGATTGATATTATCCTTGTAAATCTCGACAAATTTATCTTTAAGTGCGTTTAAATCAGCCATAATTTCCTCCATATCGGTTAAATTTCTATATTCTGATTATAGCACATTTTTGTAAAAAATCAAGCACCAATAAAATATCTGTAACAAAAAACCGACTTCACTTTATTAATGAAGTCGGTTTTATATACTCAATATTTAAAAACAATTAAGCACCTTTTCTTGGTGAGCTTTTTGCCCTTTTGATTTCAGGCTCAGCGTTTCCAAGAACGCAGTCGGCAGTAATCTTTATGCCAACAATTTCGTCATCTGACGGGCAATCGAACATAAGCTGTGTAAGTATCTTTTCAACAATAGCTCTGAGACCTCTTGCACCAGTCTTTTGTGCGAGCGTCTGCTTTGCAATTTCTTTCATTGCATCATCAGTAATCTCAAGCTCAATGCCGTCAAGCTTAAACAGCTTTGTATACTGTTTCAAGAGCGAGTTTTTAGGCTCTGTGAGGATTCTGCAAAGTGCGTCCTCGTCCAGCTCATCAAGCACTGTTATGACTGGAAGTCTGCCGACAAGCTCAGGCACAAGACCATACTTCACAAGGTCATGTGGGCGAACTTTTTTCAGGATGTTGCTGTCCTTTGTCTTGTCCTTTATACTTCCGCCGAAGCCGAGTGATGATGAGTCAGTTCTCTTTTTGATAACACGTTCAAGTCCGTCAAATGCACCGCCACAGATAAAGAGAATATTCTTTGTGTCAATCTGGATAAACTCCTGATGAGGATGCTTTCTGCCACCCTGTGGTGGCACGTTTGAAACAGTACCTTCGATAATTTTCAAAAGTGCCTGCTGAACGCCTTCACCGCTTACATCACGGGTGATTGATGTGTTCTCACTTTTTCTTGAAATCTTGTCAATTTCATCAATATAAATGATACCTTTTGATGCTGCTTCAACGTCATAGTTGGCAGCCTGTATAAGCCTTGTAAGCACGTTTTCAACGTCATCGCCGACATATCCTGCTTCAGTAAGTGTTGTAGCATCAGCAATTGCAAACGGTACGTTCAAAAGCTTTGCCAATGTTTGTGCAAGCAAGGTTTTACCTGTACCTGTCGGGCCTAAGAGCAATACATTACTCTTCTGAATCTCGACATCATCGGTATCTTCAAGTGTCAAGATACGCTTGTAATGATTGTATACAGCAACTGACAGAGCAATTTTTGCATCGTCCTGACCGATAACATATTCATCAAGCACCGCCTTAATCTCGGCAGGCTTTTTGAGCATGATATCATCAGATTTTTTGTCATCTTTAATGCGTGAAACGGATTTTGCACCAGGTACGCCCGCCTGCTCTTCGAGTATCTCAAAGCAGTACAGAACGCACTCATCGCAGATATGACTTTCGCCTGCTGAAAACATGTTTTTAACTTTGTTTTCAGGCTTTCCGCAGAAATCACACTTCTTCATTGTATCGTTAGCCATTTTTCATCAATCCTATCTCTTTGTGATAACCTTATCTATAAGACCGTAATCCAAAGCTTCCTGTGCTGACATGAAATTATCTCTTTCTGTGTCAACTGCAATCTGTTCAATGGATTTTCCTGTGTTCTGTGCAAGTATATCATTAAGCTTTTCTCTTGTTCTTACAAGGTGGTCAGAATGAATTTTGATATCGGTACACTGGCCTGAAAGACCGCCTGAAATAAGTGGCTGATGAATCATTATCTCACTGTTAGGAAGAGCAAATCTCTTGCCCTTTGCACCGCTTGACAAAAGGAATGAACCCATTGATGCTGCCATTCCGATACAGATTGTTGATACATCACATTTGATATACTGCATTGTATCGTAAATTGCCATTCCTGCAGAAATCACACCGCCAGGACTGTTGATATAAAGGTCGATATCCTTTTCAGGATCCTGTCCCTCAAGATAGAGCATCTGTGCAATTACAACGCTTGCTGTTGCATCATCAATCTGGTCACAAAGCATTATAATTCTGTCGTTGAGAAGTCTTGAATAGATGTCATAGCTTCTCTCGCCTCTGCTCGTCTGTTCAACTACATAAGGTACCAATGCCATAGTTTTTCCTCCTTTGAATACGGTTTTCGCCCGCTGATTCTAAAGCGAGCGAATACGACACAATATTACAAAATTACTTGATAACTGCTGAATCCTTTACAAGATCTACTGCCTTTCCAACAGCAATATCTTTCTTAAGGTCATCAGCCTTGATGTAAATCTTAATCTGCTCAACAGGCATCTTATACTGCTCTGCGAGCTTGTCAAACTCAGCATTAATCTCATCATCAGATACTTCAATATTATCTTTCTCTGCAATCTTTTCGAGTGCGAGTCTGAGCTTAACCTGCTTTTCAGCCTGCTCGTCATAGACCTTTTTGAGCGAATCCATTGTCTGACCTGAGAACTGGAGATATGTGTCAAGAGTAATACCCTGTGGAGCTAATCTCTGCTCAAGCTCTGCAATCATCTCATTAGCTCTGTTATCAAACATTTCCTGTGGAACTTCAGCTTCAAGCTTGCTGATAACTTCGTCTAAAAGCTTCTGCTCAACATCAGCGTCAGCTTCCTTTTCTGCTGCTTCCTGAAGCTTCTTCTTAACGTCGGCTTTATATTCGTCAACTGTGTCAAACTCTGTTGAATCCTTAATCATTTCATCGTCAAGCTCAGGAAGCTCTTTCTTTGAAATGCTCTTAAGCTTAATCTTGAATACAACAGGTGCACCTGCAAGCTCTTTTGCCTGATAATCCTCAGGGAATGTAACGTTGATGTCAAATTCTTCGCCGATGTTATGACCTGCAACAGCTTCTTCAAAACCTGGGATAAACTGTCCGCTTCCGAGTGAAAGTGTAAAGTCCTCAGCCTTTCCGCCTTCAAATGCAACATCGTCCTTGAAACCTTCAAAGTCGATTACAACATCGTCACCCATCTCAGCAGCTCTGTCGTCAACTGTAACAATTCTCATATTCTTTTCTCTGAGTTTGTCAACTTCCTTTGCAACATCTTCGTCAGTTACATCCTTGACAACTTTTGTTACTTCTATACCCTTATAGCCGTCAATGTCAACCTCTGGCTTAACAATGCAGACAACTTTGATGCTAACTCCCTTTTCCTTGTCAACCGATGTTACTTCACCGTCAGGTCTTGCAACAAGCTCAAGACCTGCTTCCTTAACAGCAGCATCAACTTCTGGTCCATAGAGTTCATTGATAGCGTCCTCATAAAAGACTGCTTCGCCATATTCTCTCTCGATAATTCTACGAGGAGCCTTGCCTTTACGGAAGCCGTTCACCTGGATTTTCTTCTTTGCTTTCTGGTAAGCTTTTTCAATAGCTTCTTCAAAAGCTTCAGGTGAAATCTCTATTTCCAATTCATACTTATTTGTTTCAACTTTGTTTGATGATTTTAAACTCATTTTGTCATTCCTCCGATTTCATATAAATCCATATTATTATAGCATATATTAAACACTTTTTCCAGTGTTTTTTTATAAATTGTCACTTTGCACAATTTTAGTAATATCCATTGGTTCAAATTGCAAAAAATCGCTTGCAATAAGGCGATAATTCACCCCATCTCGACAGCCGTTTATGGCATATTCCGCACCGCTGCCATGAATGTGTCCATAAAAACACCACTTTATGTCATACTTGTGAAGCACTTCAAGCATATCATAATTATAGCTCGTGCCATAGATTGGCGGATAATGCAAAAACGCAACAGGCTTAAGACCTGCTTTCAGTGCAGACTCAATAGACATTGTCAGTCTGCCCGCTTCTCTTGCAAGAACTTTCTTGTCGGCAGGCTCGGAAGTTTCATTTATCCAGCCTCTTGAACCGCATATTCCAACGCCCTCGTACTCATAATGATTATTATGTAATATGTTTATCGTTGAGAATCCGTGGTCAGCAAAGAACTGTTCCATTTTGCTTTTTGTGTTCCACCAGTAATCATGATTGCCTTTCATGATTATCTTTTTGCCGTTCAGCTTATCAAGAAACTCAAAATCAGGCAACGACTGCTCAAGTCCCATCGCCCATGATATATCGCCCGGGATAACGACTGTGTCCTCAGGCTTTACTTTTTTCTGCCAATTCTCTTCAATTTTGCTGACATAATCCTGCCAGCCTGAAAATATATCCATTGGTTTGTCAACCGACAGCGACAGGTGCAAATCTGCCATAACAAACAGTGACAATGCTCCACCTCCTATGGTTAAACTTTCCATAATTATTCACGCAATTAATACACATAATACTTATGCAACCACTGTTGCAAAAGGAGTGATATTCAATGGAAAAGGAAAAGATTAACGGTATCAACTGCGACGTTTCAAATTGTGTTTACAACAAGGATTCATGCGAATGTGTTGCAGGCAAAATCAATGTCTGCAGAACCTGCGATGATCCTGGCTGCTGTGATGAAACTGAATGTAAGACTTTTGAAGCAAGAAGCTAAAAAGCCTTTACAGAATTAACCGTCTGACAGTTAAGGCTTTGTCCAATTGCTGCCAGACGGTACATAGTTATTATTATCAGATACCTAATGATTTAAACACATATTCTTTCATTTGTGTCTTATCAATTATCTCTTTAAATCTGATGTCCTTATTCTTAAGCTCTGCCAATGATGCAGGTACAGCAAGCTTTGAAGCTTCTGCGAGCTTTTCAACAAGCTCAAATTCGTCACTGTCAGTATCAATTCCGATAGCATCAAGGACTGAACCAGAGAACTTGTATGGACTCGCAGTTGAAGCAATTATAGTCTTTGTTTCATCGCCTGTTGCTGCCTTATAGTCCTCATAAACCTTTACTGCAACTGCTGTATGAGTGTCGCAGGTATATGAATACTTGTCATATATTTCTTTAATGCAAGCTTTTGTCTGTGTATCGTCACAGCAGCCTGCATAGAATTCGTCTTTCAAAACTGCCTTCACATCATCGCTGACTTCATACTTGCCGTCAGTTGCCAACGCACCAAACCATTCTCTTATCTGAGCATCATTTTCTCCGCAGAGATGATAAAGCAGTCTTTCAAGGTTAGATGAGATGAGAATGTCCATTGATGGTGAGATTGTTGTATGGAACGGACGGTTTTTGTTATAAACGCCTGTTGTCAAAAACTCAGTAAGCACATTGTTTGCATTTGATGCACAGATAAGCTTGTTTACAGGGATACCCATTTTCTTTGCATAAAAGCCTGCTAAAATGTTACCGAAATTACCTGTTGGAACAACGATGTTAATCTTCTCGCCGAGCGTAATCTCGCCGTCCTTGACAAGCTGTGCGTAGCTTGAGATATAATAGATAATCTGTGGTGCAAGACGGCCCCAGTTAATTGAGTTTGCTGATGAGAACATCATGCCGTTCTTATCAAGCTCTGCTGCAATTTCCTGATTTGTGAAGATTGCCTTAACGCCGTTTTGTGCATCATCAAAATTGCCCTTGATTGCACAAACGCCAACGTTTTGACCTTCCTGTGTAGTCATCTGCTTTTTCTGCATTGCAGACACGCCGTCATCTGGATAGAAGACTAAAATCTCTGTGTCAGGTACATCCTTGAAGCCTTCAAGGGCAGCCTTTCCTGTGTCGCCTGAAGTTGCAACAAGAATAACTATCTTTTTGTTAAGCTCAAGCTTCTTTGCTGAAGTTGTGAGCAGATAAGGCAGAATCTGAAGTGCCATATCCTTGAATGCACAAGTCGGGCCATGCCATAGCTCAAGCATGTATGTGCCGTCAAAAAGATGTGCAAGCTCAGCAATATTGTCAGTATCAAAATTCTTTGTGTTGTATGCACTCTCAACGCAATATTTTATCTCAGCCTCTGTAAAATCTGTGAGATACTTTGAGAACACGAAAAATGCTCTTTGTGCATAGGTCATATCTCCAAGAGCCTTGATATCATCAGATGTAATCTTTGGAAGCTCTGACGGAACAAAAAGTCCGCCGTCCTTTGAGATACCCTGTGCGATAGCCTGTGCGGATGATACGTTCACACTGCTGTTTCTTGTACTTTTGTAATACATATTTTTCACCTTTCTTATCTTAATAAGCACTTGCGTCAAACGCCGACACATAGTACTTTACTTTAGTAACTTTATCTTCCTTCATTTCGACCACAGCAACATCAAATCTGCCGTTGCAGTCATAATCAAGCGTTTCCATAAACCTGTTTGCAGCATTAATAAGATGCTGTCTTTTTGCGTTATCTACTGCCTGCTCGCCTGTCTGCAAGGCGTCACACTTTCGTGTTTTCACCTCGACAAAAGCGATACAGTCATTCTTTTTTGCAACAATATCAATCTCGCCGCCACGGATTGTGAAGTTACGATTCAGAATCTCATATCCGTTATCTTTCAGAAACTCACATACAGCGTCCTCACCGATATTGCCTATCTCACGACTTGTTTTTCTTTTCATAATATTTCTTCAAAAAGCTTGGTCTGTGAATCGGTGATTCGCCAAACTTATCAATCATTTCATAATGAAGCTTTGTGCCATAGCCCTTGTGTCTTTCAAACTGCCACTGCGGATATTCTTCTGCAAGTTCAAGCATACGTCTGTCCCTTGAAACTTTTGCAAGTATTGATGCTGCCGCAATAGCCTGTGACTTGGCATCGCCACCCACAACGCTTTGGGCAGGGATATCTATGTCAGGCGTTTTGTTGCCGTCAACAAGCACGATATCAGGCTTAACACCCAGCGACTCGACTGCCCTTTTCATTGCAAGCATAGCAGAATTGAGAATGTTTATACTCTCGATCTCCTCTACCGTTGCAGTCTTGATTGAATAATACAATGCTTTTTCTATTATCTCATCAAAAAGCTTTTCACGCTTTTTCTCAGTTAGCTTTTTGCTGTCGTTAATGCCCTCAATTACCGTATCAGGCGAAAACACAACTGCTGCTGCATAAACATCACCTGCAAGCGGCCCTCTGCCTGCTTCATCGACTCCGCAGACTATAGGATAAGTTTTTCTGTATTCGTTATCAAATTCAGCAAGAGTCATTCCTCTATGCTCCTTTATTGTCATTTGGCTTCTCGAGACTTAAGTTGCCGATTTTGCCACTTCTGAATTCATCAAGAACCGTTATCGCAGCACGCTCGGTGTTAATCTCGCCACCCGACACAAGAAAGCCACGCTTTCTGCCGATTCTTTCGAGAATCTCATACCCCTGAACACAGCCCATTGTTTCGTCATCATTAGGCGGTATGTCATCGGTTTTAACACCATAACGCTTAGTTATAAGCTCAGGATATTGCTCGTTGAGAAATTCAAGCAGTCTGCACGCCAAGTACTCCATGTCCATTATGTTATCTTTAACGGCACCTGTAAAAGCAAGATGCTCGCCGACAAGCTTATCTTCAAACTTCGGCCACAAAACTCCCGGCATATCCAAAAGCTCTAAATCGCTCTCGAGATTTACCCACTGCTTTCCTCTTGTAACGCCTGGTCTGTCCTCAACCTTTGCACGCTTTGAGCCTGCAAGCCTGTTTATAAAGGACGATTTGCCGACATTTGGAATACCGACAATCATAATTCTTATCGGTCTGCCCTTCATGCCCTTGGCGTTCCACTCAGCGAGCTTATCGGACATAATGTCCTTTAACATTCCGTGAAACTTGTTGACATTTTTACCGCTGCGACAGTCTGTTGCAAGTGCAGTAACTCCCTGACGCTTGAAATAGTCAATCCACATTGACGTTATTGTTTCATCGGCAGAATCAGCCTTATTGAGCAGTATCAATCTCGGCTTTCCGCCAACGAGATAATCCATCTCGGGATTACGGCTTGAATATGGAATTCTTGCGTCAATTATCTCAACGACAACATCGACAAGCTTCAGGTTTGATTTCATTATACGGCGAGTTTTCGCCATGTGTCCAGGAAACCACTGTATGTTTGAAACTTCGCTCATAAGTTTTCCTTTCGCTGTCAGATAAATGAGTGTATAACACCGATTTTGTCAAACGGATACATTCTGAAAACAACCTTGCCCAGAACATCGTCAACGTCAATAAAGCCGACCATTCTGCTGTCAGCAGAGTTGTTTCTGTTGTCACCCATTACAAAAATCTTGCCCTTTGGAACGGTGTATTCATACACACCGTTTTCAACTGAATACTGCTGGTCGAAGGAAGATTTGTCATACATAACCTCGCCCAGATATTCATTAGACATTTTCTTGCCGTTGACCTCGAGTGTATTGTTGTTGTAGTCAATTCTGATCTTATCGCCAGCTGTGCCGATACATCTTTTTATGATTGTTTCTCTAAGCTGTGGTGTATCACAGTTCATAACCAGTATATCACCTTTTGCAGGTTTCAGGTTTACATGAGAAATAATAAGTCTGTCGGCATCATGGAAATTAGGCTTCATTGAATCGCCCTTAACAGCAACCGTTCTGAGTATGAATGTAAAAATCAACACCACAATAAAGATTGCAAAAAAGAACGACTCAATCCAGTCTATAACGCCGTCAAAGAATCTTGCGACAAGGCTTCTCTCGTTATTTTCAATTACATTGTTCTCATTATCTATCATAATCTTCCCTCGATTTCTATAAAGCATATATCAAAAATTTAAAACTGCAAAATTAAACATTAATATTATATCAAATTTTGCAGAAGATTTCAAGGGCTAAACTGCAAAAAAGCCATTACTTTCCCGTCTTTTATCAATAATTTACAAAGTATTAAAAAATAAAGTCGGTACTCTAAAGAATACCGACTTATAAAGTTTAAATTATCTGATTGCTTCCTTAACTTTAGCTGCCTTACCAACTCTGCTACGGAGATAGTACAGCTTAGCACGGCGAACACGTCCAGATCTTACAATCTCAACCTTTTCAACAACAGGTGAATGTACTGGGAATACTCTTTCGATTCCGCAACCATGTGCAACACGACGAACTGTGAATGTTTCATGGATTCCGCCATGCTTCTTAGCAATGATTGTTCCTTCAAAAACCTGGATTCTTGACTTGTCGCCTTCCTTGATTCTAACGTGTACTCTTACAGTATCACCAACGTTAAGAACAGGAACTCCTGATTTTAAACTTGAATTTGAAATTAGTTTTAAAGCGTCCACTTTAAATACCTCCTATTTATTTTCAGACATTCATTCACTTTATGGCGGTAATTTTCACCGCAAAGTCAGAGGACTATCCGCTTTAATGTCGTCCCGAATGTTCATCAGGATATGGCACTAACTCTCGTCGGAATTGGGTTAATATGCCGACGGTAAATCAAATGCTTTAATATTATATCACAACATTCCAGCATTTTCAAGGGGTTTCAGATAAAATCTTCCCCATTTTTGCACATTATTTTTGTACGAGTTGTATAAATGTTGTCAATCTCAACGCTCTCAAGCTTACAAAAAGCGTCCATAACAAGCGATGTGTTAAGATTAAACTGACAGCCTGCAGGCAGGATAATATCAATCACTGTCATATTATCAGATGCAGTTGCTGACACAAGATTTATGTGTGGCTTGATGTCAACGATATTAATGCCCTTTTTCTTTGTACGCTTTTCAATCTCAATCTTATCCCTGCCTGCAAAATGCTCAAATCTTGTTTTTGCTTCATCGGCAGATGTATTGCTGTTAAACTTGATTGTATATTCAGCCTGTGCAATTTCCGTGTGCTTTAGCACAGGCTTTGCAACTTTGTAAATATGCAAACCCTCAGGCATACACGCATTAAGCCTTGTCATTATCTCATCAGAATCATGCTCTTCAAGCAGTGCCACATCAAGCACTTCAACGGTGCTGTCGGTGCCGAGAGATAATGCTAAAGGAAAATTGAGATAAGCATGCGGATTAAATCCCTGCGTGTACCAGATTGGAATTTTTGCACGCTTGAAAACCCTTTGCATTGTACGCATAAGGTCAAGGTGTGAGATGTATTTTGCCCTGCCAGTTTTGCCGTAAGTCAGCCTGTAGTCGAATCTCTCCAGCACAAGCGACTGGTTCTTTGGTACCAAAAAGTCAGCCACAGTATACACCTCCGCATTCTTTTTTTACACCGCAGCCTGAACAGCCTTCTTTGCAGTTGCGTGTAGTTTCGGCGTTGTGTGCTTTCTTATTTTCACGGACAAGAAATTCATGCGAAACAAGATAATCAAGATGCGACCATGGCAAAACCTCGTCATAGCTGCGTCTGCGGTTGGCATAAAAGCTTATATCTACGCCGCACTCGTCAAAGGCTTCCAGCCAGAGATCATACCTGAAATGCTCGTCCCAGCCGTCAAGCGTACAGCCTTTTTTCCATGCTGTATAAATTGCATCACAAAGTCGTCTGTCACCTCTTGCAAGCACAGCTTCCAGAATTGACACGTTCTGCTGATGGCAACTGCACTTTATTTTCTTGCTGGTTATAGATTCAAAAAGGTGCTGTTGCTTTGCTTTTATCTCATTGCTTGTCGCCTGCGGTTCAAACTCAAACGGCGTAAAAGGCTTTGGCACGAATGTTGCGGTTGATATCGACACCTGTATACCTCTGCCACGCTTTTCTTTCGGTGTTTCATAATAGAGGTCAACAACGTCCTGTGCAAGCTTGGCTATGCCCTCAATATCCTCCATTGTTTCCTCAGGAAGTCCCAGCATGAAATAAAGCTTGACGTTTGCATATCCACCCTCAAATGCCATTTTGCAGGTGTGCATTATTTCATCTTCTGTGACGTTTTTATTTATTACGTTTCTAAGCTTCTGGGTGCCTGCTTCTGGTGCAAATGTCAGCCCACTCTTTCGCACAGACTTTATTTTCTCAAGCAGTTCTTCGCTGAAATTATCAACTCTCAACGACGGCAAGGACAAGTTAATTCTCTCGTCATCAGTGTACTCGACAAGACTCTCAAGCAGGTCGTTAATCCTTGTATAGTCACTTGTCGAGAGAGAAGATAATGATACTTCCTCATAGCCTGTCTGCTCACAGATACACTTTGTTTCAGCCTTTATTGTGTCGATGTTCTTTTCTCGGAACGGTCGGTATATAAACCCCGCCTGACAGAATCTGCAACCTCTTATACAGCCCCTCAGCACCTCCACAACTGCTCTGTCATGGACAATGCTTGTAAAAGGCACAACAAAGCCGTCAGGATAATACACCTTGTCAAAATCCTTGATTATGCGTTTTTTCACTTTTGCTGGTGCAGAGTCAATGTTCGGTGTGATAGCTTTTACAGTGCCGTCTGTGTTATAATCCACATCATAAAATGCCGGTACATAAACGCCCTCTATCTTTGCAGCCTCACGCAAAAACTCCTGCTTTGTTGGATTGTTTGGCTTCATTTTTTCATACAGTGACAGCACCTCAAGATTTACCTCTTCGCCTTCACCGAGTATGAACAAATCAAAGAAATCAGCCAGCGGTTCTGGATTGCAGGCACACGGCCCGCCACCCATAACAATCGGTGTCAGATCATGCCTGTCCTTAGCCCTGACAGGTATTCCTGCAAGGTCAAGCATTGCCAGAACATTTGTATATGAAAGCTCATACTGCAAAGTGAACCCGATAAAGTCAAATTCGGTCAATGGGTCAAGGCTTTCAAGTGCATAAAGAGGAATATCGTTTTCACGCATCAGCTTTTCAAAATCCTTTTCAGGCATGAAAACACGTTCGCACCAATAGTTTTCCACAGAGTTTTTAAGTCCGTAAAGTATCTTCATGCCGAGATGTGACATTCCGACATCATAGACATCAGGAAAACAAAATGCAAACCTTACATCAATTTTCGATTTATCCTTAATTATGCTGCCATGCTCACCGCCGATATATCTTGACGGCTTCTGAGTTTTAAGCAGCAACTGTTCGATTTTTTCTCTCACGTTTTATCCTCCACGCTGTAATTGCCTTATTAAATAATTATACCATAGCAAATAATCTTTGTAAAGAAAATAAATCAGAATCATATACAAATTTTTCTATTAATTTTTAGTGAAATTACCATTGCTAAATCCAATAATGTATGCTATAATAAGAATAGAAAAACAACTGCCTTGTGCGAGTAAGTATGGTATCTTATAATCCAACACATTTTTTAAGGGAACTGGACTCCGACTGTGGATTGCAGGCCTCCCGACCCGGACCGCCTTCGGCTGATTCGGGCAACGGAAGAAGGAAGCGTGAAGCCTTTGGGCTGGTACCCACCTGCTTGAGTGCGGGTTTTATCACACCATACGACGGCAAGGCGGTATGTGTTTTTTAACATTAACGCTGTGCTTTTTTCGGGTGCAGCGTTTTTTGCACTTGATAAAAGCTGATTATTGTGATAAAATATAAGTACAAAAAACGAAGGGACAATTACTTATGCTACACGGACTTATTGACATACCGACAATACATTACTTTGAAGAAAACAATATATGGACAGGAAGCTTGTTTGAAAGATTTAATTACAGGATAACGCCTGTAAGAGATGATGCAAAAGCAGAGCTTTTGTGCCAGATATGGTATGGTAGACTTTGCTATGACTTAACGGAGAGCTTTGAAGCTGAAAACACCGAAGCAATCACGGCTGACGGACTAAAAAAAACAATCGACTTTATAAACAGTGAAGCATTAAAGTATAAAGAAAGCCATTAATAAAAGAAAAAGCAGGGTTTAAAACCCCTGCTTTTTTTATTCTGCATATATTTCCTGTTCGTCCTCGTTATAGACAACAAGGCTTGTATCATCGTCCAAAACAGAACTTTCGTCAATAACGCTGCTATCCTTTTTACGCTTGTAGTCCTTTTCAACGCTGACAAGCTGTTCGTTTAAGATACGCTTACCGCTGTTGTCAATAACCTCAAGCTGCATAGCGGCACTAATAATACCGTTTGAGATAGCCTTTGCATAGTTGTCAATATACTTATCAAAAAGCTCGTTGTCGGTATCGTTTGTCAAAAATCCCATTTCCAAAAGACAGCTTGGCATTTTCGTTTCGGCGTTTATGTAATAGTTATCATAAGGTAAGCCTACATAGCCGTACTGAACGCCCCTGTCGTCCGAAATTTTTGTCTTATCGAGCTTGTCCATAATGCATTGTGCAAGTGCTGTATCCTTTGGTGGCTTTTTGTTATGCACCCAAGCTTCAACGCCATAAATATCGCCATCATAGCTGTTTCTGTGAATCGATACAAAAAAGTCTGCTTTTTCATTGTTCGCAAAATTGCATCTTTCATCAAGCTCCAGAAAGCTGTCGTCATCACGAGTCATAACAACCACAACGCCGTGCTTTTCAAGGCAGTCTCTGACTTTCAGTGCTAATTTTAGGTCATCGTCCTTTTCAATTCGTTTGCCGTCAAGACTTGCTGTGCCGATGTCATAATCGCCATGACCAGGGTCAAGACACACCTTAAACTGCATCTCATCAATGCCTGCAAACTCATCATCTGCACTGCTGCTTGATTGTGCCTGTGAAGTCGTGGCGTTTGCAAGTTTGTCGCCTTTAGAATGATTCTTTACAGCCCTAACTGCCTGAACAATGCCAAAGATAATCAGTGCTAAAACTATAACGGTAATTATAATCCTGCCCCAGTAGATTTTTTTCTTTTTCTTTTTATAAGGCAATCTGCCGTATTCCTTTTTAAATTCTTCGTTTGTCATTCCCATTATATTAAAACTCCATGTAATTATCAGTAAACTAATTCCTATTAATTATATCACAAGCAGGATTCATTTTCAAGTCTTAAGGCGTCAGTCTGACAAAAAGACCTATTAAAATATAAGATTCATATTGTTATGACACAGCGTAAAAATATTGCTAAAACACTTGAAATTATTTTATATTTGTGTTATACTATGAAAGCAACGTATTATACGTCTAATAAGCATGTTCCTCATCAATCCGAGATATAGGTGTGCGGGTCCTGTGCAATGAAACGCTGTGAACCATGTCAGGCGGGGAACCGAGCAGCATTAAGCAGTTTGTTTCGTGTGACACAGTTTCGCCTGCACGCCTATATGTCGGATTGATTTTTTATGTATAATTTAAGGAGGCAGTCAATATGTATCAGGCATTATACAGAAAATATCGTCCAATGTCATTTGATGACGTAGTTTCTCAGCCTCATATTACATCAACGCTTAAAAATCAAATACTAAACGACAAAACTGCTCATGCTTATCTGTTTACAGGTTCAAGAGGTACTGGCAAAACTACTTGTGCAAGAATTTTTGCAAAAGCTATAAACTGCCTTAATCCAAAGGACGGTGAGCCTTGCCTTGAATGTGATATATGCAAAAACGCTGACAACGGTTCTCTTGCGGACATAATCGAGATTGACGCTGCATCAAATGCAAAGGTTGATGATATAAGAGAGCTTCGTGAAGGCGTTGTGTTCACACCTGAGCTTTGTAAGTATAAAGTCTATATCATAGACGAGGTACACATGCTCTCGCCTGGTGCATTTAACGCACTGCTTAAGACAATGGAAGAGCCACCTCCACACGTCAAGTTTATCCTTGCAACAACCGAGGTGCATAAGGTTCCTGCAACAATAGTTTCAAGATGTCAGCATTTTGATTTCAGACGTATACGCTCAGAGGACATTGTTGAAAGGCTGAAATATATTGCATCAAAAGAAGGCTTCTCGCTTAATGATGATGCAGCGGCACTTATTGCACGTCTTTCTGACGGTGGAATGAGAGATGCTCTATCGCTTCTCGACCAGTGTGTAGCGTTTGACAATAACATCACGATTGAAACAGTATCAAACGCCGCAGGAATTGCTGGCAGAGATTATCTTTTTGACATACTCGACAAGATAATTGAGCGAAACACCGCCGAAGCTATAAGAATAATCGACCAGCTTTATGATATGTCAAAGGATCTGAAGGTGCTATGCTCTGAGCTTTTAAGCCAGATGAGAAATGTTATGCTCGTCAAGACGGTTGACAACAGCACAGACCTTATAACCTGTCTGCCTGAAGAAACTGAAAGGCTGAAAGCTTTGGCAAACTCGATGAGCCTGGATCGAATTTTAGATGTTATATCTATTCTCCAGCAGTGCAACGAGCGTTTTGCAATTGCTACAAACAAGCGTATTGAGCTTGAGATGTGTATTGTCAAGCTTTGCACAGCAAAAGAAGGCGATTCAAAACAGACTGTCACTGTAACGGCTGACCAGAGCGATGAGATAAACGCCTTGACAATGAGAATAGCACAGCTTGAATCGGAAGTTAAAAATGCACAGGCTGTTAAGGTTGTAAACAAGACAACATCAACAGTTCCAGCTGCAGCTCCTGCTGTTAAAAAGGCGGTCAAAAAAGAGCCTGAAGCAACCGATCCAGTTAAATTCACACCGCTTAAGGAATGGCCTGACATTCTTGAAAAAATAAAAGAAGAAGCTCAGGATATTGCTCCGTTTTTGATGGACTCAAAGGCAAGTATCAACGGCAATCAATTCCTTGTAGTTGTGACAAGTGACTTCTTCATCAAGAAATTCCAGTCGTCAAACGACAAGGCTGTTTTGAAAAAGATTGTTAATGATTATTATGGAAAGGACTTTGATTTTAAGCTCTATTCTGCTAAAGCTGTCGATACTGAAAACAAAGAAAGTCCGGTCGATGAGCTTTTAAATCGTGCAAAAGATGCTGACATCAAAGTTGAAATAAAAAAGTAGTTTAAGGAGATATTATTATGAAAGCAAGATTACCACAGGGTATGGGAAAAGGCCCGTCAGGAAACATGAACCAGATGCTCAAGCAGGCACAGAAAATGCAGGACGATATCACTGCACTTCAGGCTGAGCTTGAAGAAAGAGAATTTTCAGCATCAGTTGGTGGCGGTGCTGTTGAAATTACAATAAACGGAAAGAGAAACGTTCTTGACCTTAAGATTAAGCCTGAGGTTGTAGATCCTGATGATGTTGAGATGTTGCAGGACCTTATCATGAGTGCATTCAACGAAGCTGTACACAATCTTGATGAAACAAGCGATGCTGAAATGCAGAAGCTCACAGGCGGCGTTTCAATTCCAGGGCTGTTTTAATCATGGCTGAATCAAACGCACTACCGCTTGTTTTGCTTGCCGAACAGTTTGCAAAGCTTCCGGGTATCGGTATGAAATCTGCACAAAGGCTTGCCTATCACGTTATGTCAATGTCGGACAATGAAGCACAAGCTTTTGCAGACGCTATTTTGCACGCACACAAAACTGTTCACACCTGCAAGACCTGTCAGAATCTCACCGACAAGGTTATTTGTCCGATATGCTCTGATACAGGTCGTGACCACTCAATTATATGCGTTGTCGAAACGCCAAAGGACGTTACGGCATTCGAACGCACAAAAGAATACAAGGGCGTATATCATGTCTTGCACGGTCTGATTTCACCAATTGACGGAATCACACCTGACAAGCTTAAGATAAAAGAGCTTCTTTCACGCATTAACAACAGTGAAGTGAGTGAAGTTATCATGGCGACAAACCCTACTGTTGAAGGCGAAGCAACTGCTATGTACATCTCAAAGCTTCTAAAACCACTTGATATTAAGGTTACACGTCTTGCTTTCGGAATTCCAATCGGCGGTTCACTTGAATATGCCGATGAGATAACACTTTTCAAAGCATTGGAAAACAGAAATGAAATATAAAAAAGGGACTGTTAATTCAGTCCCTTTTATTTTTAGCTTTCTTTTTCTAAAAGCATAGTTATTTCACTCTCTTGAGCATAAGTTTCCTGCTTTTCATTTGAAAAGTAGCCTTCAAGCGATGCAAGCTTTTGTGCAACTCTGAATTCACCGTCAAGCACAGACATAACCACATCTCCAAGCGGTCCTGTGCAAAGCTCGTTATATGCATCACAATGTGCTGTTGACGCCATTTTTACAAGGCGTTTTGCCTCACCGATTATCTTAAGATTATCAACCACTGTTGCCACCTCTTTACTACTTGTCTGTGCAGAGTGCAGACAGCAGTTTTTTCTTGTGATTAACAAGCGTTGCATAAAGCTTTTGAAACTCACTTTTAAGCTGTGGCTCTTTAACAGTTTTTGAAAACTGCTCAAAGCGACAAATCAAATTGTTATGAATCAAGACAAGCTTTTTAATTTCATTAAGCTCTCTTACAGTTATCTTCTTTTTCACGCAACCGCCTCCGATAGTATTATGCCAACACTAAAGGCGATTATACTAATTCATTTCGGTCGAGCAGATCGTCGCACCGAAAACAGCTTTTGCACCCATTTTCAAAAGCAACTCAGCACATTTATTCATTGTAGCACCTGTTGTTATAACATCATCACAAAGCAGTATCGTTTTGCCAGTAATGTCAGCGTGGTCGTTGCAAATATCGAATGATAGCTTTGCGTTAATCAGTCTTTCATCAGCAGCAAGTAAGTGTTGCTCAGTTGAGGTTGACTTGTGTATCAACAGATTTTTCATTAGCGGCTTGTCAATACTTTTTGCAATAACCCTTGCAATTTTCTCCGCCTGATTGTAGCCACGCTTTTTCTTCTTTTTCTTTGACATAGGAACAAAAGTCACAACGTCAATCATATCCGCAATCCCACTGTCCTTAATATACTTGGAACAGTACTCGCCGCCGAATTCCCCAAACCTTAAGCCTTTGCGGTCTTTAAGATTATAAACGCCGTATATTGCGTTGCCTTTGTATTCAAACACGCTGCAAATCTTCTTTAGATTACCACCGTTTGACTTGCATGACACTAAAAACGGGTTTTCAAGAAACGGCAACTCCTGCATACACTCACTGCAAACAATCTCGTTCCAGACAATAACCTTATTGCAAACTGCACAGCGATTTGGATAAACAAAATCTATCCAGAATCTGTGATTACAAATCCTGCTCTTTATCATCATTTCCACTTTCCATCAGCATATTTTTAAGACAGGTGTAACGTCTTGTACGCCTGTTGTTGTCAATCATGTACTCAACCCTTGTCTTTGTGCCGATAATAATAAGCAACCTCTTTGCCCTTGTAACCGCAGTGTAGAGCAGATTGCGATAATAAAGCTTGTCATATCCGCCAAAAAGAGTAAGTATAACAGCGTCAAATTCACTGCCCTGACTTTTATGCACAGTGACAGCATAGGCAAGCTCAAGATTATCAAGCATCGGCAGTGAGTAGTTTGCGACCCTGCCCTCAAAATCAATAGTAACCGTCTGCAAAATCTTGTTGACGTTTGTTATAACGCCAATATCTCCGTTGAAAACGCCAGTGCCGTTTTCTGTATTCTCGCCGTCAGATTTTTTCCAGACAATCTCATAATCATTCTTTGTCTGCATAACCTTGTCGCCCTTACGATAGGTGTACAAAGGCGTTTTAATCTCGGACTTTCCTTTTGCCGCAGGGTTAAGAGTGTTTTGCAAAATCCTGTTTAGCTCAACTGTTCCGCTCGGACCTTTTCTTGCAGGCGACAGAACCTGTATGTTATCAAAAGGCGAGTATCCGAATGCGTCAGGCAAACGCCTTTTGCAAAGGTCAACAACAAGGTCCTGTATATCGTGAAAATCCTGCCTTTGAAAGAAAAAGAAATCCCTGTCCTTTTCCGTTAAGTCAATATGCTCACCCTTGACAATTTTATGGGCGTTTGTAACAATCGCACTTTCCTTTGCCTGCCTGAAAATTTCCGTCAATGTAACAACAGGCATAACACCACTGTCGATTATGTCTTTCAGCACATTCCCCGCACCGACCGATGGCAACTGGTCAGTGTCACCGACAAGCACAAGCTTGCAGTTTACACTCAATGCCCTGAGCAGTGCTTCAAAAAGACATGAGTCTACCATTGACATCTCGTCAATAATCGTCACATCGCAGTCAAGCATATTATTCTCATCATGCACAAAGCTCAGCACATCATTGTCAACGTGCTTAACCTCAAGCAGTCTGTGTATCGTCTTTGCATCATAGCCTGTTAAGTCGGAAATACGCTTTGCTGCCCTGCCTGTCGGTGCCGCAATCATAACCTGCATACCCTGCTGTTCATAAAGCGAGATTATTGCATTAAGCGTTGTTGTCTTGCCAGTACCGGGACCGCCTGTAAGTATTAAAAAGCCCTTTGACAAGGCAAGATTAATTGCCTGCCTTTGCTTGTCCTCGTATGTAATATTATTCTCTTCTTCGGCAATATCAATAACAGCTGAAAAGTCAATCCTGTTGTCAAATGCAACAGCACTCATTATTTCAAGTCGCCTTGAAATATAGTCCTCTGCCTTATAATAGTCCCGAAGCATTATAAAAGGCCTGTTCTTTTTGTAGTATTTAAACAGGTTTTCCTCTTCAAGTTGTTCGTTTAGCACTTCATCAAACTGAGCATGGTTTATTCCCAGAAACTTGCAGGTCGTTTCTTCAAGCCTGTCCAGTGGCAGACAGGTGTGGCCAGTACTTGCATTCTGTTTTAAAACACAGTCTATTCCTGCTTCGATTCTGCATTTTGCAGTCTGCTCAATACCGATGTTTCGGGCTATAGTGTCTGCCTTGATAAACGGCAGTTCAACGCCGTAACGGCACATAACATAAGGATTAGTCTTAATCATACTCTCCGCCGAGTCGCCCCAGCGTTTCCATGCTCTGACACCAATTGATACTGGTATGTCAAAAGATGAGAGGTAAATCATTAATGAACGAACTGCAAATGTCTGCTTGAATTCAGCAGACATTTTTTTTGCTTTTTTTATTGTAATTCCCTCAATCTCAACAAGTCGTTCCGGATCGCTTTCAATTACTTCAAGCGATTCATCGCCAAATTTTGCAACAATTCTTTTCGCAAGAACCGTCCCAATTCCGCTTATTACACCGCTTGCAAGATAACGCTGAATTGCAGATTTTGTCTTTGGCAACGACCGCTCACAAAGAGAGCATTTAAACTGCTCGCCGAATTTTTTATGCACAGTAAGCTCACCTGTGCAGACAAGCTCCTCACCCTCTTCAACGTTGCCAAGCTCGCCGACAACGGTTATAAGCTCATCATCACAGGCAAGCATAATAACCGCAAATCCGTTCTCGTCATTGCGGTAGATTATACTGTCAACTTCACCTTTTATCTTCTCTAATTTTTCCATAGTAAAACCTTTTTTTGTCAATTATAAGCATTACGCAGATATTCTTCAAGTTCGCTTATATGTAAAACAGATACAATCGAATACTCCTCAGATAACCTCTTTGCAGTGTAATCATTATCACTGTTATCCATTTTAACAAGCAGTATCTCACGTCCCATACTTTCCGCCTCAAAAACCTCTTCCCAGTAATATGACTTGACAGTTTTGCTCAAGTTTTCAGTCTTTGAATTGTATGGCACAATAATAAATCCGCACCTTCTGCAACAGCTGTTAAGTGCCGTTATGCGTTTAATTATGAACACCACAATCACAACAGCCGAACACATTATAAAAATAATCACACCGCTCAAGTGTAACACCTCCCTGCCCAACTAATGTATATTATGTTAAAGGGAGAAATAATGTGAATTTCTAATACTATTCTACACTTTTTTTAAGCAAAAATCAATGGCTTTTCAAAAATGCATCATAAAAAAACATGATGCCATAAAAGTCCACAGCTTGATAATATAAAATGAGGTTTATAATACTATACAAGGTTATTGATTAAGTGGATACCATTTTGAACAAGGCTATTCCTTAAAACACCTCTTTAAAACTTGTAAGTCATTTTTTTGAGGGTGTGGGTTAACTTTCAAAATGAAAATAGTATAGGGCGTGAAGTGTCTTAAAAAACAGCTCACGCCCTCAAAAAAATCATTAAAAAGTCTTTGGAAACAGGAGTAAAGCCTTGCTATGCAAGGTTCGAGGGAAAACCCTTTCTTCAGAAAGGTTTTCTCTCAGTTAGTAGCTCTGTGTAATACTATAAACTTCGGTTTATATTACCCTGCTGGCCACTGGAATGGTCTGCCTGCGAGCAGGTGGAAGTGAATGTGGAAAACACTCTGTCCTGCCTGTTCACCACAGTTTGTCACAACTCTGAATCCGTCCTTAAGGTCGAGATCCTTGGCAAGCTTTGAGATAACTTCATAAATATGCGCAACAACTGCCGAGTTTTCAGCATTAATCTCATCAAGCTTTGAGATATGCTCCTTTGGGATTACAAGATAGTGTATCGGTGCAGTAGGCTCAATGTCCTCAAACACATACACAAGCTCGTCTTCATAAACCTTTTTTGACGGAATTTCGCCTTTTACGATTTTGCAAAAAATACAGTTATCCATAGTAATTCTCCTTTACTTAACGAATTCAGCTACAATATCTGTAACCTTATCGAGTGCTTCATCAATCTTAAACTTGTCGCCAACGCCAGCCATAGCAGAATCAGGTCGTCCGCCACCTCTGCCGCCTGTAAGCTCAGCAGTCTTGCCTGCAATCTTTCCTGCGTGTGCACCCTTTGCAACGGCGTTTTTGCCTGCAACAACCAAAAGATTAGCCTTTTCACCGTTCACGCCAGCAATAACAGCAACAAAATCGTCTTGTGTAGCCTTTATCTCATCGCCCATTTTTCTGAGCATATCAGGACGGATATTTGTAAACATTGCAGTTACGACCTTAACGCCGTTAATGTCAACTGCATTTTCAAACAAAGCCTTTGTTTTCATGTTTGAAATCTCAGCCTGTAGTGAATCTCTTTCCTTTTCAAGTGTCTTGATTTCACCCATAAGAGCCATGCATCTCTTTACAAGCTCTGCAGGGTTGCCAAGCTTAAGTGCTTGTGCAGCTTTCTTTGTCATGTCAATATGCTCTTTGAGCATAGCCATAACGCCTGAGCCTGTAACAGCTTCAATACGTCTTACACCTGAAGCAACTGAGCTTTCGCTTACAATCTTGAAAAGCCCGATTTTAGCAGTGTTGTCAACGTGAGTACCACCGCAGAATTCGATTGAAACAGGCTGTTCATCACCCATTGTTACAACTCTTACAGTGTCGCCGTACTTTTCGCCAAAGAGTGCCATAGCACCAAGCTTTTTAGCCTCGTCAATCGGCATTTCCTTTACGGTTACATCAAGAGCGTCAAAGATGTACTTGTTAACAAGCATCTCAACTTTAATCAGCTCATCTGGTGTCATAGCGTTGAAATGTGAGAAGTCAAATCTCAGCCTGTTTGAGTCAACAAGCTGCCCTGCCTGATGAACGTGTTCGCCAAGAACCTCTCTGAGTGCCGACTGCAGAAGATGTGCACAAGAGTGATTTCTCATAATAGCACGTCTGTTTTTCTTGTCAACTGCAAAATGTGTCTTCTGTCCAACGGATATTCCGCCTTCGACGACCTTGATTTTGTGTGCAATCTTACCTGCAACAGCCTTTTGCGTGTCAAGCACAACGCACTTTCCGCTTGCAGTCGTGATAGTACCGATGTCGCCTACCTGTCCACCACTTTCAGCATAGAACGGTGTCTTTGATGATACAATATAAAGCTCATCATCACTGCAGCCTGCGTTTTCAATCAGCTCATCATCAGTTGCAATAAATGCTATTTCATCATCACATTCAAGCGTTTCATATCCGACAAATTCAGTGTGAAAATCTCTGTCAATCTGGTGGAATACCGTTTCGTCAGCACCCATGTACTTCGAGCCACCTCTTGCAACACGAGCCTTTTCACGCTGTTCGTTCATAGCAGCTTCAAAGCCTGCTTCATCAGCCTTCAAGCCTTTTTCTTCAAGTATCTCACGAGTAAGATCAATCGGGAAACCATAAGTATCCGACAGCTTGAAGCAAGCTTCACCGCCAAGCACTGTTTCGCCGTTTTTCTGCATCTCATTGATATAGTCATCGAGTATCTTCATACCTCTGTCTATAGTCTTGTTGAAGTTTTCTTCTTCAGTTGTGAGCAGCTTGACGATATAGTCATATTTTTCTTCAAGCTCAGTGTATTCTACCTTTGAGTTGTCAACAACAGTTTTAACAATATCCTTGAGGAAAAGCCCGTTTATGCCGAGAAGCTTGCCGTGACGTACAGCACGTCTGAGCAATCTTCTCATAACATAACCTCTGCCCTCGTTTGACGGCAATATTCCGTCTGATGCCATAAATGTAACAGAACGGATATGGTCTGTGATAACACGGATTGAAACGTCCTTCTTGTGACTTTCACCATACTTGCAGCCTGCAATTTCACAAACATGGTCACGAATTGCCTTTATTGTGTCAACATCAAAAATCGAGTCAACATTCTGCATCATAGCAGCAAGTCTTTCAAGTCCCATGCCTGTGTCAATGTTCTTCTGCTCAAGCGGTGTGTATGTTCCGTCCTCATGGCGTTCAAACTGTGTGAACACAAGGTTCCAGAATTCCATATATCTGTCGCAGTCACAGCCTACTGTACAATCAGGCTTACCGCAACCATATTCCTCGCCTCTGTCAAAATAAATCTCAGAGCATGGTCCACATGGACCGTCAATTCCTGCCTCCCAGAAATTGTCCTCTTTACCCATGCGGAAAATCTTGTCCATAGGCAGACCGATTTTCTCGTGCCAGATTTTCTCTGCCTCGTCATCATCTTCATAAACCGATACAAAAAGTCTTTCCACAGGAAGCTTCAAAACATCAATGCAGAATTCCCATGCCCAGGAAATTGCTTCTTCCTTGAAATAGTCGCCGAATGACCAGTTACCAAGCATCTCAAAGAATGTACCGTGTCTTGCTGTCTTACCAACGTTTTCAATATCGCCTGTGCGGATACACTTTTGACAGTCAGCCATTCTTCTCTTTGGCGGTTCTTCCTGACCAGTAAAGTATGGCTTCAAAGGTGCCATACCAGCGTTTATCAAAAGCAGGCTGTTATCATTTCTCGGCACAAGAGGAAAACTCTTAATGCAAAGATGATCCTTGCTTTTGAAAAAATCAAGATAAAGCTTTCTTAATTCATTAACTCCCATCCACTTCATAAAACTATACTCCTTTAATAATAATTTACAATAAAAAAGTCTTCGCCCCTTAAAACATGGGACGAAGACATAAGTTTCCGTGTTACCACCCAAATTGCAAACTGTTTTTCTGAAAGCTAAAACAATTTGCCACTCGAATCCTTTAACGCAGGAGATACGCCGATGCTTTCACACCGATACTCAGGTTAGCCACCGAGCTTCATGGAAAGGCTTTCACCAACCGCCTTCTCTCTTAACCAATCCATTCGGATAATTCCTTCAACGCATTTAAAATATATACATATTATAAACCTTTGCTTACTTATTGTCAATAGCTGTAGCCTATCTTCTTCTCTTGCCTGACTTTTTACCGCCTTTTTTCTTAAGCCATACGATAAGCACAACCAAAGCGATAATAAGTGTAATCAGGACTATAATGAGTGCAGGTGTTAAGAATTTGTATTTATCAAGTCCGTTTTCTTTATCATCAATAATAGCTCTTGATGATGCGTCAGAAACACTGCTTACATCTTCGACATACGGCTCAACAGTTGTAGTTGCAACCTCAGTTTGAACTGTTGTCGTTGTTACGGATGACTGTGCCCTTGTAATTGTGACGGTATAAACATGAGAATAACCGTCCTTGTCAGTAACCTTAATTGTTCTGACATTGTCGCCAACAGCAAGATTTTCATTACCCGTATACCAGATCATGTCGGTTGGATTTGCAGTTACGCCCTCAATTTCACAGCTCTCAACATCAGCACCAACATCAACATGATAGTCATAAATATCATAAGCAAATGCAGGCTTAAGCTCTCCCTGCGATACCGTCAGGCTCTTTAGGCAACCCTGTTCAGGTGTACCGCTCAAGTCACCCTTTGATGTATCATTATTAGCAGGAGCATCACCCTTGACACTGACTGTTGCATCAGCTGTCGGCGAACCAATCTGGTCGCCCTCTGGTGATGTCACAAAACAGTTTGTCAAAGACATTTTGCAGTTACCGTTGTTCAAGGCAGTAAAAGTGATATTAAAGCTTAGCTCCTTTGATGGTGAATCAGGAAAGCCATTGATATTGATTACGCCACTGCCGCCTGATGCAAAATCAGATGATTTGAACTCTGCGACACTGTCATCATAAGAAATCATTCCCTGTACAAAACCAATGTCATTTTCAGCAGTTATTTTCACCGAAACAGTGAAATCTTTTCCTGCTTCAACGCTTTTTGGCACACCAATTGTTGCCGTACCAGCAGCAAAGCTTGAAATGCTGAAAACCACCGCCATGATAACTGCCGATATCAGAGCAGCAATTATCCTCTTTTTTTCAATTCTCATATTAATCATCCTTTCTAAGCTCTGACGAGAAAAAACTAATCGCCAAATGAAATTCCGATCTCTCTTGCAGTTTTAACCATCTGGTCATCTTGCGGAACAAACTTTGTAAGACCTGCAATATCTTTAAGTTTGTTTTCCGATACCTTGTTGTCTATCATTGCAACCGCATAGCCATACTTTTCTTTCTTTATAAGCTGTGCTGCACGAACGCCAAACTGTGTAGCCAGAACTCTGTCATAAGCAGACGGACTTCCACCACGAAGCATATGTCCAGGTACGCAAACTCTTGTTTCAAGTCCTGTGTTTGCTTCAATCTGCTTTGCAATTCTGTTTGTAGCAGTTGTATAGCCTTGCTCTGCTCTTTTCTTTGCACGTTCTTTTTTCTTCATTTTTGCTTCATCTTTATCAAATGCACCCTCAGCGACAGCAAGTATCGAGAATGTCTTTCCATCATCTATACGCTTTTCGCAAGCCTGACAAAGCTTATTGATATCATATGGGACCTCAGGAAGCACTATCATATCTGCTCCTCCTGCTACACCTGAATACAGTGTGAGCCAGCCAGCTTTGTTTCCCATGATCTCAACAACAAGTATTCTTCCATGAGAAGTTGCCGTTGTATGCAGACGGTCGATAACATCAGTTGCAATATCAACAGCTGTATGGAAACCGAATGTAACGCTTGTACCCCAGATATCATTATCAATAGTTTTTGGCAAACCGATAACATTAAGCCCTTCACTTGAAAGAAGATTTGCAGTCTTGTGCGTACCGTTTCCGCCAAGTGTCAGAAGGCAATCAAGCTTTTGCTTTTTGTATGTCTGCTTCATCTCTTTGACCTTGTCAACATTGTCCTCGCCGATAACCTGCATCATCTTAAAAGGAGTACGCTTTGTACCAAAGATAGTACCGCCTGTTGTGAGAATTCCTGAAAAATCAGACGGTTTCATCTCTTTGCAAAGATTGTTTATAAGACCATAGTAGCCATTATTTATACCAACTATTTCAACATCATTGCCAAACTGCTGATAACAGGCTTTTGCAACTCCTCTTATTGTTGCGTTTAGTCCCGGACAGTCGCCACCACTTGTTAAAATACCGATCCTTCTTTTCATATATAAAACTTCCTTTCATACTGTAATATTAATTGAAAGCTATTACAATATACATTTATACATAATATATTATATCAGATTTTAACAAATAAATCAAGTGCTTCCAGCTCTGTTGTAAATGTATGCAAAACAAAAAAACGAGCTTCCCCTTGAATTTAAATGACTATTATGTTATAATGTGTATTATTTCAGGAAACGAGGTCTTAACAAATGCCGATAACATATTATAAAAACAATAAAACCTTTAAGCTTCGTGCAAAGGATACTGACTATATGATCAAGGTAGTTGATGACGGCTATCTTGCACACGTTTATTATGGTTCAAAAGTTCCTGATGATGACCTCGGCTATCTTCTAAGGCTCGATGAAAGTCCTTTCACGCCAGCCGAGAATAATCGTGACAAAGCAAGCTTTATGGACTCTCGGCCCTTTGAATATCCATGCTTCGGCATTGGCGAGTATCGTGATAGTGCTTTCAAGATTCTTGATACCGACGGCATGAGCTGTTGTAACTTGAGATATGTTTCTCACAAAATCACAGACGGCAAGCCTAAACTGTCAGGGCTGCCTGCAACCTTTGCGACAGATAAGTCACCTGCACAGACGCTTGAGATAACAATGTATGACAGCCATGCCAAGCTCGAAGTCCTGCTTATATACACTGCTTTTGAAAAGCTTGACGTTATAACACGCTCGGTAATCCTGAAAAACACAGGTAACAAAGCCTGCACACTGACAAGAGTGCTTTCAGCCTGCGTTGATTTTGATACAGACAAATATGATATGATTACCCTCAATGGCTCATGGGCAAGAGAACGCCATATTGAGCGTTGTCCGCTTCATATCGGCAAACAGCTTGTTGACTCTGCAAGAGGTGAATCATCTCACCAGAACAACCCGTTTCTGGCATTATGCGATCATAATGCTGACGAGGACAAGGGCGAAGTTTTCGGTTTTAACTTTGTATATTCGGGCAATTTTGTCGCAGAGTGTGAAGTCACACAGCACAGAAAAACACGCTTTCTTATGGGAATAAACCCGCTCGATTTCGGCTGGTATCTTGAGCCTGGCGAGCAGTTCACTGCACCTGAAGTGGTAATGGTTCATTCAGACAGCGGACTTGGAAAGATGTCAAGGACGTTCCACGACCTTTATCGCAATAATCTCATAAGAGGCGAATACAAAGACAAACGTCGCCCTATACTTATCAACAACTGGGAAGCAACATATTTTGATTTTGACACCGACAAGCTTATAAGCATTGCAAAAGAAGCATCAAAGCTTGGTATTGAAATGCTTGTTATGGACGACGGCTGGTTCGGTCACAGGGACGCTGATAACTCATCACTCGGCGACTGGTTTGTATATGAGAAAAAGCTCAAAGGCGGCTTAAAAAACCTTGTCGATGAGG
>JAFTAX010000109.1 GCA_017458445.1 Ruminococcus sp. | reverse complement strand
GTTTAGGTCAAGCCTTTTCAAAGGCTTGCAGGGGTCAAGGGGACAGAATCCCTTGCCGACAACCGCAGTTGTCGGAACACTCTTTCCGCAGGGAGCTCCGCATAGGGTGAATTTTAAAACGCTCCAGTGGAGCGTTTTAAAAGAGGGGCATGCCCTGCGATAGAGGGCTGCCCCTGTACACTGTTTATAAGAAACTGTAAAATTGCCAATTGGCAATCACCGAAAGTTTGATTACACCATCAAATCGCAAATCATATTCGCAAACTCAACAGGGTTTTCAATGCTCATTCCTTCAATAAGCAAAGCCTGCGAGTAAAGAATATTAGTGTACTGTTTCAGCTTGTCCTTGTCGGTCGAGTAAAGCTCCCTGAGCTTTTCAAAAACAGGGTGAGTAGCGTTTAGCTCTAAGCACTTCTCAGCCTTGACCTTGTTACCGTCGTTCTGTGGCATCGAGTTTAGAACCTTTTCCATCTCAATTGTGATGTCACCAGCAGCAGAAAGGCATACAGGGTGGCTCTTGAGCTTTGTCGAAAGTCGTACTTCCTTGACCTTGTCGCCTAAAGCTTCCTGCATGAATTTGAACATATCTCCGTTTTCTTCAGCAACCTTTTTAGCTTCTTCCTTTTGTTCATCACTTTCAAGATCCAGATCGCCGTCAGACACAGACTTGAATTTCTTGCCCTTGTATTCCATCAGCATCTTTATTGCAAATTCATCAACGTCCTGAGTGAAATATAGAACCTCATAGCCCTTGTCCTTTACAAGCTCAAGCTGTGGAAGCATCTCAATTCTCGGGATACTCTCACCACAAGCATAGTAAATAACGTCCTGATCTTCCTTCATGCGTGAAACATATTCATCAAGAGTTACCTTGCTGTTTTCAAAAGATGACGGGAACAAGAGCAGATCCTGAAGCGTGTCCTTAGCAGAGCCATAGGTCTGATAAATGCCGAATTTAAGTTGCAAACCAAACGTGTCGAAAAACTTTAGATATTTCTCCCTGTCGTTTTTCAAAAGCTTTGCACGCTCGTTTTTAATTGACTTTTCAACATTCTTTTCAATGATTTTAAGCTGCCTGTCGTGCTTGAGCATCTCACGGGAAATGTTAAGAGATAAATCCTCCGAGTCAACAAGTCCCTTGACAAAGCTGAAATAATCAGGAAGCAGGTCCGCACACTTCTCCATAATCATTACACCGCTCGAATAAAGCTGTAAGCCTTTTTCATAATCCTTTGAGTAGTAGTCAAACGGTGCTCTTGACGGAATGTAAAGCAATGCATCATAAGTCGCAATACCTTCATTTTTCGAGTGAATGTGAGTAACAGGGTCCTCAAAATCCATAAACTTTTCCTTGTAGAAGTTGTTATAATCCTCATCTTTCAGCTCATTTTTGTTTTTCTTCCAGATTGGTGTCATGCTGTTGAGCGTTTCAACTTCCTTGTGCACCTCAGGGTTTTCACCCTTTTCATCATAGTGCGTATGCTCAACTTCCATTCTTACAGGGAAGCGAATGTAATCGGAATATTTCTTGACAAGCGACATAATCTCATATTGCTCAAGATATTTGTCATAGCTTTCTTCATCAGTGTTATCCTTAAGCGTGAGAACAATTTCTGTGCCGACGCTGTCCTTGTCACACTCTTCAATAGTGTAGCCCTCAATGCCGTCAGAATGCCACTTGTATGCCTTGTCAGAGCCGTAAGCCTTGGTGTATACAGTAACCTCCTTGGCAACCATAAAAGTTGAGTAGAAGCCTACACCAAACTGCCCGATAATGTCAACATCATCACCCAGCTCATTGTCAGACTTAAAAGCAAGAGAACCGCTGTTTGCGATCGTTCCGAGATTTTTTTCAAGCTCGTCCTCAGTCATGCCAATACCGTTGTCAGATACAGTAATAGTGCGAGCTTCCTTGTCAGGCTTTATGTCAATAGCAAAATCATCACGCTTAATGCCAACGCTCGTGTCAGTCAGCGACTTGAAATAAAGCTTGTCAATAGCATCACTTGCGTTTGAAATAAGCTCACGCAGAAAAATCTCCTTGTGAGTGTAAATTGAGTTGATCATAAGGTCAAGAAGCCTTTTCGATTCAGCCTTGAATTTTCTTTTTCCCATAGTTATTACTTCCTTTCTCCGTGTATGTTTTTAGCACTCTCGCATTAAGAGTGCTAATCTACCTTTTATTATACTCAGTTTCAATCAAAATGCAATAGCTGTAACATTATATCTATCTTTTGTTTACGTTTTGTTAATCATTTGCATTTTATGTGCGTAATGTGTTATAATAACGTTAATCATAAATAGTATATAAAGAAAGGGTTGACATAAATGAAAATATCAAAACTATTTGAAGCAAAAAGACCTGTTTTCTCACTCGAGGTCTTTCCACCGAAGAAAAATGCAGGCGGAATTGAAACAATATATGAAACACTTGACGGATTGAAGGATATAAAGCCTGATTTTATAAGTGTTACATACGGAGCTGGCGGAAACCTTGCGGACAGATCCACCTGCGATATATGCTCGATAATCAAGAATAAATATAATATCCTGCCGATTGCACATCTCACTTGTGTTAATAATACAAAGCAGGATATCGACATCATAACACAGGACTTAAAAAGTGTTGGTGTCAGCAATATCCTTGCCTTGCGTGGGGATATAAGTCCCGACATACCGCCGAAGAATGACTTTGCCCATGCAAGCGATTTGGTTGAATACATAAAGCAAAAGGGCGATTTTACAATTTCGGGTGCATGCTATCCTGAAACACACCCTGATAGTGAAGACTCCGTGTCGGATATACTTAACCTTAAAAAGAAAGTTGACAGCGGTGCAGAGCATCTTATCTCACAGCTCTTTTTCAACAACGAGGATTTCTATGCCTTCCGTGAAAAAGCAGTGCTTGCTGGAATAAATGTCCCGATTGAAGCAGGAATCATGCCTGTTACAAATAAAAATCAGGTGCTGAGAATGGCAACAATGTGCGGTGCATCAATCCCGAGAAAAATGTCGAGATTGCTAAACCGTTTTGAGAATAACCCAAAAGCGCTTGAGGACGCAGGAATAGCCTACGCCGTTGACCAGATAGTAGACCTTATTGCAAACGACGTTGACGGAATACATCTTTATACAATGAACAAACCATATATAGCACAAAGGATTTTTGCAGCTATAGAGTCAATGAGATAATCTTTCGGAGGTAGTCTTGGACATTTTCAATACACAACCACAACAGCCAGATATGTATGATGTCGCAAGTGAAAAGAAAGCACTCTGGCATAACGCATCAAAGCTCGGGCTTGTTATGATGACATATTATCTGTTCAGCAGGATTATGGTGTATGTATACTACTACATTGTGTATCTCTATAAAACCCATAGCCTGACACTGAGCTTTTCAAAAGTGGCAGCATATCTTCAAAGCAAACCAAAGCTAATAACATCATCAATGTTTGCAATGTGCGGCAACCTGTTTTGCGTGATAACAACCTTTGCAGCAACTTTGCTTGTCGGAAAATTCATGTTGCAAATCGACTTTAACTCAATGCTAAAGCCGGAGAAAAATCATATAAAGCAAGCAGCAGTATGGTTTCCTGCCTGCATGACGATAAATACAGTCATGTCAGTGCTTGCAGCTTTGCTGACATTCTTTTTGACAAGTGGTGGAGTGAGAGTCCCGACAGTTGATTTTTCGCTTACAAAACCAGGTGCGTTAGTGGTAATTCTGCAAATATCCTATGTAGTAATAATCGGCCCGATAATAGAAGAAATACTCTATCGTGGAGTAGTGCTGACACTGCTCATGCCTTATGGCAAAGGACTTGCAATATTTGTGTCTGCTTTGCTTTTCGGGCTTATGCACGGCAATATTCCACAGGCAATCGCAGCCGTAGCAGGAGCCGTGATGTACGGCCTTATCGCAGTAAAATTCAATTCAATAATACCGACAATCCTAATCCACATCGCCAATAATCTCATAGCAAGCTACCCTGACTATACAACAGTCTATAACCTGCCAGGCTGGATATACTATGTAGTCATGATAATCCTTGCAGTTATAGGTATGTTTGTGATTTTCACAAGAATAACAGAGCTTAGAATAACAAACGAACCACAGACACTGCTCACAAAAGGGCAAAAATACAGAGTTGTCTTTACAAACATTTTCATGATAATTTATATCCTGATGCTGCTGTCCGTCTTTGTAAAAACCTTCTATTATGCAAATATGTGACAGTATTCTTGACAGCAACTTTTAAATGTAGTACAATTTATATAATAAAGCGATAGATTGAAAAAGGTGAGAGAAGTGAAAATTTCAACAAAAGGACGATATGCGTTAAGACTGATGCTTGACCTTGCAATTCACGATAACGGCGGTTATATCCCGATTAAAGAGATTGCAAAAAGACAGGATATATCTGAAAAATATTTAGAGCAGATAATCTCAATTTTAAGCCGTGCAGGATATGTCCAGAGTGTTCGTGGTGCAGGCGGTGGCTACAGGCTTGCACACCCACAGAAAAGCTATACAGTCGGCATGATACTAAGGTTGACCGAGGGAAGCTTGGCACCTGTTTCCTGCATCGATAATGAAGAAAACAATTGCGAAAGAAGTGCACAGTGCGTTACCGTTATGGTCTGGAAAAAGCTCTATGACGCAATAAATGACGTTGTCGATAGTATTACACTTGAAGATTTAGTCGAGTATGAAAAACAGCTCGGCATGGACTATATGATATAATGAAGAGTGAGAGGAGCGTTAAAACGCTCCTCTTTTTGTATGATTATGTATATAAATTGTGAAGATTTAATTTTGCAAATGTAAAATTACAAGATTTTCATTGCATTTTAGTAAAAAAGAGAGTATAATTAATAAGGTTAGTTTAATTAATAACAATAAAATAACGGAGGTATTCAAAATGTTAGTATCTGCAAAGGAAATGCTCACAAAAGCAATCGAAGGAAAGTATGCCGTAGGTCAGTTCAACATCAACAACCTTGAATGGACAAAGGCAATCCTTCTTACAGCTGAAGAATTGAAGTCACCTGTAATTCTTGGTGTATCTGAGGGTGCAGGAAAATACATGGCAGGCTATAAGACAGTCGTTGGCATGGTAAACGGAATGCTCGAAGAACTCAACATTACAGTACCAGTAGCACTTCACCTTGACCATGGTACATTTGAAGGTGCAAAGGCTTGTATCAACGCAGGCTTCTCATCAATCATGTTTGACGGTTCACATTACCCAATCGAAGAAAACATCGCAAAGACAACAGCACTCGTAAATTGTTGTGATATTCTTGGAATCTCACTTGAAGCAGAAGTTGGTGCAATCGGCGGCGAAGAAGATGGCGTAATCGGAACAGGCGAATGTGCAGATCCTGACGAGTGTAAATCAATTGCAGATCTCGGCGTAACAATGCTCGCAGCAGGCATCGGTAATATCCACGGTAAATATCCTGAAAACTGGGCAGGCCTTTCATTTGAAACACTTGCAGCAGTAAAGGAAAAGGTTGGCGATATGCCACTCGTACTTCACGGTGGTACAGGTATCCCGGCTGACATGATTAAGAAAGCAATCTCACTTGGCGTTGCTAAGATCAACGTTAATACAGAGTGCCAGCTTGCATTTGCTGCTGAAACAAGAAAGTACATAGAAGAAGGCAAGGATCTTCAGGGCAAGGGCTTTGACCCAAGAAAGATCATTGCTCCAGGATTTGAAGCAATCAAAGCAACAGTAAAAGAAAAGATGGAACTTTTCGGTTCAATCGGCAAAGCTTAATCAAATCATAAAGTTTAGAGGAGGGTTTTCGCTCTCCTCTAAAAATACAACTGAATACGAGTGTATCCCAGCTTAACCACTCGCTAATAAAAACAAGGAGAGAATATTATGTCAAATTTCAGCGCAAGAAGAATTGCGACTATAGGAGTAGTTGCGGCAATTTATGTAGTAATCACAGTCGCAGGTGGAAACCTGTCTTACGGTGCGATACAGTTCAGGGTATCGGAAGCATTGATGCTTTTGTGCTTTTTCAATAAGGACTACATTGTGTCACTAACGCTTGGTTGCCTGATTGCTAACATCTTTAGTACAGTCGGACTGATTGATACAATTGTCGGAACATCTGCAACACTTATCGCAGGCGTTTTAATGTATCTTTTCCGCAAGGAAGGAAGCACAGTGAGAATGATAATCTGCTCACTGTTTCCAGTTATTGCGAATGCATTTCTTGTCGGAGCAGAGCTATACTATGTATGCAAGCTTCCGTTCTGGCTTTCAGCAGGAGAGGTAGCATTTGGCGAGTTTGTCTGCGTAACGATTCTTGGCGTGGTAATATTCAGCTTGCTGTCAAAGAACAAAGCGTTTATGAAGCTTATCATGGCAGAAAGCAAAGCAACAGTTTAATAATATAGGTTTTAGAATTTGAGCCTTTAATCAAATTCTAATAATTGCAGAAGTGGCGGAATGGCAGACGCGCTGGCTTCAGGTGCCAGTGGCAGCAATGTCGTGTGGGTTCAAGTCCCATCTTCTGCACCAAAAAATCAGGAACACCCGAACGTAGTGAGTGGTGTTTCTGATTTTTTTATGAATAATAATTGACGCAGAACCGAGAAATGTTGCGAACGAAGAGAGCAACATTTGCTCATGACCCACGTTAACAAACTGATAGAAGAAACAAACCTGTGCGTGGGTCTGTTCAAATTTGTCCCATCTTCTGCACCAAAAAAGTAGCAATACCTTGAAAAAAGAGAGAGGTATTGTTACTTTTTTATTGGAGCGAAATGCAGACTTGAAGCATTGGTCTTAACCCAGACGGATATGTCACAATATCATATTGGCATCAGTCAAAGCTTAGCACCTGAGATGTTGCTTGTATCTTTATCTGTTGAAATAATAATTACTGTATGCAGAGAAAAAACAAGTAAAAACTATTTACTTTTTGTGAGTAATATGATATATTCAAATTGGAAACATATTTCGCATTCGCTTGAAAGGAGATGTACGTTATGCACAAGTCGATCAAAAGAACAATGACCGTAGTTCTTGCTGTATTATGTATGCTTTGTTCTGTGCCACAGACGGTCTTTACGTAAGCTGAAACGAGCATTAAGTATGAAGCCGAGGACGCAACGCTCAAAGTTGCAAAGGTCTCGAACGACTCTTCTGCATCAGGCGGAAAGGCAGTCGGTAAGTTTGAAAAGAATACCGAAACGGTTACGTTCAATGTTACTGCTGCAAACAGCGGATACTATGATATAACGATCTGCTCAAAAGGTATCGG
>JAFTAX010000108.1 GCA_017458445.1 Ruminococcus sp. | reverse complement strand
TACTGCTATATATGTTATCGTTGGTGGATATAAAGCAACTGCAATTAACGACTTTGTTCAGGGACTAATCATGCTTGCTGGTATTTCTGCTGTTGTAATATGTGCAATAAACAACAAGGGTGGTCTTTCACAGGCAGTTAGCGATATGAAGCTTATCAAGAACGATGTAACAGGCAAAGCAGGTGACTATGGTTCACTCTTCGGACCTGATCCTATTAACCTTATTGGTGTTGTAATCCTTACATCTCTCGGTACATGGGGACTTCCACAGATGGTGCAGAAGTTCTATGCAATCAAGGACGATGCAGCAATTAAAAGAGGTAGTATCGTTTCAACAGTGTTTGCTGTAGTGGTAGCAGGTGGCTCATATTTTCTTGGCGGATTCGGCAGACTGTTTTCAACACTTACAGGTGAAGAAGGAAAGAACACAATCAATATCCTTGCCAACGGAAAACCAGACTATGACTCAATTATTCCAGGTGTGCTGAATTCTGCACTTCCTGAAATACTTATCGGAATCGTGCTTGTGCTTGTGCTTTCAGCTTCAATGTCAACATTGTCATCACTCGTGCTTACATCAAGCTCAACTCTGACAATCGACCTTGTTAAGCCAAGAATGAAAAACGGCATGGACGAAAAGAAACAGGTGCTATGGATAAGAATCTTTATCGCATTGTTCCTTATCATTTCAGTAGTAATCGCAATGAACAAGAATGCATACATCTCAACACTTATGTCAATTTCCTGGGGTGCATTGGCAGGAGCATTCCTTGCACCGTTCCTGTATGGCTTGTTCTCAAAGAAGATTACAAAAGCTGCTGTCTGGGCAGGCCTTATCTCAGGTGTAACTATAACGGTTGTGCATATGTGTCTGTTTAGTCTTGGCTGGTTCCCTGGACTTGTGGAGAAGGTTGCAGCAAAGGGCTGGAAGCTTCAGGTTATGTCACCACTTAACGCAGGTGCATTTGCAATGCTGTTTGGACTGGTGCTTGTTCCTGTAGTAAGCTTGTTTACAAAGCAAAAGGATAAAGACAAATCTAACACAGACGAAATCTTCTCAGCTTGCTTCAACAAATAATTCACGACTTATAATAATATTTAATATTGTTTATTGAGGAGAGACCCTTTTGAAAAAGGGTCATCCTCCACCCCCCCTTCACTAAAACTTCTAACTCATTTTTTGAGGTGTTGGGGGTCTTTTTTATGCTTGAAAAGATATGATATTCAGATTTTCTATCAGGGGATTCCCTAACACCTCGAAGAAAATCATTAAAAATTCTTTGGAAAGGAGAGTATTCTTGCAAAGCAAAACGGAGGAAAAGCTTTCTTCAGAAAGGTTTGATAATATAGCACACTATCACAGGCTGTATGTTATTTATTGACAGTAAGATAGTGTAGTGGTATAATATTTACAGTATAGATATAGGACGGGTGATGATTATTTTGGAGCACATAATCGAAGTAAAGGATCTTAAAAAATCTTACGGTGAAGTAAGGGCAGTCAAGGGCATTGATTTTTATGTCGAAAAAGGACAGATGTTTGCATTCTTAGGTCCTAACGGTGCAGGAAAATCAACAACAATTGATATGCTTTGTACATTCCTGAAGCCAGATAGCGGTGAAGCTGTTCTGGACGGCAAGGTGCTTGGAAAAGATGATGACGGAATAAGAGATTTTATCGGTGCTGTTTTTCAGGACGGTCTGCTCGATAAGTTGCTTACCGTTGAAGAGAATCTGAAGATTCGTGGCAGCCTTTATGGATTAAAGGGAAGCGAGCTTAAAGAAGCTATTGACAAAGCGAGTGAAGCAACAGGTATAAGCAATATATTGAAGCGTCCTTATGGCAAGCTGTCAGGCGGCCAGCGCAGAAGATGCGATATTGCAAGAGCGTTGATAAATTCGCCTAAGGTATTATTCCTTGACGAGCCGACAACAGGCCTTGACCCACAGACAAGAAAAAGCGTATGGGAAACAATAATTGCCTTGCAGAAAAAGCTTAATATGACAGTCTTTCTCACAACTCATTATATGGAGGAGGCTGCAAATGCAGACTATGTTATCATAATCGATGACGGCATGATTTCAGCTCAGGGTACACCACTTCAGCTAAAAGAGAAGTATACTTCAAACAAGGCAATAATCGAGTGCAACGATGTTGAAAAGGCAATAAAAGCACTTGATGATAGCAATACAGAATATGAACAGCAGGGAAATACACTGATTGTAAGATTCAATCATTCAAAGGATATGATTGAGCTTCTTAACTTGTTAAAGGATAATGTTAAGAACTTTGAGGTTCTTAGCGGAACAATGGACGATGTGTTTATTGCAGTAACAGGAAAGGAGATAAGAGAATGATTAATTTTACAAAGCGTAATCTGAAAGTCTTTTTCAGAGATAAAACAGGCGTTTTCTTCTCCATTCTGGGAGTACTTATTGTTATTGCATTGTTCGCTTTTTTCCTGGGCGATACTTTTGCAGAGTCGTTTGATAAAAACGTAAAAGACCCTGTACATCTAATAAACGGCTGGATTGTAGCAGGAATACTTGCAATAACATCTGTAACAACAGCAATGGGTGCATTCGGCACAATGGTTGATGACAAGGCAAAAAATATAATCAAGGACTTTTATTCATCACCTGTCAAGAGAAAAACTCTTGTTATGGGATATATAGTAAGTGCGTTTGTAATTGCAATGATAATGACACTTCTTGCATTTGTGTTGAGCGAGATTTATATCGTAGCAAAAGGCGGAGCGTTGCTAAAGCCTGTGCCAATGCTGAAAGCTCTCGGAGTGGTTACACTTACAGCACTTGCAAATACATCATTCGTGCTGTTTATCGTGTCATTCATAAACACAAGCACAGCCTACTCGACAGTAAGCACAATTATTGGTACGATGATAGGTTTTGTGACAGGAATATATGTGCCTGTGGGTAACTTTGCCGATTCAATCCAGGCGTTTATAAAGGTGTTCCCGACATCACACGGAGCTATGCTTTTAAGGCAGATTTTCATGGAAAAACCGATTGCACATTCCTTTAAAGGAGTGCCAAAAGAAAGTCTCAATGAAGTCAAAGAGGTTCTTGGCGTTACGTTTAAACTCGGCGGCCACACTGTCACACCAGCAGTAAGCATAGCAATACTAATAGGCTCAATAGTGCTGTTCTCAGTGCTGTCATTCTTCAGCCTTTCAAGAAAGAAAAAATAAAAAACAAGGCACGATCATGTTTATGACCGTGCCTTTTGTTATGTCTGTTTATTTTTTTATGCCTGATACAGTAATGTCTTCGGATTGTGCTTCGCCATTCCAGTCCTCACCATCAACGTGCATATGCATATTTGCCGTTACAGTTGTACCAGAAATATCAAATTTAAGCGAGCAGTTATAGTTATATCCATAACCGTATTCAACGGTAAATGTCGCATATTTGGAATTCTCGTCAATTGCTGCAGTTGCTTTTTTTATTGCACCGTCGGAATTGGTTGTAATACTGATTCTTCCGTTTCCGGCATCTGCTATTGTAAGAACGAATGAAATATCTGATTCCTGCGTTCCCGTGTCAGAGTAGGTAACGCCGACACCTTTTAATACACCTTTTCCGTCCATATTATAGGTTCCGCAGATCTGTTCCATAAAGCTTGGCTCAGGCTCTTTGGACTCATCGATGTTAATTTCAGTATAAACATTTAACTGCTTATCGTTAAAGAGAACAGTCTCCCC
>JAFTAX010000107.1 GCA_017458445.1 Ruminococcus sp. | reverse complement strand
CTCGATTACTTTTGACAAATCAGAATCTGTGACCTTGATATCCTTAACGATATTTTCAACCTCGACAAGACGTTCCTTAATCCTTGAAATCTCGGACTTTTCTGTTGCAACAATCTCATAGTCAGGGTTGTCCTTGGCTTCATATTCAGCCATAAGGTTTTCATGCTTATGAAGCTCATCATTAAGCGTTTCAAGCTCTGCAAGCTCAGGGCTTCTGATACTTGCACAAGCACAAGCTTCATCGAGCAGGTCTATTGCCTTATCAGGCAGGTATCTGTCGTTGATATATCTTTCTGACAAAATAGCACACATTCTTACTATTTCGTCCGACACTTTGACTTTATGATAATTCTCATAATATTTTTTTATGCCCATAAGTATTGAAATTGTATCATCAACTGTAGGCTCTGTTACAGTTACAGGCTGGAAACGTCTTTCAAGAGCAGAATCCTTTTCAATATGCTTGCGGTACTCCTTGAATGTTGTCGCACCAATAACCTGAACTTCACCTCTTGAAAGTGCAGGTTTTAAGATATTTGCAGCATTCATTGTACCCTCAGAGTCACCTGTACCAACAAGGTTATGCACCTCGTCAATAAAGAGAATAACATTACCCTGATTCTTAACCTCCTGGACAAGACCTTTGCATCTGCTCTCAAACTGTCCTCTGAACTGAGTTCCTGCAACAAGTGCTGTCAGATCAAGCAGATAGACCTCTTTATCCTTTATATGAAAAGGAACATCGCCAGATACAATCTTCTGTGCTATACCTTCGGCAATTGCAGTTTTACCAACACCAGGCTCACCAATCAGGCAAGGGTTATTCTTTTGTCTTCTTGAGAGAATATGGATAACTCTTGCTATCTCTTTATCTCGTCCGACAATATTATCAAGCTCGCCATTCCTTGTACGTTCTGTAAGGTTGGTACAATAGTTTGTCAAAAACTTAAGCTTCTTTTTCTTGTCGCCCTTTTTATTCTTACTGTCGCCCTCATTTTCGGCATTTGCATTACCCTGTCCTGCAGGATTACCTGCTCCAAAAGGATTTGCGTCGCCAAAAAGGCTGCTCAGAAAGTTTGGCATTGTACCACTTCCGCCAAGCTCAAAGTCCTCGCCATCGGTTATTTCCATAAGCTGATCGGACATTGCCTGTATCTCATCTTCGGTAATGCCCATTGATTTCATATAATCATCGACCTGCGAAATGCCAAGCTCTCTTGCACAGACAAGGCAATAGCCTTCGTTGTGCTTGTCTTCAGGATTGTTCGGATTTATCTGTGATACAAAAACGACCGCAGGACGCTTTTTGCATTTAGAACACATCATCATAATATTGTTTTCTCCTTTCTCTTCTATTTATATATCATAAAACAAATTGAATAAATGTCTGAACAGGTAGGTTTCATTAATAATTCTTGTATTAATCAGGCTAAATGAGTCGCCTGCTGTTTTTATAAGCACTGATAACGCAAACACTGCAACAAGTATTAATGCACCATGCTTTATCAGTCCCATAACCAGTCCAAAGAATTTGTTTATACCATTAACTACAATTATATGGTCAAATATACCTGTAACTGACAGCAAAACTCTTATCAATATGGATATGATTATAAATAGCAAAATTGTGAGTATTATCTTTACAATCACCACATTAAACGGCTTTGCAAAGCTGTCCTCGATATATTTTGCACCAAGCTTTGTATCGTTTTCAGCCAAAGCTCTGACTACATCATAAGACTGGTTTTTTGTATTGTTAACACTGTCGCCAAGCTTTTGTGTATCGATTCCGCTGAACAGCGTATTGAATTCTCCAGGAAAACGTGTTGCAAAGAAATTTTCCAAATATGACTGAAGCTTATTCTCATCAGCTGAAGTGTCGCCTGTTTTATTTGCATATTGTGCGATACCTTTAGAAATTTCGCCTTTTGAGCTTAACGCTTTTTCAAGCTCTTTGTCAGAAATATCAACATCATATCCGCTGTCTTTTATCTCTTTTGCGACAACGCTTACAACATCAAATTTTTCCAGCCGTTTCTCAATATGCTCTCTTACAGGCTCCTGCAAAAACTTTTCATAAACAGTCGGAGCGATACTGTCCGCAATTAAAAATGCAATAACTATTGCTGTAACAGTGCCGATTGATGAAATGATATACTTTGCAAAACCCTTTTCCCAGCCGATAATAGCACCCAATATCAGTATTATAACTACAGCTATGTCCAATATCAATGCCATTTTATATCCTTTCTGTGTTTAGGTGTTAAACTCAATCTTATCTATAGCTCTGTAGCCCATAAGATATACATTATCATTGAGATATACAAAATTTGTGTATTCATCAGTTACATCGGCTGTTGCAAGACAGTTTCCATTCATATCATAAGACTCAACTGCTCTGTCACCAAGCAGGAACACTTTTCTGCCTGATGCAGTCAATGCCTTTGGCTCACCGCCGTTTGTTTCAGCAAGCTCGACTTTATCCTCTTCGGAATCAAACAGTGCAAGCGTACCCTTGCCTTTGGAAATGCTGTTTACAACGACTGCTGCTGAATACTCATTTATACAATATGATACCATATCGTCGGTATATTCATATTCCATTATTATTTTTCCGTTTTCATCAAGTTTATAAAACTTTTTGTCGCCGACTGCCCAGATACCGTCATTGTTATTCTCGCAGGTATCAATAACAAGCGAATCAAGCTTTACACTTGTCATCTTTTCCTCAGATGAATTGAACTTTATATAATGCACAACCGAGCAAAGCTCTCCGCCTTCTGATGAAAAAGTTGTGACATAACAGCCAGTATCTCTGTCGTTAAACGACACATCAATTATTCTTTGTCCGCTACTCCAGCGATAAATCTCCGAACCGTTTTCATCATAAACCGACATACAAGCAGGATATTTTTCTGTTTGTGTAATAACTGCCACATATCCGTTACTACCGACTTCTGCAAATAAAATACTGTCATCAATTGACTTTGTATAAAGCTCTTCTTTTTTGCTGTAAAGCTTGAACACTTTTCCGCCGTTATCAAAAGCAAGCATTCGCTTACCTGCAATCTTTACAATCGGGTCCTCAAGCTCATGCACAAAGCTGCTTTCAATTCCGCCGTTTTCGCTATAGAAAAAGATATTTGCATCATCAGCAGTCACAATGTCATCGTCCATCAATTCAAGGATATTAACTGCACTTGTACCTTTGATTATCGGAAAATTACCACTCTGAATTTTACCGTCATTGACAATGATTTCATGAGGTCTGTCAAATATGCCCTCAAGCTTGCCAATCCAGAGATGTCTTGAAAAATATGCCGCAAGACCGAGAGCTGCAACAATAAGCAAGATTATCAGCCTTTTTGCAAGCTTTTTCTTCTTGTCTTTTTTCCTTGCAGCACGAATGTCTGTCATATTTATGACAGGCTCTTTCTTTTCTTCTTTAGCTTTCTTTTTCTTCTTTACAGGTTCATCACGCTTGATAAACGGCTCAGAAGGCATTGGCTGGTCTTCTTCAACAAAGTCCTGCTCGATGTCACTAAAGCTACTTATTTCTATTTTTTTCTCGTCATTATTATCCTTTTTCAACTTTGCTTTAATCCTTTCTTTTGTGGATTCTATTCATAATACACTTTATTCAGATACAGCCCTTGTGGAGGAACGGTTTTCCCTGCAAGGGTTCTG
>JAFTAX010000106.1 GCA_017458445.1 Ruminococcus sp. | reverse complement strand
TGAGGTCACAAGCAGTGCTACTGCCAAAAGTGCAAGCAGAATCTGGTTCATGTAGCTTAGCAGTGCGATAACCTCGCCTTGTGTTATCATACCTAAGTTTACATTTATTCCGCCAATCCATATAATTGCGATTATTGCTGCATAGACAACGATGTAGGTCGCTGGATTCATAAGTGCGGAAATGCGTCCTGCTTTTAGCTGGATATCCTTTAGCTCTTCGACATTTTCATTAAACTCCTGCTCCTCGTTTTTCTGGCGTGAGAATGCACGGATTACCCTTGCACCATTGAGGTTCTCACCTGTCAGCAGAGTTATCTTATCCTGACGTTTTTGTATTCTTTTAAACATTGGCACGGTCTTGTGCATTATAAAATATATTATGAGTCCCAAGACGGGTGCTGTTATCAGAAAGATGAGCGTCAGCTTTACGGAAATTGTAAAGGACATTATGATTGAGCCGATGACGATAAAAGGTGACCTTAAAAACAAGCGGAGAATCATATTAACGCCTGTTTGTGCCTGATATATGTCGCTTGTGAGGCGTGTGACAAGTGATGAGCTTCCGAGCTTGTCTATCTCGGTGTGCGACAGGGTGTTGATATGGTGGAACATATCACGTCTTAGCTCTGTGCCGAAACCGAAGGCTGCTTTTGCGGCGAAGTATTGTGCTGTGAGTGAACAGGTCAGTCCCAGTAGCCCTAAAAGCACCATCAGTCCGCCCATTGAATAGATGTAATATTTATCTTTATTGCTTATGCCGACATCAATAATGTTTGCAACAACGAGTGGTACTGCAAGCTCAAAGCAGGCTTCTATCATCTTGAAAAGTGGCCCGATTATGCTTTGCAGCTTATAGTGTTTCAGGTATTTAAGCAGCTTAAACATAAAAAACTCTCCTTATTTTAATCAATTGTTAATGACATTATAACACAAATGCAGGCGGTTTCGCAACTTATGTATTGATTTTTTGTAAAAAATCTGCTATAATGTTTAAAAAATCGATACAAGGAGAATAATATGTTTATATTCAGAATGATGGGTGGCATACTTTCACTTGATTTTAAGATACTCAATTATTTACAGCAGTTTCACAGTGGACCTTTGGATTTGATTATGAAATTCTTTACTTACATTGGTGAAAACGGCTACATATGGATTGCACTCGGGCTTTTATTTCTTTGCTTTAAAAAGACGAGAAAAATGGGAATTTATCTTTTGATAACGCTTGCAATTGAGTTTATCTGCAACGATCTGGTGCTAAAGCATATCATAAAAAGACAACGACCGTTTTTCTATAACAAAAGGATTAACATGGTTATCAAACGACCGACAAGCTATTCTTTCCCGTCAGGTCACGCATCAGCAGCGTTTTCATCTGCAACAGCTATATTTATGCATGACAAGATAAAAGGCTTGTTTGCTTATCTTGTGGCAATAGCAATCTCGATATCAAGAATTTATTTCTATGTGCATTATCCGTCAGACATTGTGTGCGGAGCAATTCTCGGAATGATAGTTGCTATTATCGTAAGACTAATGGGCAAGGCTATTGAGAAAAGGCATATGCGACTTTATCACCCTGAGCTTTATGCTGAAATGATGGAAAAAGCAAGAAAAGAAGAGCAAGGCATTAATGATGATGAAGTAGAATTTTTGGAGCTTTAATAGAATATGGAATAAAAAAGCACTGTAGAAAAACTACAGTGCTTTTTATTTATGAATGTAATTAATTATTCAGCCTTTGCTTCTGCTTCTTCTTTACCGTTTAAGATTCTCCAGATAAGTGCTGCAATTGCTGCTCCTACAAGTGGTCCAACTATGAATACCCACAATGATTTGAATGGGTCTGCATTGCCTCTTATAAGTGACATGAAAGCAGGTCCGAAGCTTCTTGCAGGGTTAACTGATGTACCTGTAAGGCCGATACCGAGAATATGTACAAGTGTGAGTGTGAAGCCGATTACCACACCGCCGAAAGAGCCGTGGTTAGCTTTCTTTGATGTTACGCCCAGAATTGCAATCACGAATATGAATGTAAGACCGATTTCAACCAGCAGACCTGCGAGTATGCTGTCATGCACTCCAGCAAGACCGTTTGAGCCTTTTGCACCAGTCATATCTTTTATCTTGCCAAGCTTGAAAACAACTGTAAGCAGACCTGAACCTACAAATGCACCAAGACACTGCGAGATAACATATCCGATAAAGTCAACTGCAGTCATTCCGCCGTTTAGCAAAACGCCGAGCGAAACAGCCGGGTTGATGTGGCAGCCTGAGATGTTGCCAATGCAATATGCCATTGCAACGATTACAAGACCAAATGCAAACGCTGTCAGTGCATAGCCGCCTGGATTGTTACAGCCAAGCAACATTGCAGTTCCGCAACCCATAATTACAAGAACCATTGTACCGATAAATTCAGCAAAATATTTCTTCATAAAAATCCTCTTTTCTTTAAGATTTTAGGCTTTGCTCTTTAGCATTATATTCTAAAGAATCTACCATTATTAATATATCATATTATGTATAAAAAGTCAACAATCATTTGCGATATTTGTGCAAGGTGTACAAATGTGTTGTATAAATGTATGCAACAAGGCAAATCCGTCAACTGATAATAAGAATAATATGCACGGCAGGATAATATATCTTTATTAATAATGCGAAAGGACTGATTTAAAATGAAAAGGATTATATGCATAGCGTTATCGCTGATTTTTTGCACATCTTGCAGTATGTTTGCTGACAAGCCTGTATTAAAGCAATGCTCACCTGTGCCTTTGAGTGTGAAGCTTAAGGACAAGCAGTCGGAGGTTCAGGGCTACACGCCTTTAAATTTCGATGAGCAAAAGGCGGTCTGGATTTCATACATTGATTTGCAGGGTATGATTTATGAGAGAAGTGAAGCTGAGTTTAAGCGTAACATTTCGGCCGCCTTTGACAAGGTTTTAAGTCTTGGCTGCAACACAGTGTATGTTCACGCAAGGAGCTTTGGTGATGCTTATTATAAGTCGGAGCTTTATCCTTTTACAAAGGCTGTAACTGGCAAAATCGGCGGTGCTATGGAGTATGACCCGCTTGAGATAATGATAGACTCAGCTCATGACAAGGGCTTGTCCTTTCACGCCTGGATTAACCCGATGAGGTGTGAAGCTTTGGATTATATGGAGGAGATACCTGATGAGTACCCGATAAAGAGGTGGTTTTCTGACAGGGAGAAGTATGCTGGGTATCTTGCAGAGGTGGACGGTCACTACTGGGTTAATCCTGGCTTTGAAGAGGTAAGAGAGCTTATTGCAGACGGCGTTTGCGAGATTGTGGATAATTATGATGTGGACGGAATCCACATTGATGATTATTTTTATCCGACAACTGATGAAAGCTTTGACAGCGAGGTTTATGCTGAAGTTGGTAACGGTCAGAAGCTGTCGGACTGGCGGTGTGCAAACGTTGACAAGATGGTTCAGGGGATCTATCAGGCGGTTAAGGAGGTTGACTCCCGGGTGCTGTTTGGTGTGTCGCCGCAGGGCAATATGGAGAACAATTATGCATATATGTATGCTGATGTGAAAAAGTGGTGCAGTGAGGAGGGCTATCTTGATTACATTGTGCCACAGGTTTACTTTGGGTTTGATAATTCCTTAATGCCTTTTGAGAGTACGGTCGATGAGTGGAGCAATATTATAAAGCGTGATGATGTACGGCTTGTTATCGGGCTTGGGGTATATAAAATAGGGCAGGAAGATGAATTCTTGCAAAGCACGGGCATAATCGGCGAGCAGATTGATGTTTGCAAGAAAAATGATAAGTACGGTGGTGTGGCACTGTATAATTATATCAATCTTTTTGAGCCTGATGAGGAGCTTGCAGAGAGGACTAATGCGGAGCTTTTGTGTATAAAAGAGGCTATTGATGAATAAAAAGGTGTATATTCACGCTAAAATTACAAAAATTGTGTATATAACGTGGTAAAATGGCCCTCCATTTTGTGCAAAATGTGTTATTTCGTTAAATTGCTTGCTTTTTTGTGCGGTTTGTTGTATAATGTATTTTGTATCTTTGCGTTTAAAATGGGATACAACTAATTTTTTGATATACATTTGTATTTTTATCCGGGAGGGATTTTGGTGTATAAAATAGTCAGAAAAAAGCAATTAAATGAACAGGTTGTGCTTATGGAAATTGAGGCACCATTTATTGCAAAAAAGGCTGAAGCAGGTCAGTTTATTATCTACAGAGTTGATGAAAAGGGTGAGAGGATTCCGCTCACTATCGCTGATTATGACAGAGAAAAGGGTACAATCACTATCATCTTTCAGACAATCGGTGGCTCAACAGCTGCTTTGTCAAAACTAAATGAGGGAGAGTCAATCCTTGATGTTGTAGGTCCTTTGGGCGTTGCGACAAAGTATGCTGACGGCTGCAAGAGAGTTGCTGTTGTCGGCGGTGGCGTTGGTTGTGCTATCGCTTATCCACAGGCTAAGAAGCTCTTCGGCATGGGCGTACATGTTGACCTTATTGCAGGATTCAGAAGCAAGGACATTATGATTCTTGAAGATGAGATGAAGGCTGTGTCAACTGAGCTTCATGTCTGCACTGATGACGGTTCATACGGTTTCCACGGATTTGTTACCGACAAGCTTAAGGAGCTTATTGAGAGTGGAGTTAAGTATGATGAAGTTATTGCTATCGGACCTGTTCCTATGATGAAATTTGTCTGCAAGACAACAGAGCCTTATGGTATCAAGACTACTGTATCTCTTAATCCAATCATGGTTGACGGCACAGGAATGTGCGGTGGCTGTCGTGTAACTGTTGACGGACAGATTAAATATGCCTGCGTTGACGGGCCTGACTTTGACGGACACAAGGTTGACTTTGATGAGCTTATGAGAAGAAACAGTACATACAGAGATCATGAATCCAAGCACGTTTGCAGATTAACTGGAGGTGTAAGATAATGCCTAATATGTGTATGACTAAGACACCTATCGGTGAGCAGGACCCAAAGGTAAGGGCAAGAAACTTCAAGGAAGTAAGCCTTGGCTACACTAAAGAGCAGGCTATGGAAGAGGCTACAAGATGCCTTAACTGTAAAAACAAGCCTTGCGTCAGCGGTTGTCCTGTTAGTGTAAGAATACCTGAGTTTATTGCAAAGGTTGCTGCTGGTGAATTTGAAGAAGCATACAAGATTATCAAGTCAACAAACAGTCTTCCTGCTGTAAGCGGTCGAGTTTGTCCGCAGGAAAATCAGTGCGAAGGCAAGTGTGTCAGAGGTATCAAGGGTGAACCTGTTGCTATCGGACGTCTTGAGAGATTTTGTGCTGACTACATGATGGACAAGGAAGTAGCGGTTGAAAAGCCAAAGGCTAACGGTCACAAGGTTGCAATCGTTGGTGCAGGACCATCGAGCCTTACATGTGCAGGAGATCTGGCAAAGCTTGGCTATGATGTAACTATATATGAAGCATTCCACACAGCAGGCGGAGTTTTGATGTATGGTATCCCTGAGTTCAGACTGCCAAAGGCAATTGTACAAAAGGAAATTGACAGCCTTAAAGACATGGGCGTTAAGATTATGACAAACATGGTTATCGGCAAGGTGCTTTCAGTTGACGAGCTGATGGGCATGGGATATGAGTCGGTATTTATCGGCTCTGGTGCTGGACTTCCAAGATTTATGGGTATCGAGGGAGAAGGTCTTGTTGGCGTTTATTCAGCTAATGAATATCTTACAAGAATCAATCTTATGAAAGCATATCTTGAGGATTATGACACACCTATAAAGAAGTCTAAATCTGTTGCAGTCGTTGGTGGCGGTAACGTTGCTATGGACGCTGCAAGATCGGCTATGCGTCTTGGTGCTGAGCATGTATACATAGTTTACAGACGTTCACTTGATGA
>JAFTAX010000105.1 GCA_017458445.1 Ruminococcus sp. | reverse complement strand
GCTTCAAATGCTTCGTTAAGGTCAAAGAGTATGTCGTCTATATGCTCTGTACCGATTGAAAGACGTATTGTGTTAGGCTTGATACCCTGTTCTGCAAGCTCAGCTTCGTTAAGCTGTGAATGTGTGGTTGTTGCAGGGTGAATTGCAAGCGATTTAACGTCGGCAACATTAGCAAGAAGTGAGAACAACTGCAGATGGTCGATAAACTTCTTAGCCTCATCAGCACCGCCTTTTATTTCAAATGTGAAAATTGAGCCGCCGCCGTTAGGGAAGTATTTATCATACAGATCCTTGTATTTGTTGCCTGGTACTGATGGGTGATTTACCTTTTCGACCTGTGGGTGATTTGCAAGGAATTCTACAACTTTCTTTGTGTTTTCAGCGTGTCTTTCAACTCTGAGTGACAGTGTTTCAAGTCCCTGAAGGAAGATAAATGCGTGGAATGGTGAAAGTGTTGAACCTGTATCACGCAGAAGGATTGCTCTTATTTTTGTTACAAATGCAGCTTTGCCTACAGCCTTTGTGAATGATACACCGTGATAGCTTGGGTTTGGATCTGTGAGTGACGGGAATTTTCCGCTTGCTTCCCAGTCAAAGTTACCGCTGTCAACGATTACACCGCCGATTGCTGTACCGTGTCCGCCGATGAACTTTGTTGCAGAATGAACAACGATGTCTGCACCGTATTCAATCGGTCTTACAAGATAAGGTGTTGCAAAAGTGCTGTCGATTACGAGCGGAATCTTGTTTGCATGAGCGATATCTGCAACCTTCTTTATGTCAATTATGTTAGAGTTTGGGTTACCGAGAGTTTCGATAAAAATTGCCTTTGTGTTTTCCTGGATTGCATTTTCAAATGAGCCTTCTTCATCAGGGTCAACAAATGTTGTTGTGATGCCATACTCAGGAAGTGTGTTTGCAAGCAGGTTGTATGTTCCGCCATAGATTGTGTTTGATGCAACAATGTGGTCGCCTGCGTGTGCAAGGTTCTGGATTGTGTACGTGATTGCAGCAGCACCTGATGCTACTGCGAGTGCTGCAACGCCGCCTTCGAGTGCAGCTATTCTTCTTTCAAATACGTCTTGTGTAGGGTTTGTAAGTCTGCCATAGATGTTTCCTGCGTCGCTTAGATTAAAACGTGCAGCTGCATGGTCAGAGTTGTGGAAAACGTATGATGCTGTTGCATAAATCGGAACTGCTCTTGCATCAGTTGCCGGATCAGCTTCTTCCTGTCCAACGTGAAGTGCCAAAGTTTCAAATTTAAGATTTCTTTCATTTATTTTGCTCATTATAATTACCTCTTTCTTAATATTATATATGTTTTTGTTGTGTTTTACTTTTTAAATATCGATTTTAACATTAACAGAGGCACATTCGCATCTTCCATGATATAGGTATTATTTCATTGTTTCTTATGAATTTCATAACACCACTCCTTAATTTCATATAATTCCTATTAAAATACTATGTTTTTTGCTGTGTGATAATAATACCATATTGTTTTTACTTTGTCAACGGTTTTTTATTCTTTTGTATACTTGCACAAAAAAACCGCATGAACATCATGCGGTTAATACAAAATATGCAATTATTTCTTCTTAAACACGATAAGTTTGCTTATAACGTAGTTTAAAATGATGACAACGATATTTGCGACAACCTTTGTTGCCCAATAATTAAAGCCGAGCAGTGCGTTGCCGACAAACATCATTCCAAGCTCTACAAACAGTGTGAAAAGTCGTCCGCCATAGAATGACACTGCTTCCGAGAAGATTGCTTTTTTGCCTCTGGCTTGTGACTCAAACACCCAGATGCGATTTGTTACATAAGCAAAAGCAACTGCACATATCCATGAGAACACCGTGCTTACGGTAGTGACAATCTTTGCGTTGTCGGTGAAAACCTCAAGGAGTGCTTTTGAAAGTCCTGCCATAATAAAGCTGACGACTGTTGTCAGCACGCCGAAAAAGAGATACAAAAGCATTTCCTTATTTTTAGTATAAAACGGCTGTAGCTTCTTCAGAAAGCCCATAGACATTATTCTGTCAAAGATATCAGGCTTTTTATCACAATTTTTGTTTTCCATAATAAACGTCCTCTCAATTAATTAGCTTTACTTATTATACATTATTACATAAATAAATGCAAGTTGTTGCTCTATTGCAATTTTTTTGCAAGTGTGGTATATTCATTATTGTAAGACTATTTATAAATGTATTTTAAATCGGAGGAAAAAGATAGATGATATTTCTTATCGTATTGTGTCTTATAATTTCTGCGATATGTTCCGCAACGGAAACGGCTTTTTCGGCAGTCAACCGAATAAGGCTTAAAAACTATGCGGCAGGCGGAAACAAAAGTGCAGAAAAAGCGTTAAAGATTATAGACAGTTTTGAAAAGGCACTCACAACAATACTTGTTGGAAACAATGTTGTAAATATTGCGGCATCATCAATGGCAACAGTGCTTTTTACAAAGAAGTTCGGTGACTCGAGCGTTGGAATTGCAACACTTGTTATGACGGTGCTGGTTTTGATTTTTGGTGAGATAATCCCAAAGACGCTTGCAAAGGAAAACTCCGAGAGCTTTTCTGTTTTTATGGCACCTGCACTCTGGGCAGCGATGTTTATTCTCACGCCGATAACTGCGGTGTTTATGGGTGTAAGCAGACTTGCGACAAAGATTTTCGGCAACAAGGACAATCAGCCGTCAATTACAGAAGAAGAGCTTAAATATATCATTGAAGAAATCGAGGACGAGGGTGTGCTTGAGGAGCAGGAGTCGGATCTTGTTCGCTCTGCACTGGAGTTTGATGAGATTAATGTAAGCGAGATACAGGTGCCGAGAGTTGACATTGTCGGCATTGAACAAAACACGCCGATTGATGAGGTAAGAAAGATTTTCCTTGAGTCAGGCTATTCAAGGCTTCCTGTTTATGACAAGACAATTGACAATATCGTCGGGATACTGCACAAGGCGGATTTTTATGAGCTTTATCTGAATAAGAAAAGCGACATTATGCCTATACTTAAAAAGCCTGTGTTTGTGTCGGAGAATATGCGTATCTCTGAGGTGCTTCGTGAGATAAAGAAGTCAAAGGTGCATATGGCGGTTGTTGTTGACCAGTATGGTGACACAGACGGTATCTGCACGCTTGAGGACATTATTGAGGAGCTTGTCGGCGAGATTTATGACGAAAGTGACAAGGAGGACAGGTCGTTTGTTAAGACGGGAGAGAACAGCTATGAGATATCGCCTAACCTGTCGGTGAGCGATTTTCTTGACCGACTTGACCTGCCTGAAGATACGATTGTTACGGAAATGACCTCGATGGGTGGCTGGATTGTTGACATCTTAGGACGTATTCCGCAGCAAAACGAGGTTGTGACTTATGATATGTTTGAGTTTTCCGTTATAATGGAGGACGAACAGAAAATAGACAAGCTTATTATAAAGATAAATAAATAAAAAAGCCCTGCTTTTGCAGGGCTTTTATATTGTAAGCGTGTTAAAATCAGTGAATGAATGGTCTGCCAGAGCTTTCATTTTCTCCCAGTCGTGTATGTAGTGTTCGTCTAAGCAGGCGATAGCTGTGAAGTTGGCAGATTTTGCAGCCGTAATGCCCTCGATAATGTCCTCAAAGACCACACATTCTGAAGGCGTTAGCCCAAGACCTTTGCAGGCGTGCTCATACACATCAGGGAAGCCTTTGCCACGCTTTACATCGTTAGTTGACGCAAAAAAGTCAAACAGCTCATAGACGCCGTTGTTTTTCAGCACCGCCTCATAAAGCTCTTTTGACGAAGCTGTTGCAAGAGCGATTTTCAGATTATTCTCTTTTAGCTTGTGCAGAAAATCATAAACACCAGCCTTGAGCTTTATGTGGTGAGCATATTCGTCATAAGCCATGTCATGCCACTCGGCACAGATATCCTCAACCTTTTCATCAAGGTTAAAACGCTCTATAGTGTAGACTGCTGCCTGCGTGAAATTCATTGTGGACACCATTTTGAAATAGTCATCAGGCACTTCAAATCCACGCTTTGCAAGGAACATTATATCAATGTCGCTCCAGACGTGTGATGAATCAATCAGTGTGCCGTCAAGGTCGAAAATTATGCCCTTGATTTTTGAAAACTCCATATATACTACCTTCTGTTTTTACATAAACTCATCAAGCAGCCCTGCCGCTAAGCCGACAAGCTCAACGCACGGGCGTTTTTTGTAATACTCATTAGTACGCTTTGCAGGAACAGGCTTGCTTGAGCCGTCAAGTCCCAGCAGATCTCTGCAGACAATAGAGTCATAGCCGTTTTCTTCTTTGAATCTCTCGGCGAACTTTTGCACCTTTTGATAGAGTGCCTTTTTTGCGTTACTGTCCTTTGGGTTGTCTGTGCCATATTTTACACCAAGCACCATAAATGCACCCGAGCAGGCACCGCAGACTTCTCTTAGCCTGCCCATGCCACCGCCGAACGATTGCGAAAGAGTCATGGCGGTATTTATGTCAATGCCTATATCCTCAGCCCATGCACCAAGAACTGACTGCGAGCAGTTGTATCCCATTTTGAAAAGTGTTTTTGCTTTTTCTGATTTGGCTGTATTCAAAAGAAGTCCTCCTTTGTAGCTTTATAAATTATATCTATTCTATCATATTTTGCTTTGAATGTCTATAGAATATTATAAAAGTGCAGGGCATTTTGAATATAAAAAAGATTTGCGATTTTTTGTTAAAAATGACCGTAAACGAGTTGACAAAAACCAAAAATTATGGCATAATCTAACTATGAAGCTTCACGGATTTCCTAAGCGTGAAGCCTTATAGAATAAATATTGAGGAGGAATATTCTATGTCAAAATTCGTATGTTCAATTTGTGGTTATATTTATGAGGGCGAAGCTGCTCCTGAATTCTGCCCACAGTGTAAAGCACCTGCTTCAAAGTTTAACAAGCTTGAAGAGGAAGAGGGCATGGTATGGGCTGATGAGCACAGAGTTGGAATCGCAAAGGATCTTGATCCTGACGTTGTTGCTGACCTTAAGGACAACTTTAACGGCGAGTGTTCAGAGGTTGGTATGTATCTTGCAATGGCAAGAGTAGCTTACAGAGAAGGCTATCCTGAGGTTGGTCTTTATTATGAAAAGGCTGCCTGGGAAGAAGCTGAGCATGCTGCTAAGTTTGCAGAGCTTCTCGGCGAGGTTGTAACACCTTCAACAAAGAAGAACCTTGAGCTGAGATACATGACTGAAAACGGTGCTTGTGAAGGAAAAATGGCACTTGCCAAGAGAGCTAAAGAGCTTGGTTATGATGCTGTTCATGACACAGTTCACGAAATGGCTAAGGACGAAGCAAGACACGGCTGTGGCTTCAAGGGCCTTTATGACAGATACTTCAAATAATACTTACAGGCAATGAAAACCGAGGCTCCCGATTTTTCGGAAGCCTCTTTTTTTGCTATTGTGTTTTTGCGTGGGATATGATATAATTACAGACACATAAGATGAATAGAGGTGAATCTTTATGAAAATGTTCAAGAGCAAAAAACCAAGAATTAAAATACTTCTTGTGCAGATTGCAAACAGGAATTACGGTGATACTGCAATTTCAGACAATGCAAGGTTTCTTATAAATAAAGGGTTGCGGTTCAGAAATAAAGATTCATTTGAGATACTCGATTATAATATTCTGCTCAGTGATACAGAGCAAATCAAATATGTTGATGCTGTTGTGTTTGCTGGCGGCGGTGTTATAAAGTATAAGAACGAAGAGTTCGATAAATATACTATAGAGATAATTGAAGAAGCTGAAAAATACAGCGTGCCTGTGTTTTTTAACGCTGTTGGTGTCGAGGGATTTGATGGTCAGGACGAAAGATGTCTTGCCTTAAAGCAGGCACTCAATTACAGCTGCGTTAAGAGTATCAGCATTCGTGATGACATGGACACAATGCAAAACGGCTATATTGAAAGGCCTGATATTCGTGTAAAATCGGTGGTTGACCCAGCGGTCTGGTCGGATAAGGTTTACACAGATGACACTCCAAAGACGGAGTATATCGGGCTTGGTGTTGCACGGGAAAAGCTGTTTTCTGATTATGGCATACAAGGTGTTGATCGAGAATATCTTCTTGAGTTCTGGAAAGAGGTTGCAAATAAACTGGAAGCTGAGGGCTTGAAGTGGAAGATATTTACTAACGGACTGAACTCAGATGAAGCCTTTGCAAATGAAGTGCTTGAATATATAGGTCATGGAGAAAAGGTTGCTCAGCCACAAAACGTCGGAGAGCTTGTAAAAACCATAAAAAGCTTTAAGGGAATAATCGCCTGCCGAATGCATACAAACATTGTAGCATACAGTTTCAGGGTGCCAAGTATCGGGCTTGTCTGGAACGATAAGCTTACTTTCTGGGGCGAAAAATCGGGCTATCCTGAGCGATACATAACGTATGAAAACCTGACACCTGAAAACACGGTTGAAGCACTCAAAACTGCCTTAAAAAAGGGCTGTTCACGGGTAAAGACGACAATGCTCAAACGCAAAACATACCGTGAGCTAAAGAGGTTTGTAAAAAGTGTTACGCCGCTTAACGCCATGAAGAAAAGTAGCGTGAATTACAAGAACAGAATGCTCGCAACGGCGCTTGGCGGTATGGATTTTAAGTATAACAACACAAATTGTCTTGAGGCGTTAAGTGTTTCCGCAAAGTCTGGGTACAGGTTTTTTGAAACGGACGTAAGGCTTACAAAAGACGGCAAACTTGTCTGCGTTAACGGCTGGCACAAGGACACCTTTAAAAAGCTCGGGCTGGAATATACTGATGAGTCAAAGCTTGGGCTTGAGTATGATGAATTTATAGAGCAGAAGTATTACGGCTTTTTTGACACGGTTGATTTTGACAGCCTGCTTGATGCAATAAAGCCTGTGCTCAAGGACAAGACATACAAGCTGATAATTGATGTTGGTCTGCCAAAGAAAGAGCTTATTGGGCAGATGTTTGATGATATGATTAATGCGCTGAAGGAGCATGAGGTTGACCATGATAATATCGTTATAAGGCTACAAAGGCAGGCTGATGTCAAGCTTTTCAAAAGCAAGGAATATCCAGCTGAGATTGCTTATTTTATCGCCTTGCCGAAAAATCCTGAGCAGGATTTAAACGAGCATTTTAAAAAGACAATTGCTTTTTGCAAAGCGGAAAAAATCGAACTTATAACACTTGCAAATGCAACCTATAGCGATGAGTTGCAAAAAATGCTCGACAAGGCAAAGCTTAAATCCGTTGTGATGACATACACCAAAACGGAGGATATTATAGGTGCAATTGAGAGTGGTGTTTACCTTGTCGGAAGCCATTACTACACGCCTGAATATCTCAACCGATTGACACGATAAATAATAAAAAACTAAGCCTGAAAGTCAGAGTTACATTGACATTCAGGCTTAATTTAAAGCTTTTTATGCCAAAAGCTTTAAAGCGTAAAAATTTTCTTGCTACAAATTTGGGCGAAATGCTTTACAATCGGCGTAAAAAGTGATAAAATATTAGGGATATAAAAACTTTTGAGAGGTGCAATTATGCCAATTACAGAAATTTTGGAACAAAACGTTGAAAAATATGCTGAGGACATTTGTCTTGTTGAGGTAAATCCTGAAATCAAGGAAACAAGACGTGTCACATGGAAGGAATATGAGCTTATTGAGTCTAATCCTGAATCTCATTACAGACGAGAGATAACATGGAATGTCTTTAATGAAAAGGCAAACAGATTTGCTAATCTGCTTTTGTCAAGAGGCGTAAGAAAGGGCGACAAGGTCGGAATTTTGCTTATGAACTGCCTTGAGTGGCTGCCGATTTATTTTGGTGTTCTAAAGACTGGTGCACTTGCTGTTCCGCTCAATTTCAGATACTCATCAGACGAGATTAAGTATTGCTTTGAGCTTGCAGAGGTTGACGTGCTGGTGTTCGGTCCTGAGTTTATCGGAAGAATTGAAGAGATAGCTGATGACATTTCACAAAAAGGCTTGCTTTTCTATGTTGGCGAAAACTGTCCGTCATTTGCAGAGCATTATGACAGACTTACAGCAAACTGCTCGAGCATTTCACCTGATATAAAGCTTACCGATGAAGACGATGCTGCAATTTATTTCTCATCGGGAACAACAGGCTTCCCGAAGGCAATTTTGCACAATCACCAGAGCCTTATGCACGCAGCAATCGTTGAGCAAAAGCACCACGGACAGACAAAAGATGATGTTTTCCTTTGCATTCCGCCGCTTTATCACACAGGTGCAAAAATGCACTGGTTCGGAAGCTTTCTTGTTGGTGGAAAAGCAGTATTGCTCAAAGGTGTAAAGCCTGAGTTTATACTCGACACAGCTTCAAAGGAAAAATGCTCGATAGTATGGCTTTTGGTACCTTGGGCACAGGATATTCTTGACGCTATCGACAGAGGTGACATCAACCTTGCTGATTATGACCTTTCGGCATGGCGACTGATGCATATCGGTGCTCAGCCTGTTCCACCATCACTTATCGCAAGGTGGAAAAAGGTGTTCCCTAATCACTGCTATGACACAAACTATGGTCTTAGCGAATCTATCGGACCTGGCTGTGTTCACCTTGGTGTTGAGAACATACATAAGGTTGGTGCAATCGGTAAGGCTGGCTACGGCTGGGAAGTAAAGATTGTTGATGAAAATGGCAACACTGTCAACAAGGGCGATGTAGGTGAGCTTTGCGTTAAAGGTCCTGGCGTTATGACATGCTATTACAGGGATCCGAAAGCTACAGAAGAAACATTGAAGGACGGCTGGCTGTTTACAGGCGATATGGCACAGGAAGATGAGGACGGATTCATATTCCTCGTTGACAGAAAGAAGGACGTTATCATCAGTGGTGGTGAAAACCTTTATCCTGTTCAGATCGAGGACTTTATAAGAAGCCATGAAGCAGTTAAGGACGTTGCAGTTATCGGACTTCCTGACCAGCGACTTGGCGAAATTGCAGCAGCGATTATAGCAGTTAAACCTGAATATAAAATAACTGAAGACGACATTATGGCGTATTGTCATAAGCTTCCGAGATATAAAAGACCGCATAAGATTATCTTTGCTGACGTTCCGAGAAATCCGACAGGCAAGATTGAAAAGCCAAAGCTCCGTGAGATTTACTGCGGAGAAAGTCTTGTTGCAGCACAGATAAAGAACTGATAAATATGGAGTTATAACTATGAGCATAGCTGACAAAATCAGACAAAAGAAAACATATCTCGGCATTGAATTTGGTTCAACAAGAATAAAAGCTGTTCTGATTGATGATGAATTCAACCCGATAGCAAGCGGTGCATATTCCTGGGAAAACAAGCTTGAAGAAGGCTATTGGACATATTCCCTTGATGAGATACATAAGGGTCTGAAAGGCTGTTATGCCGAGCTTAAAAATGATGTTAAGAATAAGTATGGCGTAACGCTTACAGGCTTTAAGGCTATGGGTATCTCAGCCATGATACATGGCTATATGGCGTTTGACAGGGACGGCAATCTGCTTGTGCCATTTAGAACATGGCGTAACACAACGACTGAAAAGGCAGCAGATGAGCTGTCAGAACGCTTTGAGTTTAACATTCCGCAAAGGTGGACGGTCGCTCATCTTTATCAGGCGATACTTGATAATGAGCCGCACCTTCAGAAGCTTGACTGCGTTATGACGCTGGCGGAGTATATAACTTTCCTTCTTACTGGCGAAAAAATCGCAGGTGTCGGCGAAGCATCGGGAATGTTCCCAGTGCGTGACTGCGACTTTGATAAAGATATGGTCGCTTGCTTTGAAGAGCTTGTGAGTGAAAAAGGGTATGACTTCAAGATGTCAAACGTTTTCCCGAGCGTTAAGAAAGCAGGAAAAACGACTGCTAAACTAACAAAGAACGGTGCGTTGCTTCTTGATGAAACAGGAGAGCTTGAAAGCGGTATACCAGTGTGTGCACCAGAGGGAGATGCAGGAACTGGTATGGTTGCAACAAACAGTGTTAAGGTCGGCACTGGCAACGTGTCGGCAGGCACCTCAATTTTTGCTATGCTGGTGCTTGAAAAACCGCTTGAGAACTACTACAAGGAAATAGATATCGTCACCACGCCTGACGGTCTGCCTGTTGCGATGGTGCATTGTAACAACTGTTGTGGCGAGCTTGATGCGTGGGTGAATCTTTTTGAGGATTTCTGCCGACTTGCAGGTGTTAAGCTTAGCAAGTCTGAGCTTTATCAGCTCCTTTATAAGACATCACTTGACGCAAAAAGCGACTGTGCGGGAATATATGCATATAATTTCATATCAGGCGAGCCTGTTGTGCAGGCTGATAACGGCAAGCCAATGTATTTTCGTGAGGCTGACACAAAGCTTGATGTTGCAACATTTTTCAGAGCAGAGCTTTATTCGGCGTTGGCATCGCTTAAAATCGGCATGGATATGCTGTTTGAAAAGGAAAATGTCAAAGCACAGCTTTTCTCGGCACACGGCGGACTTTTCAAGGTAGAGGGCGTTGCACAGCAGTATCTTGCAGACGGTCTTGCTTCACCTGTTGCGGTTATGAAAACGGCAGGAGAAGGCGGTGCCTGGGGCATGGCGGTTCTTGCAGCATACCATGACAACAGCGATATGACGCTTTGTGATTTCCTGCAGGAGAAAGTGTTTAGTGATATGGAAAGCAAGGTTTTGTCGCCAACAAAAGACGGAATTGACGGTTTTAATGCGTTTATATGCAGATATAAAAAAGGTCTTGCAGTTGTAAAAACAGCAGGAGAGATATAACAAATGAAAGGAGCATAATACTATGCTTGAAAGCCTTAAAGAGCAGGTATATAAAGCGAATATGCTTTTGCCTGAATATAAGCTTGTGACATTTACATGGGGAAATGTTTCCGCAATTGACAGAGAGAATAATCTCGTTGTGATAAAGCCGTCGGGAGTAGATTATACCGCACTTACGGCTGATGATATGGTCGTTGTTGACCTTGGCACTGGTGAAGTTGTCGAGGGCAGGCTGAAGCCGTCAAGCGACACGCCAACGCACCTTGAGCTTTACAGGACGTTTGACAGAATCGGCGGAATTGTCCACACGCACAGCAGGTGGGCGACCTCGTTTGCACAGGCAGGAAAAGGTATAATGCCTCTTGGCACGACACAGGGTGATTATTTCTATGGAGAGATACCTTGCACAAGACCTATGACAAGTGAAGAGATTGCAGGTGACTATGAAAAAAACACAGGAAAAGTTATTGTGGAAACCTTTGAAAGACTTGATGCAAATGCAGTTCCCGCATGTTTGGTTTATAGTCATGGGCCTTTTGCCTGGGGAACTGACGCAATGAATGCGGTTCATAATGCGGTCGTGCTTGAGGAAATTGCTTTTATGAATTATCATTCGCAATCCTTAAATCCTGACGTTCAGCCAATGCAAAAGGAGCTTCTTGACAGGCATTTTTTGAGAAAGCATGGCGACAATGCGTATTATGGGCAGGAATAACTGAAAAAACAAGACAGCTATGAGAAATCATAACTGTCTTTTTATTTATGCTTATTTGTAATTTATCGAGCCGATTTTTGCATCATTTAAATGATTGATGTCACCGTAACCGTGAAGCCTGAAATTCATATTATCCTTGAATCTGTCATCAGTGCAGACAGTTGCGATGGCGGTAGGCTCTGCACTCATTCCCTGCAATGTTAAGACAGGTGAAATGCCGAGCAGGTGTGCAATCATGACACAGGTTACGCCAAAATGGCAAAAGAGTGCGAGCGTTTTGTCATCATCGGCAACCTTGCGGTAAACACCGCCTTCACGCTGGAGCCCGTGATTTGCCAAAAGCTCATCAAGCCCGTTTCTGACCGTGAGATAACGCTCATACATTTCAGTTCCTGCGATTCCAGGCACGTTCTGGAATCGGTCCTTGTCGAATGCGTCCGCAATTTTAGTCCAGTTTTCAGGTGCTAAGTCCCAGATTTGAACAGGTTTAGCCGCACCCTTGTCAAAAACTCTTACATCAAACTCATGAAGCCAGTCGCAGACGGTCAGCGGGATATCGGTGCTACTCATGCAGATTTCTGCCGTTTGCTTTGCACGTCCCATCGGGGAAGTGTAGGCGTAGTCGATTTTTTCACGGCGTAGTCGCACTGCCAGCTGTTTTGCCTGTTCGATTCCGTGTTCGGTAAGGCAGTCCTTTTCATAATTCGGCTCGCCGTGACGTATTAGCAAAAGCTTCATATAATCCCTCCCGACATGCTGACAAATTCAGTCGAAAATGCTTTGTTACAACTGAATTATAGCACAGTTGAACTCTAACGTCAACAACGCAAAATTCTTTCTATTTTTTACAAATTGGTACTTGCTTTTCCCTGAAACCTGTGTTATAATTGTTGTACAATTATCTTCAACAATGGTACAGATTTATGTGTGCATTTGCATAAAAGCGGAGAATCGTCTGTATCAACCAAATAAAAAACGTGATAAATACGGAAAGAAGGGTATTTGAATGAAGAAAAACAAGAAACTGTTATCTTTGGCTCTTGGTTTGACAATGGTGTTCTATAGCTGTTTTAGTGCGTTGTTTACAGCGGCTATGCCTATTGAAGAACTGTTTGACAAAGATAACCCTACAGATCCAACTGTTCACCTTATAAGCAGTTCTGTAATTGAGGTTACTCTTGACAAGTCGGAGTATGAGTATACAGGATCTCAGATTACTCCTGAGGTAGTGAGCGTTCACTATGAATCAGGCGACTTTGATATGGATCTTGTGTATGAGGAAGATTACACCTGCGAGTTTGGCGAAAATGTCGATATCGGAACTGGTACAGTAAAGATTGTCGGCTCAAACAACAGCGAAAAGGACAATGTTTTCTGGGGTAGCGTTACTGTGGAATTTGATATCGTTGAAGCTGCTGAATCATCTGAAGTTATTGACGAGTCGTCCCAGATTGAAGACGAAAGCTC
>JAFTAX010000104.1 GCA_017458445.1 Ruminococcus sp. | reverse complement strand
GGACGGCGCTTGCCACGTTATCGGTTTGTTATCTGTCAAAGTATCGTTCCCGCTGGAGATGAAAAGAAAGCATTTCCAAGCCCAGCAAAAACCTTTGCTTTTCTTTGCAAAATTATAGCTTAAAAATATCCTTTTATACCATTGCACTTACCGTTTTTCTATGCTATAATAGCCTTAACAACTAATGATAACGGAGAATTATTATGGCAAAGGTAAAAAGCGTTTTTGTCTGCAACCAGTGTGGATATGAAACATCAAAATGGAACGGAAAATGCCCGAATTGCAACGAATGGAACACCTTTGAGGAGTGCCAGACGACAGCACACAAAACTTCCTCATCATCTGCCGTCAGGGATTTGTCCGACTCGATTTTCAGCATAAATGATGTCCACGCAAACGCCGATGAGATAAGATATTCAACAGGTCTGGACGAGCTTGACAGAGTGCTTGGTGGCGGTCTTGTAAAAGGCTCACTCGTGCTGCTCGGAGGAGAACCTGGCATCGGCAAATCCACAATGCTTTTGCAGATTTGCGAATATCTCGGCGAGGACCATACTATCCTCTACGTTTCGGGTGAGGAGTCTGTACGGCAGATTAAGCTTCGTGCCGAGCGTCTTGGCGTTGACAGCGAAAATCTCTATCTGCTTGCACAGACCGACTGCGAAGCTATCTGCAACGCTATAACAAAGGAAAAGCCGGAGATTGTTATAATCGACTCGATACAGACAATGAGTATAAGCGGAATTTCGTCCGCACAAGGCTCTGTTTCACAGGTAAGAGAGTGTACAAACCTGCTTATGCGTACTGCAAAAACCGAGGAAATTCCAATCTTTGTGGTCGGCCATGTCAACAAGGACGGTGCTATTGCAGGACCAAAGGTAATGGAGCATATTGTTGACTGCGTGCTTTATTTTGAGGGCCAGCGTGACCTGCCTTACAGGATTTTGCGTGCTGCAAAAAACAGATTTGGCTCAACGAATGAAATCGGCGTTTTTGAAATGGCAAACAAGGGTCTTATTCAGGTGGAAAATCCGTCAATGATGCTGCTTTCGGGCAGACCAACGGACGTTTCGGGCTGTTGTGCCGCCTGCATCATGGAGGGCAGCCGTCCTATCATGGCAGAGGTTCAGGCACTTGTTTCAAAGAGCGGATTTTCTGCACCGAGAAGAACCTGTACAGGCTTAGACTACAACCGAATGGCAATAATTATCGCCGTGCTTGAAAAACGACTTGGCTTTTATTTCGGTGGCCTTGATGTTTACTTAAACATAGTTGGTGGATTCAAGCTTGACGAGCCTGCTGCCGACTTGTCCGTTGCGCTCGCATTATACTCAAGCCTGACCGACAAAATCGTCAGCGACAAGACTATTGCTTTTGGCGAAATCGGACTTGGCGGCGAGCTTAGAAACATATCCCACGCAGCGCAAAGACTGTCGGAAGCTGAACGCATGGGCTTTGAAAAATGTATACTGCCTGTTGCATCACTAAAAGGCATCGACCTGTCAGATTATTCAATGAAAATTGTCGGCGTAAAATCAATAAAGCAGGCGTTTAAGGAGATTTAATACAGGAGGAGCTTATGAAAAAGTGCAGGATTACTGTTATGAAAACGGCTCGCTATGATGACCTTATCGAGAAGTATGAAAACCCGATAGAACACGCCTGCGACATGCAAATCGGACAGGAGTTTATCTCAGACGGCTGGGAAAAACCTGAGGGACTTTGCGAAAGTGCCTGGGAAAGTATTTCAGCTTTTGTTCGGGCCTTGTCGCACGGAGCAGAGGATTTTTATGACGGCTGGATGAAAAACAAACGCTCGGCTATGATTTCATGCAACGATGGGTTTCGGCCTGTCAGCTTTCTTATTGAAGCTATTGATTAAAAAAAGAACGACCCCGTAAAGATAACTTTACGGGGTTTATTGTTTTCTTATTAAACTATCTTCTTCTAAATGCTATGTATTCACATATCAGAATACCTTTTCAGGTGCAGTTACAACAACCTTGTCAAAGTAAGCAACCTTATTGTTATCAGTAAGACAAATCAGCTTAGTTTCACCTGCATTGAATGTGTGTGTAACTGTGAAAGTGCTCCACTGTGAGCTGCTGCCTGAGCCTACCTGCTGGTATGCGTTCTGATAATATGTAACGCCGTCAACAGCAAATGTGCTGTAGCTTGCTCCTGAATAATTGTCAAATCTGTCAAAATAGATGTCGGCATTGCTGTTTTGTGGCTTTGCATAAGATACTGTGAATGTATATGTACCTGCCTTTGGTGCTGTGAACGGTACAAACAATGTCTTTGCTCCGTTAAGGCTTGCAAAACCTGTGCCAGTATAGCCGTTAAGTGATGTGCCTGTTGTTACATTTCCGCTGTTTGTGTAGCTTGCGTTTGCATAGTCTTCACACTCGATAACCTTTGTATTTGTCTTTGTGTCATCTTCAGCTTCTGAGCTTTCTTCAATAATAACAGAACTGCTATCAACTGGATTTGAATTTGGAGCAGAGTATGTTATCTTTGTAACGTTTATGTTGTTGCCTTTAAGAACAAGTGACTTGGAATTTGCAAGAATATTTGCTGTTTCATCTGTAAGTGAGAACTGAATCTTATCACCGTTTACACTGAATGCCTGATCGTTTGCATCTCTGATGTCAAACCAATTCCAGTTTTCTTTGTTTCCTGAAAGCTGGAACTGTGCACCAGAATTCAAAGCTGTGCAGTAGACAGTTACAACACCGTCTTTAACAGCACCAGGAATATTAGCAACTCCTGTTTCGCCGTTCTGTGACCAGCTTGTAATGCTGACGGTGCCCTGCCAGATGACCTGCTCGTTTGTGTCAGGAATTACTTCGCTTGAATCGTCTGCAATACTTGATTCTTCTACAACCTCGCTTGATTCTTCAACTATTTCTGAGCTTGAGTCTACGTCAGAACTTGATTCCTCGATAACTTCTGAACTTGAGTCTACATCAGAGCTTGATTCTTCAATCACTTCAGAACTTGAGTCGTCTTCTGAACTTTCTGCAACTGAACTTGAGTCTTCTTCTGAACTATCTTCAACAATTTCAGAGC
>JAFTAX010000103.1 GCA_017458445.1 Ruminococcus sp. | reverse complement strand
TTTAACAGCCTGAGCTGAAGTTGCAGCAACCTTTAAGCCTGTGACTGTAGGAACAACAAGCTTAGCTGTGTTGTTGTCCTTATACTCTTCTCCGCAGACTGAACACTTATGAAGTGTGTAGCCCTGAACTTCGTAAGTTGGCTTTACTATTGTTGCTATAAAGTTATGCTCTTTCTTTGGAATTGTTTGAGTTTCTACTTCTAAACATGATGTACAATTTCTTGTTTTTATACCCTCTGTTGTACAAGTAGGTTCTTTTGTAATTTCCCAAGAACCAAATGTGTGCTGATGATTAGCTCCACAGTATTCACATACATGTTCGCTATTATAATAGCAATCAACGTTTCTTTGAATTCTCCAGAATTTCAAAAGCCACTTGTCACGTTCAAACAGCCAGTTCTTATAAAAATCAAGGTTTTCTTCATATGTCGCATCAGGATTTCTCATACAAATATTATATTTATATGAAACATCCCAACCAGCATCAGTAAAGTTTCTTTTTATTACTTCTGCATTGTCTTTAACTAGAGTATCTATCAAACCACCAGGAATATAAATTTGTTTTATATAATCATGATACTCTACATAATAGTCCCATACTATTTTTAAAAAATCTTGCGATTTATAAAGATCTTCATAAAACTGTTTATTGGCATTAATTGCAGAGCTTTGTGACAACTGATTATAACCTGCTGAATAATCAGCATAAGCATTTCCTGATGACAGGTCATAATCCCATGCTGGTCCTGCATAAAGCTTTCCATCTTTATAATAATAGTATACTGATGAATTACTAAAATCAACTGTCTTATAGAATTCATTTAACATATAGTATTTAGCAAACGATTCTAAATCAATATACTTTCCATATTCATTAATATCTTTTGTTTTTATTGCACCTGTTATTTCATCAAGAATTTCTGTAATGTAATTTAACTGTTCTTCAGTTGGCTCTTCTGGTTCGCTAAGTGCAAATCTGAATCCATTTGAAACTATATAAGTTTTATCTTCTTCAACACGAACAGCTTCATATTCGATCATGAAATCCTTGTTGCCTTCAGTATCAATATCAACTCTTGTTTTACCAGCTTCAACTGATTCAGTCAATAGATAACAGCCTTTGAAAATGCCGTCTACCCATAGCTCGACTATTTTCTTCTCAGATGTGTATGCAAGTCCCATATGCTGGGCAAAATCCAATGCAACATAGTTTCTCAAAAGTGTTGGGTCGTAGCAATTTGCAAGCAATGACCACTTTTTTGCTTTTCCCATTCCCAAAACATTTTGCTTTGATGAAAACTTTATGTTGAAAGCTTTTTTAGGTGCTTTTGCTGTTGAATTTCCTCTTACTTTAATTTTACCTGCATATTCTGTAAGAGCTTTTCCGTCAGTATCAACTATTGCAATAGCTGTATCAACATAATCATCAGTTTTTTGAATTGTATTTCCATTATCATTAGCTGTTGAGATATAAACCTGTGGAACTTCAGCAGTTTTAAATTCGAGTTCATTTAAACCAGCTGAAATATTTTCATAATAATAATCAATTTCTTCCTGTGAACAATCTTCTAAATTAACCTTGTCCAGTTCAGCTAAAACTGATTTCAAATCTTTAGTTGATTCTTCACTATAGTATTCAAAATATTTTGGAACAGTCATTAACAAGTTTTCTACATCTGATATTGTATATGCTGTTGATTCACTTTCAGCATGTACAATATTCAAGGCATCACCAAATGATGTTTCAGGCAAGGCCGCACTACCCATTGTTAGTGTCAAAGCCAAAGCTCCAGTTAAAAGTTTTTTGAACATCGTGTTTCCTCCAATTGAATATATTGACTCCGATTGTCGCCAAACAAATCTTTACTTTAGTACATTAATGCACATAAAGACAGAGTCTATATATTTTTATCGATAATAAAAATATAAGCCTAATGCACTAAAAATATACGATTCGTTTGGCAAATTTATTATACCACATAGTAATGTGAAAATCAATACTTTTTACACACACTTATCATACGCTTTTTATCTTATATACATTGAAAAATGCGTCGGGATATAGTATAATTAGTATGACAAAGAGTATTGGCTGAGAGGTGAATGGTATGCATGGTGAGAGTGTGAAGCTTGGTGCTGAGTTTTTCAGGCGTGATGTGCTTGAGGTTGCACCAGAGCTGGTCGGCAAGGTGATTGTGTCAAGAATCGGTAGCAGTGAAGTAAGAGTCAGAATCGCTGAAACGGAGGCGTATCGTGGTGAGGAGGATACTGCCTGCCATGCTCACAAGGGCAGGACAAAACGCACTGAGGTGCTTTATATGCAAAGCGGTACGGTGTATGTTTATCTTTGCTATGGTATGCACTGGCTGATGAATATTGTGACGGGTGACGAGGGCTCGCCACAGGCGGTGCTTTTGCGGGCTGGCATTGGGTGTGACGGGCCTGCAAAGCTTACGAAAGCGTTGGGTGTGACGGGCGATGAAAACAGGGTATCAATCACTGACAGCCCGAAGATATGGATCGAAGATGATGGAATGACGTGTCAGTATCACACCGATACACGAGTTGGGATCGGGTATGCAACAAAGGAATACAGGGATAAAAAATGGCGGTTTATACTTGATCTCAACGATTGACAAAAGTGTACTCGGGGTGTATAATAATGTATTATCAAGCGTGATGATTGAGAGCATTTGAAAGGGTGTGTAAGCCATGAAAAATATAAAGAGAATTTTGCCGATTTTGCTTTGCGTTATTGTTATTATCGGGCTGATGTCTGCTTGCGGTGACAAGGGCAAAAGCTCATCAAAAAAGGGCAGTAACTCATCGGCTGTGACTGTTACTGACAGCGGTAACTCGCTTGAAGAATCAAATGGCAAGGCTGACAAGGACGACAGCAAATCCGACGGCAAGAACTCATCAAAAAATGATAAGGATTCATCTAAGGCTAAGTCTGCGGACGGCAAAGATGATGATTCAAACAGCAGTTCGGCGAGCGGTGGCAAGAGCGTTAAGACTGACACTAAGACTACCACTGACAGCAGTGTCAGCAATGATTCGAACAGCTCTGACAAGTCGTCTGCCTCAAGCAAGAAGTCATCAGACGGCAGCTCGAAAAAGAGTTCTGATAAGAGCAAAAATAGCAAGTCTGACAGCAGTAAAAAGAGTAAGGACAACAGCAAGTCGAGCAAGGACAAGGACAGCTCAAAGAAGGCTGACAAGGATTCGAGCAGCAATACGGACATTACTGACGGAAAGAGTTTTGTTATAACTACATATTCAAAGTATGCACCGATAACCTGCAAGAATTTTGATACACTTGTTAAGGACGGCTTTTACAACGGACTGAGGTTTTATCGTGTAATTGACAAGTTCCTTACTGAAACAGGTGACCCGAACAACGATGGCTCGGGCGGTTCTGACAAGACTATCAAGGGAGAATTTATGGCAAACGGTGTCAAAAACACACTCTCGCACACTAAAGGTGTTGTGTCGATGCAGCGACAGCCGAGCGATATGAACAGTGCAACCAGCAAGTTCTTCATCTGCTACCATGACAACTGTAAGTTCATGGACGGAAATTATGCGGCATTCGGCAAGGTAACTGAGGGTATGTCTGTTGTTGAAAGCTTTGTATCTGTTGAACGTGTAAAAGGTACTGATGGAAGTATTTCGCTACCTGTTACGCCGATTACTATAACAAAGGCTGAATACATCGGCAAAGACTCAAAAGGCAACTCGCAATACAGGTTTACGGTTACATTTTAATACTATATAAAAGGTGATATTGATGATAAAAGACGTTCAGGAAAGAATTCTAAAGCTAAAAAAAGAGAAGGATATTTGTATTCTTGCACACAGCTATCAGGGAAGAGAGATTGTTGAGGTTGCGGATTTTGTCGGCGATTCGTTCCAGCTGAGCCGTATGGCACAGACGGCACCTAACGCTAACATACTTTTCTGTGGTGTACACTTCATGGCAGAAACTGCAAAGATGCTGTCACCTGAGAAAAGGGTATATCTTGCAAATCCAGAGGCTGGCTGTCCGATGGCAGAACAGATGGAGCCTGATATGATACAGGCACTCAAGGACATGGACCCTGAGCGTAAGGTTGTTGCATACATTAACACTACGGCAAAGCTCAAGTGCGTTTGCGATGTTTGTGTTACGTCATCATCGGCGGTGAAGATTGTAAAGGCTATGGAGGATAAGAAGATACTATTTATTCCTGACTGCAATCTTGGTGCATTTGTGCAAAAAGCTGTACCTGACAAGGACATAAAGCTTTTGCAGGGTGGCTGTCCTGTGCATGCATCTGTGACGCTCAAGGACCTCGAGGACGCAAAGGCAAAGCACCCTGATGCTCTGGTGCTTGTTCACCCTGAATGTAACCCTGAGGTGACCGACCGTGCGGATTATGTTGGTTCGACATCGGGCATTATGGAATATGCTAAAAAGTCTGATGCAAAGGAGTTCATTATCGGTACAGAAATGAGCATTGCAGAGCATTTGCAATATGAAGAGCCTGACAAGAAATTCTATATTCTCTCAAAGAAAATCCTTTGCCCGAACATGAAGCTGACTACTCTTATGGACGTACTTAACAGCTGTGAAGGCATTAACTGTGGCGGTGGATTTGAGATTTTGATGAGTGATGAGGAAATTAAGGCCGCAAGGGTATGTATTGATGAAATGCTACGTCTTGGATAAACAGCATTATAAAAAGCGTAGGATTCTTATCTTACGCTTTATTATTGTGCAAGCTGACATTTTTACAAGGCGATTGCTTGCATGAATTGTAACAAATGTAGAACAAAGCCAAATAGGAAATTTGTTCTTGACAAATTGAGATAAATAGCGTATAATTATTTATGTCGTTAAAATAAGACAATTGCGGGAGCATAGCTCAGCTGGGAGAGCATCTGCCTTACAAGCAGAGGGTCACAGGTTCGAGCCCTGTTGTTCCCACCAAAAAAAGGTGAAGCTTCACCTTTTTTTATGGCCTGGTAGTTCAGTTGGTTAGAACGCTAGCCTGTCACGCTAGAGGTCGTGGGTTCGAGCCCCATTCAGGTCGCCAATTGTTGCCTCTGTAGCTCAGTAGGTAGAGCAGGGGACTGAAAATCCCCGTGTCGATGGTTCGATTCCGTCCGGAGGCACCAATTTTGCGGATTTATCTCATCTGGTAGAGCGCCACCTTGCCAAGGTGGAGGTAGCGAGTTCGAGCCTCGTAATCCGCTCCAAAGGATCTGTTATCATTTTTGATAGCAGGTCTTTATTTTTTTGTCTAATTTGTCTAAAATAATTGATTTATGTATTGAAAAACTAAAAATAGTGTGGTATAATTGTTGTAGTAACAGGTGATCGGCTCACCAATTGTTGCAAGTAATATTTTCAAGAAGGTGTTTTATTATGAAAACTTGTCCAAATTGTAACAACCAGTTAGACGATGCTGCTGTATTCTGCGGTGCTTGCGGTGCACAGCTCGGTGGCGAAGCTCCAACTCAGGCTGCTCCTGAGCCAGCTCCTGCACAAAACAACGTTCCTCCTGTAGCTCCTGCTGCTCCTGCTGTTGATCCTTATGATCACACAGATGAGTTTGACGCTCAGGATATTTCAGACAACAAGGTTTTTGCAATGCTTATTTATCTTCTCGGTGCATTCGGCATGATTATTGCACTGCTTGCAAGCCGTGATTCAAAGTATCTTAAATTCCATCTTATTCAGGCTGCAAGAATTATGGTACTTGAAATCTTACTCGTTATGATTATGGTATTCCTTATCTGGACTATTATTATTCCACTCGCTGCGACTGTATGCCTTGGAATATTAGCGGTTATTCAGATTATCTGCTTTGTTTGGATTTGCATGGGCAAAGCTAAGGAAGCTCCAATTGTAAGAGCATTTACTTTCCTTAAATAAACAAAACCTTATACATAAAAATCGCCAGACGTTATGTCCGGCGATTTTTTATTTAAACTATTGCGTTTATGATAAGCCCTGATGCTACTCCGACAATATAGAGAATTGCCATTATGCTCAGGTTTTGCTTTTGGTGCTTGTTTATCTTGAACAGCACGAGTATGCCTATTCCTGCACTTGTTGTCAGCCCTGCGATTATTGAACCAAACGACAAAACGCCGCTTATATAGAGCTGTGTCAGCACAACGGACGCTGCACAGTTTGGGATAAACCCGACAACCGCTGCGATTAGTGGCTGGAAAACTGAATCGGTCATGAGTATTTTTGACACGGTTTCTTTGCCCGCAAACTCCATAAAGCCGTTGAGCAGGAGGTTTACTATAAAGATGAATATGATAATCTCAACCGTGTGTGACAGTGCTGCCCGGAAAATGCTGTGGTGTTCGCAATCGCAATGCGAGCAGAGGTCGCGGATTGAGCCTTGCTGTTTATCGAGATGTAGCAGTCTGAGTATGAGGTCAACGACTATTCCGACGGCGATTGCTACTGCCATTTTTATGAGTATGAATTTCCATAAGTCGCCGATGCTGCCAGGATTTGAAACAAGCATAGGTATTGCTTCATCGCTTGTCGATATGAATACTGCAAGCAGCGTTCCCATTGTGATAAGTCGTCCTGCAAAAAGGTTTGAAGCCACAACTGAGAATCCGCATTGTGGTATTACGCCCAGTATCGCTCCGCCTATTGAGCCGAATGGCCCCATCTTTTTCAGTGCGTTGCCAAGCTTGTCTGAGGATTTGTGTTCGATGTATTCTATTAAAATGTATACGCCAAGTAAAAATGGAATCACTTTTAATGTGTCCAGAAAAGCGTCTAACAATATGTCCAGTACCATTGATTTCTCCTGTGTTTGTAGTAATAATCAATATTTATAGTGTTATACAGAGTTATCTACTGAGAGAAAACCTTTCTGAAGAAAGGGTCTCACCCCAATGGACAAACTTTGTGTAGCACTATAAATACTGATTTATTATACTACAAACGCAAGGGCAAAGTCAAGGGGAAGGGTGCAAAAATTGGGTTGCACTATTGAAAAAGGTGAAAAGATATGGTATAATAACAAGGTATTTATAGTTAACAATGAATTATTTGCAGGTACAGGCCTGCTTATTTACAAGGCGGTTTAGACATGAACGGAATAAAAAAGGTTTTAGCGATACATGACATATCGGGTATTGGCAGATGCTCGCTTACAGTGATAATTCCTGTACTTTCTGCTATGGGAATCCAGGTTTGTCCTATACCTACAGCGGTGCTTTCTGCACACACGGGATATGGCGATTTTGTAATGCGTGACCTGACTGATTTTATGCCACCGGCACTTGACCACTACAAAAAGCTTGGCACAAAATTTGACTGTGTATACAGTGGATTTTTAGCATCTGATGCACAGATTGACCATTGTCTTGATTTTTTTGCGAGCTATCCTGACGCTTTGAAGGTGGTTGACCCTGTTATGGGCGATGACGGAAAGGCTTATGCGACATACACAAAAGAGCTTTGCTCGAGAATGAGTGAGCTTGTGGCTGTGGCGGACATTATCACACCGAACCTCACAGAAGCTGCAATTTTGCTTGGTGAGGAATATCCGACAGCACCGCTTAGAAATTCTGACGCTAAGTCATGGCTGGTTCGGCTTGCGGAAAAAGGTGCAAACATTGTTGTTATCACGAGCTGTCCGCTGGTTGACGGAGGTATGTCAACTATCGGATATGACAAGCGAACAAGCAGCTTTTGGAAAATCAAAAACGACTATGTTCCGATGAGCTATTCGGGTAGCGGTGATATGTTTGCAAGTGTTCTCACGGGCGGTATACTCAAAGGTGACAGCCTGCCGATTGCTATGAACAGAGCGACATCTTTCACAGAGCTTGCGGTCAAGAACACTTATAGCTATGGTACGCCTTGGACTGACGGGCTGATGTTTGAGGACCAGCTGACATGGCTCACGGGATATCAGGAGCTGTCTGGTTTTACAGATTTGTAATTTATAGAGGAGAAAAGCAGTGCAAAAGCTAAACATTGTTCTGATTGAGCCACAGATTCCACAGAACACGGGCAATATTTCGAGGACCTGTGCTGTCACGGGAATAGCATTACATCTTGTCAGGCCTTATGGCTTTGTCATAACGGATAAGCAACTAAAACGTGCAGGACTGGATTATTGGGATAAGCTTGAGATTTATGAATATGACAACATTGACAGCTTTTTTGAAGCGAACAAGGGCAGCTTTTATTTCTTTACGACCAAAGGCAGACAAACTCACAGCGATGTTTGCTATCCCAAAGATGAGAATGTTTATCTGATCTTTGGACGTGAGGACAAGGGATTGTCTGAGAAGCTTTTATATGACAATCCTGACAAGTGTGTTAGAATCCCGATGAGAAATGAGCTTAGAAGCCTTAACCTTTCAAATTCTGTTGCAATAGCCTGTTATGAAGTGCTAAGACAATGGGATTATCCCGATTTGGGACGAGAGGGAAAGCTTACACAATATACATGGTAAAATAAAAACAGAAAGGAAAATGTATTATGACAAAGATAAAGATTATCACTGACTCTGCAAGCGATATCACTATGGAGCTTGGAAAGGAGCTTGGCATTACTGTTTTGCCGTTGACTGTTATGATTGGCGACAAGAGCTATGTCAGCGGTGTGGACTTTACCAACGATCAGTTTTATGAAATGATGGATAACTATGAAGGCGTTCCAAAGACCTCGCAGGTTACTCTTTTTGCTTACAAGGAGGCTTTTGAACAGGCTTACAAGGAAGGTTACACTGACATTATCAATGTGACGATTAACTCACAGGGTTCTGGTGGATATAACAACTCTGTCATGGCGGCTGAGGAATTCTTTGAAGAAAATCCTGACGCCAAGGGTAAGGTGAACATATTCAACCTCGACAGCAGAAGCTATTCGGCAGGGTATGGTTATCCTGTAATTGAAGCTGCAAAGAAGGCTGAAAAAGGCTGCTCTGCACAGGAAATTGTTGACTACATTCAGGACTGGATTGCACATCTTTCAATTTTCTTTGCGCCATACTCACTCAAGTATGCAAAGAAGTCGGGCAGAATTCCGTCTGCTGCTGCATTTGTCGGTGAGGTTATGGGACTTCGTCCGATTATGAGAATTGAGGACTGGAAAATCACTACCGAAACAAAGGTAAGAGGCGACAAGGCTATTATTCCAAAGCTTATTGAATGCTGTGAAAAAGAGCAGATTCCAAAGACACCATACTGTGTTGTTTATGGTAACGATTTGACAATCAGAGATGATTTTATTAAGGCTCTGACACAGAAGTTTGGATATCCGCCGGCAGAAGTGTTCCAGGTTGGTGCTGCAATTGCAATCAACGCTGGTCCGAGAGTTGCAGGACTGATTTTCAAAGCACAGAGATAAATATTGACATAAAAAAACAGCCATGAAAACATGGCTGTTTTTATTTTTGCTTTATGGATATTACACATTAAATCTGAACAGAACGATATCGCCGTCCTGCATTACATATTCCTTGCCCTCGAGTCTTACAAGGCCTTTTTCCTTTGCGGCAGTCATTGAGCCACAGTTCATAAGGTCATCGAATGACACGACTTCGGCACGGATAAATCCTTTTTCAAAATCGGTATGTATCTTGCCTGCTGCCTGTGGTGCTTTTGTGCCTTTAGTAATTGTCCATGCACGAACTTCAGGCTGTCCTGCTGTAAGGTATGAGATAAGTCCCAACAGTGCATAGCCTTCTTTTATGATTCGGTTAAGGCCTGAGATTTCAAGACCAAGCTCGGAGAGAAACATTGCCTTGTCCTCATCGCTCATGTCGCCGATTTCAGCTTCAATCTGTGCACATATCGGCAGCACGGCACTGCCTTCTTTTTCTGCAATTTCACACACTGTCTGATAGTGTGGATTGGTGTCGATGTTGTTTATAAAGTCGTCCTCTGACATATTTGCAGCATAAATGACAGGCTTTAGTGAGAGAAGTGGTGTTTCCTTCAGAATAGCAAGCTCTTCATCAGTCATCGGATAGCTTCTTGCAGGCTTACCTTCTTCAAGGTGTGCAAGCAGTTTTTCAAGGAAGTCTACGGCTGATGCCAAGGATTTGTCGCCTTTCATTGCTTTCTTTGTTCTATCAAGCTTTCTTGTTACAAGCTCTGCGTCAGAGAAAACAAGCTCTAAATCTATTGTTTCGATATCTCTTGCTGGATTGATACTGCCGTCAACATGGACGATGTTATCGTCCTCAAAGCATCTTATAACGTGGACTATTGCGTCAACCTCACGGATATTTGCTAAAAACTTGTTGCCAAGCCCCTCGCCTTTTGACGCACCTTTTACAAGTCCTGCGATATCAACGAATTCAAGTGTTGCTGGTGTAAACTTTACAGGATTGTACATTTCTCTGAGCTTTTCAAGCCTTTCATCAGGTACGGACACTATTCCGACATTTGGCTCAATCGTGCAGAATGGATAGTTTGCAGATTCAGCTCCTGCGTTTGTAAGTGCATTGAAAAGCGTTGATTTGCCGACATTCGGCAATCCTACCATGCCTAATTTCATATATCGTTACATTCCTTTCTTGCTTTATTATTCTTTATTTCATTGTTGTTATCAGACTGTTACTTGACTGTTCTACTGACTGTTATCACAAACAGCTGGATTATAATTAATAGACGTAATTTCAGTAAATCTCAGGTGTGATGTGACTGTTACTTAGACTGTTAAAAGCCGAGAAGTTTTTGATTTTTTTGGTGTGGTTAGTGTTGAAGTTATGTATCGGCAAGGACAGAGCCCTTGCCTTACGGAAATTTGTTGACCAAGAATGAAAGTTGAGATAAATCTCGAGCTTTGAACGCGGGTGATATGCCTTAACAGATATCAAGCCGATAACGTGAGATGCGCCGTGTGCGCTAGCACCCGTCTAGGCTAAGACTGTACTATGACAGATATCAAACCTTCCACAGCGAGTGCTATGCCTTAACAGATATCAAGCCGATAACGTGAGATGCGCCGTGCGCGCTAGCACCCGTCTGGGCTAAGACCCGAACATTTCTTTGGAAAGTTTGCCGACAAGTTCGCAGCCTTTGATTATCTGCTCATCTGTCGGTGTTGAGAAGTTGAGCCTGAACGATGTTGTCTTGTCTGTTTCATTCACCATGAACGCTGAGCCTGGTACAAGCGCTACCTTGAATTCCTGTACGGCTCTGCTGCAAAATTGCATCATGTCGCAGTCGTCAGGAAGTGTGCACCAGATGAACAGTCCGCCCTGTGGTCTTGTGAATTTAATCTTGCTTGAGAAGTTTTTTTCAATCTGCTCGAGCATGAGGTTGCATTTCTTTTTGTAGATTTCTCTTAAGCCGACAAGGTGCTTGTCCATGTCGCACTGCTCAAGGAATTTTGATGCTAAAACCTGTGCCCAGATGTTTGTGTGAACGTCTGAAACCTGCTTGCAGACAATGATTTTTGATATAATCTCCTTTGGTCCGCTGACATAGCCGACACGGATTCCTGGTGCAAGCACCTTTGAGAACGTGCCTGAATACATTACCACGCCCTCGTTGTCCAAGCTCTTTATGGACTGTATGTTTTCGCCTGCAAATCTGAGGTCGCCGTAAGGGTTGTCCTCAAGGATTACAGCACCGTATTTCTTTGCAAGCTCAAGCACCTTTTCACGCTTTTCCAGCGACATTGTAAGACCTGTCGGGTTCTGGAAATTCGGGATAAGATAAATAAGCTTTACGTTCTTTTCTTTAAGTACCTTTTCAAGCTCATCTGTATTGATACCATCGTCTTGCAGCTCAACGCCCTGAAGGTCAACATGATATGACTTGAATGCGTTGAGTGAGCCGATGAAGCTCGGTGCTTCGCAAACAAGTGTGTCGCCCTCGTCGCAGAGTACCTTTGTTGTAAGCTCATTTGCCTGTTGAGCACCGCTTGTTATAATAAGCTCGTCACGCTCAGGGTTAAAGTTGCCCTCACGCTGAAGCCTTTCTTTGAGCTGTTCACGAAGCTTTGGATAGCCCTCGGTGATGCTGTACTGCAAAGCAAGTATCGGGTCTTCTTTGAAAATCTCGCCTGAGATTCTCGTTATCTCATCAACAGGGAATGCCTCTGGTGCAGGGTTTCCTGCTGCAAAGGATATGACCTCCGGGTCTGATGTAAACTTCAGTATTTCTCTTATTGCTGAAGCCTGAAGGTGTGAAACCTTTTCTGAAAAAGAATAATTCATAACATAACCTCTATTCAAATATTTTAAAATACACAAAAATATTATATCATACTTTTTTATAAAAATAAAGGGGTCTGAGCTTTTTTCTGCCGATTATTTCCGCTCGAGCCGACCTGATGCACATATAAACAGGTAGCTTGTCATAGAATATACTGATAATCTGACAATGCATTTATACTGGAGGTGCAGCTTTGAAAAGGCAAGGCTTTTTAAAAGGCTCGGCGATTTTGCTTGGAATGGTTGTTATAACCAAAAGTCTGGGACTATTATTTAAAATTCCACTGACGCATATGCTCGAAGGCACGGGCATGGGCTATTTTTCGTCCGCTTTTGCTGTTTTTACGCCAATTTTTGCAATTGTTGTTGCTGGCATTCCGTCAACCATCGCAAGAATGACGGCAGAAAACTATGCTTTTGAGAGATACTGCAACGTGAGAAAAATCAAGCGTTGTGCTATGGCTTTGTTCTCGCTTTTAGGACTGCTTGCTGCTGTGCTGGTGATAATGCTTTCAAGATTTCTCTCGGTGAATGTGATTAAAGAGCCAAATGCTGTCTGGGCATTAATTGCCGTTGCACCGTCAATTCCTGCTGCAACTGTTTTGTCGGTTGAGCGTGGATACTATGAAGGCTTGAAGAATATGCTTCCAACGGCAATATCAGAGATAGTTGAAACGATATTCAAGCTTGTTTTCGGGCTTGGGTTTGCATACCTTGTGCTAAACTATGCAAAGGAACAGTACTATCTTACTGGTGCCTGCTTTGGTGAAGCTTGCAAAACGCTTGATGAAGCAATATACAAAGCACTGCCTTTTATTACAGGTGCGGCTGTGCTGGGCGTGTCATTATCCACCTGCGTTGCAAGTATCTACATAATAATCTCGGGCAGGATTCATGGCGACGGAATTTCAAGGGAAATGCTCGGGCGTGACAAGACTACCGACAAGACAGGGAAGCTTTTTAAAGCGTTGTTTGCAAACGCTTTTCCGATTGCTATTGCGGCAGTTATTAACACGCTTACAAACACGCTTGACCTGATTTCGATTAACAGCTGTATACGCAAGGCGATGGCAGCTGACAAGGGGTTGTTTTATGAGCTAACAGGTGATAATCTTACCCGTGATATGATACCAAATTTTATATATGGCTCATACTCTGGGCTTGCATTGATGGTGTTCGGGCTTGTGCCGACACTTACTGCTATGTTTGGCAAGAGCATACTGCCATCGCTGTCGGAAGCATGGGTGACTCAGGACAAGGCTGCACTCAGAAAACGGCTTGGAGATATGCTTTTGATAACGACAATTATTGCGTTTCCTGCGGGAATTGGCACATCGTTTTTGTCAAAAGAGATACTTGAATTTCTCTTCTCAGGCAGGACAAACGAGATTGCAGTGTCACAAACGCCGCTTTGCATTCTGGGTGCTGCTGTGATACTTGAAGCGATAACTATACCTTGCCTTAGTGCTTTGCAGACAATAGGGAAGCTGCACCTGCCTGTTATCATATCATTAGTCGGCGGTGCGGTGAAGCTGATATTTAACCTTGTGCTGATACCGTTACCATCGGTGAACATAAACGGTGCTGCAATTTCTGCCGTTATCTCGCAGGCGGTTATCTGTGTTTGGGCAATCGGTGCTTTGCTGAAATCGGCAGGGATAAAGGTGAGCTATAAAAGGATTTTTTTAAAGCCGTTTTTTGCATCAATTCTGTGTGGAATGACGGCAAGGCTTTGCTATGACATCTTTACAAGGTACTTACCAGATATAGTAAATTTCAGAATTATTATTGTGTTTGCAATCTTTTTTGCCGTCATTATGCACTTATTTTCACTCTATTTATTGTGCGTTATGCCGAAAAATCAGGTGAAAAGCTTAATTTTCAGGAAAAACTATTGAAATATACAGGAAATTGGGGTATTATTATATAGTATCCTTTTTATGTACTGAAAGGCAAACAGATTATGGAAAAACGCATAGCAGATTTACTCTCCAAAAAGCAGTATAATGTTTATGATCTTGCTGAGATTGTCAAGATTCTCCGAAGTGAGAACGGCTGTCCCTGGGATAAGATTCAGACTCATCAGTCTATTCGTAACGATTTTCTCGAAGAGGTTTATGAGGTTATTGAAGCTATCGACTATGACAGTGAGGAAATGCTCAGAGAAGAGCTTGGAGATGTTTTGTTGCAGGTCGTTTTCCATGCGGAAATTGAAACTGAAAAAGGTACTTTTGATCTTGATGACATTGCAAACGACATTTGCAAAAAGCTAATTATCCGCCATCCTCATGTTTTTGGTGATGTGACTGCCGACACGGTGGACACGGTGCTGAACAACTGGGATTCCATAAAAAAGGAAACCAAGGGACAGGAAAGCTACACTGATACGCTGAAAAGTGTTCCGAAGGTTTTTCCTTCACTTATGAGGGCGCAAAAGCTTGGCAAGCGTGCTTCAAAAGCCAACATGGATTTTAAGGGCGTTGATGATTGTTTTGCAAGTTTAAAATCAGAGGTTGCTGAAATTCAGGAGGCACTTGATAATGGTGACAAATCTGCTGCGGCTGATGAGCTGGGAGATTTGCTGTTTTCGTGTGCAAACCTTGCAAGAAAGCTTGGCGTTGACGCTGAGGAGCTGCTTGACAGGGCAAATGAAAAGTTTCTAAAACGCTTTGAAGCTGTTGAAAAGCAAGTCCTACAGGACGGTTTAGACATGGCTTCGCTTGATCTGGAGACGCTTGATGTGTACTGGGAAAAAGGAAAACTTAGTGAAAAATGAACTTTATAGTTCATAAAAAAATATTTGGAGGTTTAAACCATGAAAAAATCAGAACTCGTTAGCTTGATCGCAGAAAAAGGTGGCTATTCAAAGAAGGACGCTGAAAAGGCACTCTCAACTGTAATTGATTCTATTACAGACACTCTTAAGAAGGGTGACAAGATTTCTCTCGTTGGTTTTGGCACATTTGAAGTTCGTAAGAGAGCTGCAAAGACTGCTATCAACCCAATGACTAAGGAAAAGATTAAGGTTCCTGCTAAGAAGGTTCCTGCTTTCAAGGCTGGTAAGGCACTTAAAGACGCAGTTGCTAAGTAATTTCATTAACATAAAGAACCCGACCGAAAACTCGGTTGGGCTCTTTTTTTGGAAGGCTCAAAGACAAAGGAGATACTAAAATGCGTTTGGATAAATATCTTAAAGTAACACGTTTGATTAAGCGCAGAACTGTTGCAAATGAGGCTTGTGACGCTGGAAAAATTGTGGTGAATGACAAGGTCGCAAGAGCATCTTATGATGTTAAAATCGGCGATGTTATAACGATAAACATGGGGCAGCGTCCGCTGACTGTAAAGGTGCTGAATGTTTCAGAACACGCAACAAAGGAAAACGCTGCTGAAAACTACACGGTTATTGACAATTAAGAGGTGTATTCACGGTGAAATGCTGCACATAATGCTGTGGCATTTCACTTTTTGTTGTATATATATCGTAAATGTAAACACATTGAAAATAAGTTTTGAAATACTTGATTTTTGGGCGGAAATATTATATAATAAATATAATGGTTGTTAAAGGTTTAACAACTATATCAAAATTATTTAAAGAGAGGAAACTGGTATTATGGCAGGATTGAACAAGGTTACAGTTGAAGACATTAACGTAAAGGGCAAAAAGGTCCTCGTAAGAGTTGACTTTAACGTACCGCTCAAGGACGGTAAAATCACAAACGATAACAGAATCACAGCTGCTCTTCCTACAATCAACAAGTTGGTTGCAGACGGAGGTAAGGTTGTACTCTGTTCACATCTTGGTAAGCCAAAGAACGGTCCGGAGGATAAATTCTCACTTGCACCTGCAGCAGAAAGACTTGCAGAACTTGTTGACGCTAAGGTTACATTCGCTAAGGACGATGTAGTTGTTGGTGACAACGCTAAGAAGGCTGTTGCTGAAATGAACGATGGTGAAATCGTTGTTTTGGAAAACACAAGATTCAGAGGTGCTGAAGAAACTAAGAACGGCGAAGGCTTTGCTAAAGAGCTTGCTGACCTCGTTGATGATGAAGTGTTTGTAATGGACGCTTTCGGTTCAGCTCACAGAGCTCATGCTTCAACAGCAGGCGTTACAAAGTTTGTAAAGGAAACAGCTGTAGGATACCTCATGCAGAAAGAAATCAACTTCCTTGGAAATGCAGTAGAAGATCCTGTAAGACCTTTTGTTGCAATTCTTGGTGGTGCAAAGGTTGCAGACAAGCTTAACGTTATAAACAATCTTATCGAAAAGTGCGACACACTTATCATTGGTGGCGGAATGGCTTATACATTCCTCAAGGCTCAGGGTAAGGAAGTTGGTACTTCACTTGTTGATGATACAAAGATTGACTATTGTAAGGAAATGATTGAAAAGGCTGAGAAGGCTGGAAAGAAGCTTCTTTTGCCTGTTGACACAACAATCACTGCAACATTCCCAGATCCAATCGATGCTGAGATAGATGTTGAAGTAGTTGATTCTGATGCAATTCCTGCTGACAAGATGGGACTTGATATCGGTACAAAGACAGCAGAGCTTTATGCACAGGCTGTTAAGTCAGCAAAGACAGTTGTATGGAACGGTCCTATGGGTGTATTTGAAAATCCAATTCTTGCAAAGGGTACAATTGCGGTTGCAAAATCACTTGCTGAAACTGACGCTACAACAATCATCGGTGGCGGTGACTCTGCTGCAGCTGTAATCCAGCTTGGTTTTGCTGACAAGATGAGCCACATCTCAACTGGTGGCGGTGCATCACTTGAATATCTCGAGGGTAAGGTTCTTCCTGGTATTGATGTAATTGCAGATAAATAATACAGGTGTTTTGCCTGAAAAAACGGGGCTTATAATCAATGCCCCGTTTAGTTTGTTTATAAATATTTTAAAAAGGAGTTATTGTAATGAAAAAGAATGTAAGAAAAGCTATTATCGCTGGTAACTGGAAAATGAACAAGACAAGACCTGAAGCTAAGGAGCTGCTTGAAGCTATCAAGCCATTGGTTGCTAATGCTGACGGCAAGGTTGAGGTTATCGCTTGCGTGCCTTTCACAAACCTTGAAACAGCTATTGCTACAACAGAAGGCTCAAACGTTAAGGTTGGTGCTGAGAACGTTCACTTTGAAAAGAGCGGTGCTTTCACAGGCGAAATTTCAGCTGATATGCTCGTTGAGCTTGGTGTTGAATATGTAGTTATCGGTCACAGCGAAAGAAGACAGTACTTCGGCGAAACTGATGAAACAGTAAACAAGAGAACAAAGGCAGCACTGGCAGCTGGTCTTAAGCCAATCGTTTGTGTTGGTGAGCTTCTCTGGGAACGTGAGTGCAACATTACTGAAGAGGTTATCGCTCGTCAGATTAAGCTTGATTTGTATGATGTTTCAGCTGAGGACGTAAAGAAAACTGTTATCGCTTATGAGCCTGTATGGGCAATCGGTACAGGTAAGACAGCTACTGCTGACCAGGCTGAAGAGGTTTGTGCATTTATACGTGCAACACTTGCTAAGATTTATGATGAGGCTACAGCAGAGGCTGTTACAATCCAGTACGGTGGTTCAATGAATGCTGGCAACTGTGCTGAGCTTTTGGCTAAGGAAAATGTTGACGGTGGTCTTATCGGTGGAGCTTCACTCAAGGCTGCTGACTTCAACACAATCGTACAGGCTGCTGTAGAAGGCTAATTAGGACAAAAAACTTGATTTAAGAAAGGACTAAAAGCTATGGCAAAAAAACCAGTTGTTTTAGTTGTTATGGACGGCGTTGGCTTTTCACAGACAGGTCTTGGTGATGCCGTTACAGAAGCAAACACACCTACACTTGATATGCTTTTGAAGGAATATCCAAACACATCTCTCAAGGCTCATGGTGATGCAGTCGGACTTCCGTCTGATGACGATATGGGTAACTCTGAGGTCGGTCATAATGCACTCGGTTGCGGACAGATTTATTCACAGGGTGCAAAGCTTGTCAACGAATCTATCGAAAGCGGAAAGATGTTTGCATCAGGTACATGGAAAGAGCTTGTTGAGAATTGTGTGTCAAACGGCACAACACTTCACTTTATCGGGCTTCTTTCTGACGGAAATGTTCACTCGAACATTTCACATCTCAAGACTATGATTGCAAAGGCAAAGGACGAGGGTGTCAAGACTGTCAGATGTCATATCCTCCTTGATGGACGTGACGTTCCTGCAACATCAGGTCTTACATATATTGATGACCTTGAAAACACAATGGCAGCACTAAATGACGACAGCTTTGATGCAAAGATTGCGTCAGGCGGCGGAAGAATGAAAATCACAATGGACAGATATCAGGCTGACTGGAATATGGTTAAGCTTGGCTGGGATACTCACGTTAAGGGCGAAGGCAGAATGTTCAACTCTGCTGCAGAAGCTTACAAGACTTTGCGTGAAGAAACGGGTGCTATCGACCAGGATCTGCCACCATTTGTTATTGCTAAAGAAGACAAGCCAGTCGGAAAGATTTGCGATGACGACAGCGTTATTCTCTTTAACTTCCGTGGCGACAGAGCGATTGAAATGTCAATGGCATTTGATATTGAAGGATTTGACAAGTTTGACAAGGGCGGATATGATCCAAAGGTGCTTTATGCTGGTATGCTTCAGTATGACGGTGACCTTAATTTGCCAAAGAAGTACCTTGTTAATCCACCTGAGATTACAAATACACTCTCAGAGGTTCTTGTTAATGCAGGGCTTAATTCTTATGCGGTTTCCGAAACACAGAAGTTTGGCCATGTGACATACTTCTGGAACGGTAACAAGTCTGAAAAGTTCTCTGACGAGCTTGAAACATGGAATGAGATTCCGTCAGACAAGGTTTCATTTGATGAAAGACCTTGGATGAAGTCGGCAGAGGTTACTGATGATGTTATCAAGGCTATCGAGTCGAAGAAATATGATTTCATCAGATGCAACTATCCTAACGGCGATATGGTTGGACACACTGGCTCTATGGACGCTACAATAATTGGCGTTGAGTCGGTTGACCTTGGTCTTGCAAGACTGCTCAAGGTTGCTGATGAATATGGCTGCATAGTGCTTATCACTGCTGACCATGGTAATGCTGATGAGATGCTTGAAAAGAACAAGAAGGGTGACATTCAGGTTAGAACAGCTCATTCACTCAACAGAGTTCCTTTCATCATTTATGACAAAGATGAAACTCATGCTATCAAGGACGCTGACAGCACAAAATACGGTCTTGCAAACGTTGCACCGACCGTTGCAAAGCTTCTTGGACTCACAGCTCCTGATTGCTGGGAAGATTCAATGATCTGATAAACAAAAATCCACTCTTTAACGAGTGGATTTTTTCTTTTGTTTGTATGTTTTGCATAGCTCTGTCAAAGGGCATTCTTCGCACTTTTCACCTCTTGCTTTGCAGACATCTCGTCCGAAAAGTACAAGTCGGTGACAGAAATTGGTTGACTTATCCTTCGGGATAATCTTCAAAAGGTCCATTTCAACCTTTTGAGGCTCTTTGCTTTTTGTAAGGCCTAAACGACCGCAGATTCTTATACAATGTGTGTCAGTGACGATTGACGGCTTATGAAAAACATCGCCCATAATAAGATTTGCCGTCTTGCGACCGATACCTGAAAGAGTGGTAAGCTCATCAATCGTCTGCGGTATCTCGCCGTCAAAATCGGTCATAATCTGCCTGCACATCTCAACAACCGATTTAGCTTTGGTTTTGTACAATCCGCAAGGCTTGACAATCTCTTCAACATCGGTAATATCGGCGTTTGCGAAGTCTTCGATCGTGCGATATTTTGCAAAGAGTTCCTTTGTCACAATGTTTACTCTTGCATCGGTGCATTGAGCAGAAAGCCTGCCTGCAATCATTAGCTCGTGCGGTGCATTATATATTAAAGAGCAGGCAGCGTCAGGATATTTCTCTTCCAAAAGCCTGCAAATATCAATTGCTTTTTCTTTTTTTGTCACAATAATCACCCAGATATATAGTAACGCAAAATCTGACCTTTGTCAACAAAAAAACGTTATACCCGAAAGCCGAGTATAACGTTTTATTACATATCAGTCGTTTCTCTTTGAGAATCTCAGGATAAGTTCAAGCACTCTGAGGTAGAGGTAGATGATGCTTATCATAAGGCCGTAAGATGCGG
>JAFTAX010000102.1 GCA_017458445.1 Ruminococcus sp. | reverse complement strand
GTTGTTGTAGACAACGTAGATGTCAAAAAAATATGTTCTGACGTTACTGAAACACTAAAGCTTGATGGTAATATTGGTTTTGACGTTCGTGAAAATGAAGAGGGTAAACCAGTAATAATGGAGTGCAACCCAAGAATTACTGCGGGAATTCCAGTATTCTTTTATGCAGGTGTTAATCTACCATATTTATGCGTGAAGAAAATGCTTGATGAAGATTTACCTGAAGTTGATATTAAGTATGGCACTATTGTTAGGAGACGTTGGATGGAAATGAGTTGTTAATCTACTTAGTTACTACATTATTAGTATAATGCGTAAATCTATAACGGAGTAACATTAATGAAAAGAGTGTTGATATTAGTAAACCATAATGTCGTGATATATAATTTCCGAAAAGAACTTGTAGAACGACTTATACATGAAGGATATGAGGTATATCTGTCCTGTCCTCAAGGAGATAGAATCGGTGAACTTATAAGCATGGGCTGTAAGTTTGTAGAGGCCGATTTTGATAGGCGTGGCACAAATCCTTTATCAGATTTAAAGCTTGTTAAGTATTACAAAAGGATTATGAAAGACATATCACCTGACATAGTGCTTTCATATACAATAAAGCCAAATGTTTATGGTGGTATTGCTGCAGCAAAGCTCAAAATTCCGCAGATAGCAAATGTTACAGGACTTGGCACATCAGTAGTTGACGGCGGTATTTTGCAGAGAATATCTTTAACGCTTTATCGATTGGGGCTTAGAAAAGCGAAAATGGTGTATTTCCAGAATAACAGCAACATGAGCTTTATGAAAGAACATAAGGTAGTAAAAGACAATTATCATGTCCTGCCAGGCTCTGGCGTAAATCTTAATCAGCATTGTTTTGAGAAGTATCCTAAGGATACAGATGAACTTATCTTTACAACTATTGGTAGAATAATGAAAGACAAAGGCACAGACGAGCTTTTAACTGCAATTGAATCGGTCAAAAAGCAATATCCGAAAGTACGCCTGAGGCTGATTGGCTTTTTTGATGATGATTATCACGACAAGATACAGTCTGCGGTAGACAGCGGTCTTGTTGAGTATATAGAGCAACAGCAGGATATACACCTGTTCATCAAAGAAAGCCATGCGATAATTCACCCATCATACCACGAGGGAATGTCGAATGTCTTGCTTGAAGCAGCAGCGACTGGCAGACCTGTTATAGCATCAGATATTCCAGGTTGCAGGGAAACGTTTGACGAGGGTGTTACAGGACTTGGTTTTGAGCCTAAGAACGCTGAATCGTTAGCGAACGCTGTTATTAAGTTTATTGAGCTTCCGTATGACAAAAAAGTTCAGATGGGTATTGACGGACGTAAAAAAATGGAGAAAGAATTTGACAGAAATATTATTGTCAATGAATATATAAATAAAATCGAACAAATTATTAAATAATTGGAGGAATTTAAGATGAGTTTTGAAAAGCTGTACGAGAAACTGTTAAACGGTGAAGAAAAGCTTTCGTTAGTAGGTTTGGGATACGTTGGTATGCCAATTGCCGTTGCATTTGCAAAGAAGATTAAGGTTGTTGGCTTTGACCTTAATGCAAAGAAAATCGAGCTTTATAAAAACGGTAAGGACCCGACAAATGAAGTTGGTGACGAAGCTATCAAGAATACAACAGTTGAGTTCACAGCTGATGAAACAAAGCTTCGTGATGCTAAATTCCACATCGTTGCAGTTCCAACACCTGTTAATGATGACCATACACCAGACCTTAGTCCTGTTGAGGGTGCAAGCGTAATCCTGGGCAGAAACCTTACAAAAGGCTCAATTATTGTGTATGAGTCAACTGTATATCCAGGAGTAACTGAAGATGTGTGTATTCCAATCCTTGAAAGAGAATCAGGTCTTAAATGTGGTGTAGATTTCAAAATTGGTTATTCACCAGAGCGTATCAACCCGGGTGACAAGGTGCACAGACTTGAAACTATAATGAAAATTGTTTCAGGTATGGACGATGTAACTCTTGATGTGGTTGCAAAGGTTTATGAGCTTGTTGTTGAAGCTGGTGTTCACAGAGCTGAATCAATCAAGGTTGCTGAAGCTGCAAAGGTAATTGAAAACAGCCAGCGTGATATTAACATTGCGTTTATGAATGAGCTTTCAATCATTTTCAACAAGATTGGAATTGATACAAAGGCAGTTCTGGAAGCTGCTGGTACAAAGTGGAACTTCCTTAAGTTCTATCCAGGACTTGTTGGCGGACACTGTATCGGCGTTGACCCTTATTATCTTACATATAAAGCAGAAATGCTTGGCTATCACAGCCAGGTTATCCTGTCAGGCCGTCGTATAAATGACGATATGGGCAAATATGTTGCTGAGAACGTTGTAAAGAATCTTATTTCTGCTGATAAGGCAGTTAAGGACGCAAAGGTTGCAATTTTAGGCTTCACATTCAAGGAAAACTGTCCTGACACAAGAAATACAAAGATTATTGATATCGTAAACGAGCTTAAGGAGTATGGTATCACACCAGTAATTGCTGATCCACAGGCTGATGCACAGGAAGCAAAAATGCTTTATGGTATCGAGTTTGTAGACGTTGATACAATCAAGGATATGGACGCTGTTATAGTTGCAGTTGCACATACAGATTTTCAGGACTTGACAATGAGCGATATTGATAGCTTCTTTGGCGATGGCAAGAAGGTTCTTCTTGACATCAAGGGACTCCTTAATCGCAAGGAATATGAGGCAGCTGGATATAGCTATTGGAGATTATAATCCATGGAAACTTTATATACAAAACGCCTTGTATTGCGTCCGTTCAAGACAGAAGATGCACAAGCTATATATAAGAACTGGACATCAGATCCAAGAGTTGCAAAGTATTGCACATGGTATCCGCATAACAGCGTTGAAGATACAAAAATGTACGTAGATATGTGCATGAAAAAGAATTATTGCTGGGCAATAACCCTTAAAGGTAGCGATGAACCCGTTGGTGCAATTGATGTAGTTGGAGTTACTGATGATGGTGCTGCCCATATTGGTTATGTACTTATGCAATCTCAATGGGGCAAAGGTGTTATGACAGAGGCAGCAAAAACTGTAATTGCTGAACTGTTTGCTCAGGGATTTAAAGTGGTTGGTGCTTGTCATCATCCTGATAATCCAGCATCAGGTCGTGTAATGCAAAAGTGTGGCATGACCTATGTTGGCAATTCAATGCAAAACAAAAAATTTGATAGTGAAGAACTTTGTGAAGTGAAGATTTACGAAATTCAAAAGTAAATAATATAGAAAAGAGAGAATTATGGGATATAAAGATTTAAAGTTTCCGGAAGGTTCACTGTTTTTAGTAACAGGAGGAGCTGGATTTATTGGTTCAAATCTTTGCGAGGCGATACTAAGCCTTGGCTATAAGGTAAGATGCCTTGATGACTTGTCAACAGGCAAACAGGCAAATGTTGATATGCTTATTGACAACCCGAACTATGAGTTTATTAAGGGTGATATAAAGGACCTTGCTACTTGTATGAAAGCTTGCAAAGGCGTAGACTATGTGCTCAATCAAGCTGCATGGGGAAGTGTTCCGAGAAGTATTGAAATGCCACTATTTTATTGTGCTAACAATATT
>JAFTAX010000101.1 GCA_017458445.1 Ruminococcus sp. | reverse complement strand
GGGTGCAGCTTTTTTATGAGAAATAAATCATCAGACTGCCCGATTGCCCTGTCTATCTCTTCTTCGCCAACAAGCACAGGCTGTGCTGCAGTACCCCTGAAAGTCGGTGCCCAAAGAATAACCTTTTTTCCTTTTGCCTGAGGGTATTTTGAGTAAAATTCCTCACGGCAGGCATTGTTATACTCCTCATCAAAATATGTGTCGCTCCGTGAGATACCAAGTGCCTTAACAACGCCCTTCGGCTGTCTGCATGAGCTTTCAAAAACAGGCACACAGCAAGGTGCACTCACCGTCAGCAAATCATAATTCTTGAAAACATTTCCCTTGTACATATCAGGCACAGCGTCTTTCGTGTCATAGCCTGCCGTTTTAAGCAATCCACCCGAATGCCAGAGCTGAATAACCTTTGTGCCACGACGTTTCTTGCATGATGACACAGGCAGAAAATTATCGCAGATAAAGACATACCGAGCCGTTGCATACAGCTTCATAAACTTAAAAAGCCATATAACTAAAGCACCAGTACCGTTTTTCTGAAAATCGAAATACATATCATGCACTTCAAGCCCACTTATTTGCCCGACAGCCTCACGCATACGCACCATGCTAAACGGTATGTCATTATGATGAGCATCAGCAAAAATCACAAGCCGTTTGTTCACCTTTTTAAATGAAAAGATAAAGTACAAAAACGGCAAAAGCAGGTGCTGAAGGCACATTTTCATCAACTGTTTAACTTTAAATTTCAATCTATACACCTATCCTTATTACTATAGCAGCAGCTTTTTGTTTATCATTCTTGTAGCAAAATATGAAATACCCGTCGTGATTGCAAGTGCAATTATAAATGTGCAAACCTTCGGCATTACTGGCAAAGCCGAGCAGGCTGCCCAGGAAATCGTAATTGTCGGGAACGGGTCATAATGAATAAGCATTATGCCAAGCGAGTTTCTGCCAAGGCTTGACAAAACCCAAAACGGCAAAAGCTTGCTTGTTCCCTTGCAAATGCACACCAACGCAAGCGAGCCGAATAATGATGTGAACAAGAACACAAATGGATTGCCAAGGCTGAACAAATGCACATTCACGGCGTTATCGACCTTAAGCTGCACCAAAACCACAACGACTGCAAGCACCAGCCCAACAGGCAAATACCAAAGCTCTGCAAGCTTTATTGCCTGAATGACGTGCATGATCAGAAATCCAATGCACAAAAAGAAAAGCACCGGGAAAAATCTCGCAGCAAATATGCAAAGGTACTGCAAAGGCAGACTGTCAAGACTATCAATCGCACCTGAAAATCCTGCACACACAACCGTCACAACGCCCGTAAGTATCGCTGTAATAAGCGTGCATATAATCCTGTGCTTTGAAAGAAAGTGAATCAGCAAAAACGCAACTTCGCCCCAGAACAAAGCACCCAAAAACCATATCGGTGCACGACCTCTGAATGTCAAGACACACCAGAACCACTCGTATATATCAGGTGTGGCCTTTGCACAAAAAACAAAGAAGCTGATACCGCTCCAGAGAAAATATGATAACAACAGCCGTTTTGTGTACTTTTTAAGCTTTGTTTTAAACAGTTCGTGTGAAATCCTGCCAGTGCCGAGGGATAGGTACAATCCCATTCCACTTAAAGTGAAAAACGCAGGTATATGAAAAGAATAAATCAAATTTGCAATTTTTTCGCCATGGCTTAAAGCACCGCTGTCCTTTTGCAGCAAATGGCCCGCAACAACAAGCAGTATCGCAATACCCTTTGCAACATCGATAAAAGCCAGTCTTTGCTTATTCTTATCGGCTGATAAAGCATCGCTTTTCATAAAAAATGCCCTTTCTATATTTTTTTAGAACAATTTACTTATAGTTTAACACATAAATAAGCAAATTTCAACTCCAAAAGCCGTGATTACAGCGATACATTTGCAAATCAGTTTAAAGTAAGCGCAATATTATTTCAAAAAAGCCTTGACAAAGCGTTCTAATTGTGATAAAATAATTAAGTCGCAAGTCTGATTGAAAATGTCAGTCTTATGGACAGGTGTCCGAGTGGTTTAAGGAGCCGGTCTTGAAAACCGGTGATACGGCAACGTACCGTGGGTTCGAATCCCACCCTGTCCGCCAAAATCAGCTCATTGGTGCAATTTGATTTGCACCATGGCTGAATATTTATTGTTTTGCGGAGTTGTCCGCTTTTTTTATCAATATGTTCATGCGGATTTACCCAAGTGGTGAAGGGGCTCCCCTGCTAAGGGAGTAGGTCTCGGACGGGGCGCGAGAGTTCAAATCTCTCAATCCGCGCCAGCCGTTGAGCACGTTTTCGTGTTCAACGGTTTTTTTATATGCAAAAAAGCTCGTTTGTTGCAAACGAGCTTTTCTTATTGTTTAATCTTATATTCATCAACCTTCGAGAACACCTTTATGTCCACAAGTGCATCAACCACAATTCCCTCTGCAGTGTATTCCTCTGAAAAAACCTTGCCGTCAATTCGGATAACGCTAAGAAGTCCAGCCTTATCAAACGGCAAAAGCAGCCTTGTGCGAATCGCCGACTGCGGAAGTGCATTTTGTATCGCAAGCAAAAGGTTGTCAATGCCTGTGCCTTCTTTTGCGGAAATTTTCACAACATCATCAGAAGTAATGTCATCAGGCAAATCCGCCTTGTCGCACTTGTTAAACGCCGTGACAACAGGTATGCCCTCACAGCCAAGCTCTTTTAGCAGCTCAAGCGTTACTCTTGCCTGCTCCTCGCAATTATCTGATGACGCATCGCAAATATGCAGTATCACATCGGCGTTTGCAGCTTCCTCCAGCGTTGACTTGAAAGCCTCGACAAGATGGTGCGGAAGCCGTCTTATAAGCCCGACCGTGTCAATCAGCAAAACACTTCTGCCGTCAGGCAGCTCAATCGCTCTTGATGTCGTTTCAAGTGTCGCAAACAGCTTGTTTTCGGCTAAAACATCAGCCTCCGTCAAGGTATTTAGAAGCGTTGACTTGCCGACATTCGTGTAGCCGACAATCGCACAAATCAGAACGCCGTCCTTTTTTCGCCTTGCACGCTGATGTTCACGGCGTTTTTCAATCTCTTTCAGCTCCTGATTTATCGTTGCAATCCTTGCCCTGATGTGTCGTCTGTCGGTTTCAAGCTTTGTTTCACCAGGACCTCTTGTACCGATTCCTGCACCCAGCCTTGACAGCTTGACACCCATGCCTGCAAGTCGTGGCAAGCGGTAACGGTGCTGTGCAATCTCGACCTGAAGCCTGCCCTCGTGGGTTGTGGCACGCTGTGCAAATATGTCGAGAATCAGCATCGTCCGGTCAATCGTATGAACACCGCAGACTTCTTCAATGTTCCTTATCTGAGTTGCCGTCAGCTCGTGGTCAAAAATAATCTGGTCAATCTCTTCACGCTGGCAAATCTCTGCCATCTCCTCAAGTCGCCCCGAGCCGATACAGGTCGCCGAATCAAACGCAGGACGCTTCTGAATCACCCTGACAACCGTTTCAGCACCAGCAGTTTGTGCAAGCTCCTCCAGCTCGTCAAGCGACTGCTCAGCGTCATATTCTCCAAGATCTACCGCCGCAAGCATTACTCTCGGCTTTTTAACTTCATTATCAATCATAAAAAAACGCCCTTTAATCAAAACAAAAGGCATATACAGTTAATGTATATGCCTGTCGTTATATTACTATTCTTTCAACTGTTCTTTAAGCTTATTCTGTTCTTCTTCCATCATTTTCATAAGCTCTTCAAGTGAAGCAGAAGCTGTGTTTCTTGTAGATGAAACAGACTCCTCAACATCTCTTGGAGGTGCAGGTGGTTCTTCGATGGCAGGCTCATCAGCAACATAGTCCTCAGCCTCATCAGCCTCGTCAGCCGCACCTACTACTTCGTCAATATAATCGTCAACGTCCAGACGCTCGCCTTCAACGCTGTTAGGCTTCATTGAAGAATCAAATTTGATGTCATATTCGCCGTCATCAGCTTCATCAGTTTCACCGCCATGGCCACGCTTTTCGTTGAGGAATTCTTCGAGTGCATCACCTGAATCTTCATCATCTTCAACATCATCATAATCATCGTCATCATAATTCTTTGATGAAGCGTGTCTTGCGATTGCAATTATTATCTCAAGGAAAATCATAAGAAGAAGTGGAATTGCAACACAGATTATCATACCTGCACGAGTTTTAACAAACTTGATTATCTTTCCTGCAGTTGAATAATACTTTTTAGCAACGCCAACAACGTCCTTTGAATTAACGTTAATCAGCTTTTCGCTGTCGCCCTGGTATACTTTATAAACAACACCGTTTACATTGTCGCCCTTTGAAACAACGTCAGCAAGCCAGAACACAGATGTGCCAATCTTTGGTACATTCTCGCACAAAACAGCCTTGCCGATTTTATCCTTGCTTGGTGAAACTTCCTCAGCAAGAACAAGTGAATTTACAGGCACGTCCTTACCCATTGCATCTGAATCCATCAGATAAACACTGTAGCCTGCAAAGCTTGGTGTAACATCATCGTTCTTAAATACTTTAACAATGCCAAAAATAGCAAGTATCTCTATTATAATCAGTACAACAAAGAACACTGCGACTTTTTTTGCAGCAGATGATTTCTTTTTCGCTTTACTCATAAAAACATTCCTTCCTGTCTAAAGATTATTAACACAAAATCTACATAAACATATTATAACACAACCTCTCTCAAATTTCAACAGGTTTTATCATATTTTTATAATATCCGCAGACAAAAAATATCCAACGCCCAAAATAACGGGCATTGGATATATATTAATACTACTTGACATCAAAAATCCTGATGTTCTCATTTTCCACATCAACCTGTGCAAGCAGAATGTCTTTTATCTGTGCAGCCTCACTGTCAAGAAGACCGTCCGACTTGACCACAATGTTTGCATTCTTGCCGTCAAGATAAACAACACAGTCCTCAAATCCTGCTGCTTTAATAAGGTTTTCAACCGTGCTTTCCGTTTCAATCAGTCCCGACATTGCCGCTGCGTCCTCTGAGGCTGCCGACTGCTCTTCTTCGGTAGTATCACCACCGCTCATAATGTTCTTGAGCGTTTCAACAGCTTCATCACGAGATGTCATTCTGTCTATCCTTGCCTGTGCAAAATAGTCAGTCGCCGAATCGTTGCTGACAAGCTGTGTATCGCCATAGTTTGCAGCCTGATTTTCAATCTTTGATGTTTTCTTAAGCTGTCCGCCAGTTGCTGAAAAAGCATAGTTGACATAAACAGCAACGCCGAGTATCAAAGTCATACCTGCTAAAATTATCTGTTTTTTACCGATTATCAAGGTTGGTTTTTTCATTATCGTGACCTCCGTTTTATAGTTTATTTTCTGCATTCAACACAAATCCTGCTTGCTGGCAGATTAAGTGCAACTGAGGCTGCCCTCAGCACACGTTCACTTAGGTTTGCATCTCCTCCTCCCTGACAGACGATGACAACACCGCTTATCTGCGGCTTTATAATCTTTTTCACAAGAGCGTCCTTTCGGCCGTCCTGCTCAACCATTACAACTTCATTTTTATACTGCTCTGATGTTTTCTCACCGTCCTTGTCAGTGTCTGTATCAAGCTCTTCAGCATAGACATATTCGGTGGTGCCTTCGATTGTTACCATCACTTTAATGCTGCCTACACCCTTTATCTCGCCGAGAATTTTGCAAAGCTCGGCTTCAGTCTGCTTTTTATATTCATAAGTATCCTCCGTTACCGGATCGTTTGCAGCTGTTGCCGACTTATCATCATTTTCGCTGTCAGGAATTATCTCTGAAAGAAGTATCAGCACTATCCCGCAAATCCCGAGAATCACTATCAGCCGTGTACGATTCTGCTTTAGTATCAAAGCTTTCATCTTTTTTATCTGCGTTTTGATATCCACTGCTCTCCTCCTTTACAAATTCAACCGCTGTATCAGGAAGATTGTCGCTTAAAATCTTTTCTATCCTGTCCTTTGTCGCTTTAGTTGAATCAGAGATATAAACCCTGACTTTTTTTATCTCTAAAGAATTATATTCATCAATAGCTGATACTATGTCAATTTTGTCAGCCGTAATGCCGTCATTCTTTAAAAGCCCTGCCAGCGCCTTTTTAATATTCTCCTCCGACTGTGTCAAGTACATATCCTGAAAGTCCTCGCTGTATCTCTCATATTCATCAGTGTCAGGCAGGTCAGCACCGCTCAGATCAAGCTTGAAGCCACCGCTTACAAATGGTGTGAATATGCCTAAAACCAGCGTCATCGTAAGAATTATAGAAAGCTGTTTTTTAAGCCTGCCGTTTGGTGTTGCCATGTCAGTCAGTGTGCTGACAATACCGATTATGCAGGCTGTGAAAATCGCTGTTTTTAAAATGTCCATGCTATGCACCCATATTCATCGCCGTCAGCATCAGCACAGCTGTCGCTATAACAAATACAATTGAAAAGCACACTACCATGCTAAGCCCGATTGACATTACCGCATTAGTGCTTTTTAAAAGCTCGGCACACTCTTTCTGGTCAAAAACACCGCATATCATCTGTGCAAGCGTGATTATAAACTTGATTGCAATTATTGTCAGAACTGGGCGGATTATCATAACAAAAATTATGATTATGCCGATTGTGCCAACGCCTGTCCTGATAACACCGATACTGCCGTGAATTGTGGAATAGGCTTCCGACACCGCACCGCCGACGACTGGTATAAAGCTTGACGCTGCAAACTTCACTGCCCTTGAAGCAAGCGAATCTGTCGCCGTGCCTGAAAAGCCCTGAATCGTCAGCAAGCCTGCAAATATCGTCATCATGCCACCGAGAATCCATTGTGATGCCTTTTTAACCGACTCTGCAACACCGCAAAACTGCAATCTCGGATTGATTGCCGACACAAGCGATATCGCAAGCACAATGCTTAAAAACGGCATCACCACATAGTTTGATGCGTAGCCGATTATCTCGCAGAGCATAAGCGTTGTCGCATAGTAGCTCCCTGACGCTGTAACACTGCCACCTGCCGCTGCAACGCTTGCAAAAATCGGTATGTAAGCTGTCATAAAGTCAGACAGCCCTGAGAGTGACGAGCGGATAATCTCAATTGCCTGATTTAATGTATCATACATCACGCCGACCGTTGCAAGCACGCCGATTATGTTAAAAGAACCTGTAACTGCCGAACCGTCTGGTGCCATGCTTTTTGCCAAAACGCAAAGTAGCGTTACAGCAATTATTTTCCCAAGCACCACCGCAGGCTTTTTTAGTATGCTAAGAAACGACTCTGCAACGCTCGTTATTACATTCCAAGCCGAGAGCTTTGATATACCGTCTGTGTTTTCAAGCGAGATTTCATTCTCTTTGAGAATCTCATTCACCTCATCGCCAGTGGCATTTTCAATATCATCAGATAACTCACCGACAACCTTTGAATATTCATCACCCTGTACACTTTCGCTGTCATCAGCCTGTACAGGCAACGCATAAATCGCTATCAGCACAAGTATCAGCACAATCATTATGACCTTTTTCATAGCATTCCTTTAAATTAAGAGTTCTTCAATAATCCCGATAATTGACCTGAACAACGGCAGGGCAACAATAAGCATACTTATCCGTCCTGCAAGCTCAAGCTGAGAGGCAATTGCACTTTCTCCGCAGTCATTTGCACAGTCACAGCTAAGCTGAGTTATGTAGCAGATACCCAAGCCCTTGAAAATAATCGTGAGATAATCATCGCTCATGTCCGCTTGCAAAAACAGCTCTCTGATTTCATTTGTCACCTGAGTTATCTCGCCGACAACATTCAGGATAATTATGCAAACAGCACCCAGCACAAGCAGGATTTTAATCTCGCCTGAATCTCTTTCAAGCACCTTGCAGATAATGCAGGATATAATGCAAAAGCCTGCTATCATAATAATATCCATCAGCCCAGCCCAAACACCGACTTGATTGTATCAAACAGATTCCCAATCTGATTTACAATCATCATCAGCACAACAATAAGCCCTGCAAGTGTTGTCATCATCGCCTGCTCATCACGTTCCGCACGTTTGAGAAGCTGATTTAACACAGCAACGATAATCCCGATTGCCGCAATTTTAAATATCAAATCAACGTCCATTTATCTCAACCGTCCTTTCAAAAGCAGTGGCTCTTACACCAGCATAACCGCAACAAATGCACCGCCTAAAACTCCGAGCGAATTATAAAGCCGACACTTTTTCAAGCCTTCATCACGGACCTTTTCAAGCCTGTCTGCAAAGTAGTGCTGATAGCTCTCCACCATTGACAGCTGCCCGTCAATATCCGTTGTACCAAAGCCCATAAAAAAACAGCAAAGCCTCTCATTTTCCTCCTGATTAAGCCCGTCTTCATTTTGCTTAATTGCAAAAATTATACTCTCTCTTATATCAGATTTCTCAGCATCAAATGATAAAAACTTAAGCTTTGAGATACCAAAACAGCCCTGTAAATGCAAGATAAGCTCCTTAAATGTCACCGCATTAAAGCGAATCATAACTTGCGTTTCTCTTAGCATATCGTTTATAGTCTCAAGCGTTTTAATATGCCCTTTAACACGTGATGAAAGATAGCAACCGCAGTTTGCACCCGTCAGCATAATTAAAACTATCCCGATAATCCTTATCATAGCTCCTCCAGTTAAAGCTTGTAAAAGCTTGTCAGCTGACCGCACATCGAGCCTGTCCCGAGCAGTGCTGCATAGTCAAACACCTTTTCTTTCAAAAGCTTTGACACCGCAGGACGTTTTTTCAACTCATCGAAACTTCCCGCATGACAGGTTGCAACAAGCTTCACACCCGAATTTACAGCATAGGAAAGTGCGGACAAATCACCCTTAACGCCAATCTCATCTAAGACTATTATCTCGGGCGACATGACCTTGACCGCAATCGTTATGCCCTCTGATTTGGTGTATGAATTGAATACGTCCGTCAGCTCGCCGACACTGTTTTGTGCAACACCGTCTGATGATGCTGAAATCTCGTTTCGCTCATCAACAAGCGACACCCTGTATCTGCCCCCGATAAGCCTGCACAAATCCCTCAGCACCGTAGTCTTTCCGCAGGCAGGCGGTCCACCGATAAGCAGTGATGCCGCACCTTCTGCAAAAGCCTTGCTGTAAAGCACATCTCCCGAACCCAGCACCTCTCTTGCAACACGAATGTTCACAGATGATATATGCTTTAGCGTATCTATTGAATAGTTATCCTTTGAGTCAAGTACCGCCGTGCCGCAAAAGCCTACCCTGTTTCCGCCTTTGGTTGTAATAAAGCCGTTTGCAATTTCCCTGTGATAGCTGTGCAAAGAATTGCTAAGCGAACGCTTATAGGCTGTATCTATGTCATAAGCATCAACACAAACAGCATTTTCAGGAACACTTCTGAGCCTGCCGTCGTGAGTTACAAAGTATTCTTTTCCGAACAGTGTTGCCGTAAGAAATCTGCCGAGCCTGAGCCGTATTTCCTGAATATGACAACGCTCATGCTCAGGAATTGCAGTTATGGCAGCCTTGATTTTCGGCGTTAAAAGCTCATACACAAGCCCGAGTTTGCTTGTTACATTCGCCATATCACCACTCCTTACTTGTCCTAAAACATAATATGCCCATGTGTCTTAACATATTCCAGGCGTTTTTTGCATAAAAAAAGCGACCGGGCAAAAAGCCCAGTCGCTGTATGTCATATTCTATTCTGCATGATCAAGCATACTTACAGCCTTCATCATTATCGCACATTCACGACGCTTTTTCTGAATCTCGCAGGAAAGCTTGTGAGCGTTGTGAATGTCGCCTGCATAAATGTAGTTGTTGGCGTTACAGCCGCCGCTGCAATAGAATTTCGCCCAGCATTTTTTACACTCAGGCTTTGTGTAAACGTGGGTGCAGGCGAATGTGTCTTTGATGTCCTGATTAAAGCTTCCGTCATGCAGATTGCCCATCTTGAAGTCATCAATTCCAACAAACTGATGGCATGGGAAAATATCACCGTCAGGAGTAATCGCAACATATTCATTACCGCTGCCGCAGCCTCTCAGACGCTTAATCGCACAAGGTCCCTGGTCAAGATCCAGCATAAAGTGGAAGAAGTTTATAAACTTGCCGTCATCTTTAATCTTCTGAATTTTCTTTGACAGCACCTCATACTCTTCAAAAATTCTCGGCAGATCATCTTCCGTTATCGCATAAGGCTCGCTTGCGTCTGCCATAACAGGCTCAACTGAAATCTGGTCAAAGCCCAGATCATAAAGGTGCATAACGTCCTTTGAAAAATCAAGGTTATACTTCGTGTAAGTACCTCTGACATAATAGTCCTTATCCTTGCCACGAGCCGAAACCAGACGCTCAAAATTCGGGGTAATCCTGTCATAACAGCCTG
>JAFTAX010000100.1 GCA_017458445.1 Ruminococcus sp. | reverse complement strand
CAGTTCGCGCAGAATTGCTTCGGTACTTTCCTTAACCTCAAAAATATATGAATATAGTTCATTTATATCTAATTGCTTTGAAAAATCAGAAATCTCATTTTTTACAAGCTCGTTACCTGTTGTTATGATAGGGGAATTAATGCGTTCTTTGTAATTGCCTGAAAATAATATTTGCTCATCACAATTTATCAGTGTGTGTGCGACAATATCCTCAATTCTGAAGATATGCCATAAAGAATATGCGATTGTCTTACTATGATAGCCGTCTGAATTTATAAAAGGAATTGCATTAAAATCTTTTCTGGAAAGATAATTCTTGAAAGATATGATTGTCCGCATAAGCCTGTTACGCAATTCAAATAAGGTGCTTATGCCGTAAATATAAGTTTCTTTCTTTTTGATTTGAGCTTGCATTGTCTTATTCAGTTCAGACCATTCTTTATTCATATTGTTCACCTAAATGCCGATTTATATTATTAACAACATATGATTAAGAATTAGATTGTTTTTTATGCCTGCTCATCAAGTGTAAGCTGATATGACGGCATAAACTCTTTTAAGAACAAATCTGCTTCGGGAAGGTTTAGTTTCCTGATTATCTCATATGTGCTTTTTTCAGCTGATGCAAAGTCGTTATTGCCCATCTGTCGCTCTTCAATGCATTTTATGAGTGCAGAAATCTTATCAGCACCCTTAACCAGATCCCAAAGCTCATCATCTTCATCAGTCCTTGCAAACAGTGGCTCATAATCATCACGCAAGTCCTCAGGCAAATATGATAAAAGCTGTGCCTTTGCATTGTCTTCTATATCACCATAAATACTCTTTATCTGCTTGTTGTAATACTTAACTGGTGTTGGCAAATCACCTGTCAGAATCTCTGTTGTGTCATGAAACATTGCAAGCAATGCACAACGCTCAGCATTTACATTTCCGCCAAATCTCTTGTTACGGATAAGTGCAAGAGCGTGTGCGATAAACGCTGTTTCAAGTGAATGCTCACTTAAATTCTCATTGATTGTATTTCTCATCAAAGCCCAGCGGTTGATATATTTCATTCTTGACAATACTGCAAAAAAATTATTCTCCATAGCAAACTCCTATACAAAAAATGACGTGAAAATGCCCCGTCATTATTCTATGTTGTCAAATTAAACCTGTACGATACTGAGCAGTACACCGGCAGCAACGGCAGAACCGATAACTCCGGCAACGTTTGGTCCCATAGCATGCATAAGCAGATAGTTGGTCGGAACTTCCTCCTGTCCGACTTTCTGTGAAACTCTTGCCGCCATTGGAACTGCTGAAACACCAGCTGAACCGATAAGCGGATTTATCTTGCCCTTTGAAATGATATACATTATCTTGCCAAGGATTACACCGCAAGCTGTACCGATTGAGAATGCGATTACCCCAAGCAGAATAACCTTTCCGAATGCAAGTGTAATAATCTTGTCGGCTCTTGTGGTTGCACCAACCGATGTGCCAAGGAATATAGTAATTATATTCATAAGCTCGTTTTGTGCTGTCTTTGCGATTCTGTCACAGCAACCACTTTCCTTAAGCAAATTTCCAAACATAAGCATACCAACCAGCGGAGCTGCTGACGGTACCATAAGTGAAATTACAATCGTTACAAGCACAGGAAAAATGAGCTTTTCTACCTTTGACACTGAGCGAAGCTGTCCCATTACAACCGAACGCTCTTTCTTTGTGGTCAAGGCTCTCATGATTGGTGGCTGTATAATCGGCACAAGTGCCATATAGGTATATGCTGCAAGGGCGATTGTACCAACGCCGATGTCGTCTGCTTTTGACAGCAGTTTAGATGAAACATAAATAGCTGTCGGTCCGTCTGCACCACCGATAATTGCGATTGATCCGCACTCAGCGGCACTCATGCCGAGAACTGCTGCACCTATGAATGTAAAGAAAATGCCTCCCTGTGCAGCTGCTCCCAAAAGAAAGCTCTTTGGATTAGCAATAAGCGGTCCGAAGTCGGTCATAGCACCGATTCCAAGGAAGATAAGCGGTGGATATATTTGCAGCTTTACGCCCATATAGAGTATATCCAGCAGTCCTCCGTGTTGCAATATATTGCCGTAATTTATGTAGTGGTCGTTTACCACGCCACCAGCTTCCTTGACAGTCGTATAGTCCCAGAACTCAGGGTGATACAAGCCTGCATCAGGCAGATTTGTAAGAAGCATACCGAATGAAATCGGCAACAAAAGCAACGGCTCAAAGCCTTTTGAAATTGCAAGATACATAAACAAAAATGATATAAGTATCATTATTATATTTTTCCAGCCGCCTTCTACAAGAAAACCTGCAAAGCCCGACTCACGGGCAAGGTCGGCAAGTGTTTCAAGAAAGCTGTTGATAATAGTCATTAATTGTCCCCTATCCTTTCGTAATGAGTATTTATGTCAAACTAAAATGGTCTTGTGTTCTCAATTATTCCTGCGTTTGCCCATGCAGGTCGGCTTGGTTTTGCATACTTAACACTCTTAAGCTTCATTTTCTTACCTGATTTTGCACTCATTGCTGCAATTGCGGCTGCGATAACTGCAACAATCTCATCATCAATTCCACTCTCTACCACAGGCACTGTAGTCTTGGCTGACGGGCTTACATCAGGTGTTGACGGCAACTTTTTCTCAAGCTCTTTTCTTTGCTTTTCTGCTTTTCTGTTATTAATTCCGTCAAATATTTTTCCATAAAGAAAAACGAAAAATATCAAAAGTATCAAACCAATAAAGACTACAACGATTCCTGTTATTACTACAGATGAAACTGTACCAGCGTTTAAATCTCTGTCGGTACCTTTAAGTAAAAGCTGTGCTAAATCATATAACTGTTGATTCATAGTTGTTCTCCTTCTATGACATGATTATAAACATAAAACAATTATATTTATTATACACCTATATTCAGTTTTTTACAATAGTATTTCAACTTTTTTTACAAAAAATCATCAAACTTTTTTCTAAATAATTATTAAAATTCTTTTAACTCACTAATTGTTTGCCTAAAGCATTGAAAATCTGTGAAAATATGCTATACTATAAATATAACTATTGCAAAGGAGAAAAGCTATGCTAAATCGTTTTTTAGAACAGCTCAAGGACTATTATCCTCATATTATTGCAGCTGTTATTGTACTCATACTTGGAATAATACTCACAAAGATCATAACTCAGCTACTTATAAAGGGCAAACGCAAAAGCAAGATTGATCCTATCGCACAATCGTTTTTGCAATCAATTATTAAGACTGTATTATATATTCTCATTGCAATTACTGTACTTTCAACGCTTCAGGTGCCGATGTCATCAATTATTGCAACAGTCGGTGCTGCTGGTGTTGCTATTGCACTGTCTTTGCAAGGAAGCTTATCGAACGTTGCTGGCGGATTTATTATAATGTTTACTCATCCGTTCAAGTGCGGTGACTATGTTGAGATAAACGGTGTCAGCGGATCTGTTGACGCTATTACAATTCTAAACACACGCTTGCTCACAATTGACAACAAGGCTGTGCTTATCCCAAACGGCTCAATTACTGCGAACACTATAATAAACTACACTCAGGAAAATCTAAGACGGCTTGAATTGCATTTTGCTATTGACTACAACTGCGATTACAAAATAGCCGAGCAGATTATCCATGATGTAATTGATGCAAATCCGCTTACGCTTGATGCTCCCGACAAGCCGTTTATAACTATCTGTGAGCATGCTGAGAGTGCAATTATACTGCTTGTCAGAGTCTGGGTTAAGACTAAAGATTACTGGGAATTAAACTACCAGCTTTTAGAGCAGGTTAAGGACAAATTTGATGAAAACAATATTGTTATACCGTACAATCAGCTTGATGTACACGTTCATAAAGAATAAAAAAGACTGCTTTAAAAGCAGTCTTTTTTATACAATCGTATAGGTTAAATCTTCCCAATGAATTAATGTTTCCTCGTCAATTTCCTCAGGCAGCAACGCTCTTGCTACAAGAGTAACCTCACCGTCATCAAGATTTTTCAAGTGTGCATAATCACCGTCAATCTTTTCAACGATATAATCCTTTGGTTCCATTTCTACTCCTCTCGCATAAACAAAACGTTTTTAATTCCTGCTGTGTTTTGAAATGCTTTCAGCACAGCATTATCAAGCTTAATTGTTGGCGCTGATTTAAACGCAATTGTCTGTTTTGCATCATCAAAATATATCTTCAACTTATTCTTTGACTGCAAATCGACATTATCTGTTGCAATAGCCTTGCACTCATCAAGAGTTTTTTTATCTTTTGAATTCACTCTGATACATAGGCTTCTCTTCATCATTTGCTTAGTAAAACGCTCGGCTGGCTCTATAAATTCAGCAATAAGCTTTGGTGGCTCATCATCACCGAGCTTTACCTTGCCTCTTATATGAAGCACTGCACTTTCTTTCAAGAGTGGATTTGCCGTTTCATGCAAATTCTGGAACACTATGACTTCACAGGTGCCCGACTTATCCTCAAAAGTTGTGAAGCTCATCATTGAACCGCTTGTTGTTTTGTGCAGTTTTTTATGTGTCATCATTGCAAGAATATCAACAATCTGACCGTCTTTGAACATTCCGTTGTCATTTTCGGTTAATGTTGCAATTTCAGTGCATTTTGCTGCAAATGCAACAGGCTCAAACTCATCAAGCGGATGCCCTGAAATATACATACCGACAGCTTCACGCTCAAACTCCAGCAGTTTCTTATAGTCAAACTCATCAGCAGGCTCAATTACCGCTTCCATAGCTGTTTCCTGTACAGAACCGCCGAACAGGTCAAGCTGTCCCTCAAGATTAATTCTGCTCTCCTGCATGGCACTTTGCATAAGTCCTTCGCAGGCATTCAGCATCTCGTGACGATTGTTCGGGAAACAGTCAAACGCACCGCTTTTTATAAGTGCTTCGCAGGTACGAACGTGCATATCCTTTCCAGTCATACGGCTGCAGAAATCCTGAAGTGATCTGAATTCTCCGTTTGTTTCACGCTCTTTTATTATTGAGCTTATCGCACCCTCACCAAGACTTTTCACTGCAAGCAGTGCAAATCTTATGCCATAATTTTCTGTCACAAAGCCACGACCACTCTTGTTTATATCAAGCGGCAGGAGCTTCACGTTGTTTCGCTTGACATCAGCAGTATAGCCAAGAAGCTTGTCTGTGCTGTCAAGCAGTGCGACCGTCATAAGTGATGCCATATATTCATTATAATAGTGGCATTTAAGATATGCCGTCTGGTAGGATATTGTCGCATAAGCTGCTGCGTGAGATTTATTGAAAGCATAAGATGCAAAAGATATCATCTCGTCAAATATCTCATTCGCAACCTTTTCAGGCACGCCTTTTGCAACTGCACCACAGCACTGCCCTTCTTCACCATAGATAAAGGCTTTACGCTCATTTTCAAGGACATCATGCTTTTTCTTTGCCATCGCACGCCTTACGATATCAGCTCTTCCGTAAGAATAGCCTGCAAGCGTACGGAAAATCTGCATAACCTGTTCCTGATAGACAATACACCCATAGGTTACTTCAAGTATTTCCTTGAGTAACGGGTGCTTATATGTTACAAGCTGTGGGTTATGCCTGTTTTTGATGTATGTCGGGATAGAGTCCATCGGTCCCGGACGATAAAGTGAGATTACCGCAATCAAGTCTTCAATTCCTGTCGGACGAAGCTTCATTATAGTTGATGTCATTCCTGCACTTTCAAACTGGAACACACCCTCGGTTTTTCCTTCCGACAGCATTTTATAAACCTGCTCATCATCAAGCGGAATTTTATTGATATCAAAATCCTTATCAAACTTTCTCACTTCCTGCTGACAATGGTCAATTATCGTCAGGTTGCGAAGCCCTAGAAAGTCAATTTTTAATAGTCCCAGACTTTCAAGCACCGTCATTGTATACTGCGTTGATACCTGTCCGTCACGAGCGTAAAGTGGCACATAAAAGTCAACAGGCTCTTTTGTGATTACAACGCCTGCTGCGTGAGTTGACGCATTTCTCGGCATACCCTCTACTTTTATTGCTGTATCCAAAAGCTCATGTATTTTTGCGTCATTGTCATACAGCTTTTTAACTTCAGGCACTTTCTCAATTGAATATGACAAAGGCATTCCTCTCGGCACTGCTTTTGCAACCATGTCGCCTGTCTGATATGAAAGCCCCATCGCTCTTGCAACATCTCTTACTGCGGCTTTTGCAGCAAGTGTACCAAAGGTAACTATCTGTGCAACATGGTCAGAGCCATATTTATTTACAACATAGTCAATCACCTTTTGTCTGCCTTCCATGCAAAAGTCAATATCAAAGTCAGGCATTGAAATACGCTCAGGATTTAAAAATCTCTCAAAGAGCAGATTATATTTCAGCGGGTCAATTCCTGTAATTCCAATGCAATATGCACACAGACTTCCAGCACCCGAGCCACGTCCGCAGCCTACTGGTATGTCATGGTTTTTTGCATAGTTTATAAAGTCCCATACGATGAGGTAGTAGTCCGTATAGCCCATTTGAGTAATAACCGACAACTCATATTCAAGGCGTTCGCAAGCTTCTTTTGTCGGCTCACCATAACGTTTGTAAAGCCCGTCTTTGCACATATCACGCAAAAACTGCTCGTTATCATCAACGCCGTCAATATGGAAATATGGAAGCTTGGTTTTTCCAAACTCAAATTCAATTTCACACTGTTTAGCTATTTCCACCGTGTTTGCCACAGCGTCAGGACACTCAGGGAAAAGCTCCAGCATTTCATCGCCTGATTTAACATAGAACTCCTCAGTCGGAAACTCGAGCTTGTTCGGGTCATCAATCGTTGTTGCGGTTGAAATGCAGACAAGCACCCTTTGTGCTTTGGCGTCAGCTTTTGCTATATAATGTGCGTCATTCGTTGCAACAAGCGGTATGCCTGTTTCCTTTGAGAGCCTTATGAGTGACGGTATTATCCTTTGCTGGTCGGCAAACTTATGGTTCTGTATTTCAATATAATAATTACCCTCGCCGAAAATCTGATTATACTTCAGTGCCGTTTCCTTTGCACCGTCATAATCGCCGACAGACAGTTTTCTTGGAATCTCGCCTGCAAGACAAGCAGACAGGCAAATCAGCCCGTCATTATACTTTTCAAGCAAATCTATATCAATTCTCGGGCGATTATAAAAGCCTTCCGTATATCCCAGCGACACCATTTTTATAAGATTCTGATAACCTGTGTTGTTCTTGCAAAGCAGCACAAGATGATATGGAGTTGAGTCAATTTTATTGACCTTATCAAAGCGTGTTCTCGGTGCAACATAGACCTCACAGCCGATTATCGGCTTTATACCCTGTGCCTTGCATTCGTTATAAAACTCAACTGCTGCGAACATATTGCCATGGTCTGTCACTGCACAGGCAGTTTGCCCCATGTTTTTGACATGAGAAACCAGCTCCTTTATGCGACACGCACCGTCAAGGAGAGAATATTCACTATGCACATGTAGGTGTACAAAATCAGTCATAACAAATCCTCTTATAAATGCTGGTTTTTCAAACGTATATCTTCTGCTATTTCACTGAGTTTTGCAAGTCTGTGGTTTGCACCAGAACGTGAAATAGGTGGGTCTAAAGCTTGTCCTAATTCTTTTAAATTATAATCAGGGTTGTTGTATCTAAGGTCAGCAATCTCTTGCAGATTGTCAGGCAAAGACGACAGCCCTATTGTTTTGTCAATAAGCTCAATGTCCTCGATCTGACGCTCTGCTGCTTTCAGTGACTTTTCAATATTTGCGTTGTCACAGTTTACTGCACGGTTAATCTTATTTCGCATATCCTTATAAATCTTCATGTTCATCAGCTCGAACGAAGAATTTGTCGCACCCATAATCATAAGCAGGTCAATTATATTCTCAGATTCTTTTATATAGACAATCTGAGAATTCTTTCTTTCTGTATGCTTTGGAAGTATGTGAAACTGCTCTATTATCAGCTGTCCGACATCGTTACAAAGCTCTAATGTCGGCATTACAAATTCGAGATGATACTTCTTTTTTGGATTGTTAACCGATCCACAGGCAAGGAATATGCCTGAGATAAGCTGTGGATAGAATTTCTCTTTTGGCAAGTCCTCAGGCAGTAGTCGTCTGCTTGAATCCATGCGAAAATACTCAAGCAGTTTCAGCCTGTCGCTCTCACTTGCAATGCTGAGATTATAAAGCGTGATATCATTTTTCTTTGGAATCTCAACGACCGAAACGGCGTTTTCATTTTCGCATATTCTTTTAATGTTTAACTGAAAAAAGTCTGCAACAGACTTATTTTCTGTAAGGAAAACAATCTCCTTATCGCTCAGACTGTTGCAGAATGTCAGCATACCCATTAAGCAGACATCTGCTTTTGGCTTTGAATTTATCTTGCTGATTATTTCTTCTTTTACCTTATATGAAAAGGATATTTCCATATATTTCTCCTTTTGGATTAATGCTTTTCGATATCTCTGTGCTTAACTCTGATTCTAAAGCCACTATCTTCAAGATGGCTTGCCATTTCTTCGGCAAATGTAACACTTCTATGCTTTCCGCCTGTACAGCCAAAGCCTATTACAAGCTGTGACTTTCCTTCTTTCTGATAAAGTGGAATTAGAAAATCAACCAAATCCTTGAATTTTACAAGTAGCTGCTTTGCTTCATCAAAACTCATTACATATCCTGATACTTCACTGTCAAGACCTGTTTTTTCCTTTAGCGCAGGGATATAGTACGGATTAGGCAGACATCTCACGTCAAAGACAAGGTCACCCTCTGCAAAAGGTCCGTACTTAAATCCAAACGAACGCACATCAATATGCATATAGTCCTCATTTTCAAGGAAAATCTCGTTCATTCTCTCCTTGAACTGTGCAGTCGATGTCGTTGAAGTATCAATATAATAGTCTGCCATAGCTTTTATTGGAACAAGCATTTCACGCTCAGTTACTATAGCTTTATTAATATCTCCGTATGAGGCTTCATCAAGAGGATGCTTTCTTCTTGTTTCTTTATATCTTCTTGTAATAACAGAATTTGAGCAGTCAAGATAAAGAATTTTAAGATTGATATGCTCTGCTTTCAATTCATTTATAGTATCAACAAGCTTTGAAAAAAGATCTCCGCTTCTTACATCTACGACAAAAGCTACTTTATTTATCTTTCCGTCGGAATGTGCAGATATATCGGCAAACTTACCGATAAGCTCAGGAGGCATATTATCTATGCAATAATATCCCATGTCCTCTAATACATCTATTGCAGTTGATTTGCCTGAGCCTGACATTCCTGTAATAATTACAAATTGCATTTTTGTTACCTCCTTATAGTATTAATAATCTATTATTCTAACTTCACATTCAAGAAAATATCCCGTTTTTTCTTTTACTGTTTTCTGTACATATTCAATCAGCTTTTTAACATCATCGCTGGATGCATTGTTATAGTTAATCACAAATCCGCTATGCTTATCCGATACCATAGCACCGCCGACAGAATATCCCTTTAGTCCGCAGTCCTGAATAAGCTTGCCAGCAAACTGTCCCTCAGGACGTTTGAACGTTGAGCCTGCGTTTGGATATTCAAGCGGCTGTTTATCCTTTCTTTTACCCATAAGCTCATTCATTTTTGCGAGTATTTCGTCCTTATTTCCAGCTGACAGCTTAAACACGCCCTTAGTTATAAGGCTGCCATTTGTCTGAAAAGCACTGTGCCTGTAGGACAAATCCATTTTGTTGTTTGTATATGCAACCACACTGCCGTCAGGTTCTATGCACTCGGCAGATACTAAAACGTCCTTTATTTCACCGCCGTAAGCACCTGCATTCATGTATATTGCACCGCCGACTGTTCCAGGAATACCATATGCAAATTCTAACCCTGTGAGTGAATGCTCAAGTGCGAATCTGCAAAGCTTCATAAGGCTGCAGCCTGCTTCGACTTCAATTGTAGTGTCATCAAGCATTTTAATCTCTGCAAAATCGTTGCCGATATGAAAAACAATTCCGTTAAAGCCCTTGTCGTCCAAAAGTATATTTGAGCCTTTGCCAAGAACAAGATATTTAATGCTGTTGTCAATACATAGCTTTACAAGCTCACCTAAAGCCTCAGCTGATGAAATCTCTATTATTGCAGGACAAACACCGCCGATTTTAAAGGTGGTGTAGTCTTTAAGCTCTTTATTCAGTTGCACTGTGCAGCCTTTTTGCTCGGCTATTGCACAAATATCTTGAATTTTCATTAAAAATCAAGCCTTTCTATATATCAAGATTACTTCTTTTAGCTAAAATATATTCTCTGATTTTCTCCCAGTCAGTATTCATAACAAGCTTTTCAGGGAAATCCAAATCATCAATAATCTGCATAGCGTTTGGAACTTGTCCGATGTTTTCACAAAAATGGCTGTCGGAATCAACCACAACTGGCACTTCATACTTTTTGCAAAGCTTCAGTATCTCATAGCAATTCTGGCGTGAGCCTTTTTTGTGAAGAATTGAGCTTTCATTTATCTCGATAAGCTTATTGTACTCTTTAAATGCTTTAACTCCTTTTTCGTAATCGAACTTAAACATATCGCCTGTACAATGGCCGATTACATCAACATGTGGATTCTTGCAAAGATTTATGTATGCTTTGGTTATGTCATCAATGCTACCAGTTTTCATTACCTCTCCATGCATTGAGGCAACTACCCATTCGAGCTGGTCAAGCAGCCAGTCCTCAGCATCAAGCTTTCCGTCAGTATTCATTATATTCGCTTCGATGCCCTTTAATACCGTAACGCCTGAAATCTGTCTTGGCACCATCTCTAAATTTGCAAAGTGCCAGATATGTGGCGAATCGGGCATAGACATTCCGTGGTCTGTCATAGCTACAGCTTTTATGCCATATTTTGATGCCCAAAGGCAATTCTCAGAAATAGTTGAATATGCATGAGTTGATGCAATGGTATGTGTATGTAAATCGGCTTGTAATATCATTTTATATATCTCCTGTTTTATCTTTATACGTTGTCCCAGTTCTTAACCTTTTCGTTTGTATCCATGTGAAGACCGAGATTGTCAAGCAGCTCCTGTGCAGCATTATATCCCATCTTCTTCTGACGGTTGTTCATTGCTGCAACCTCAAGGATAACCGCAAGGTTTCTACCAGGTTTAATCGGAATTGTCAGGCTTGGTACCTGCACGCCAAGAATAGTTGTATACTCGTTGTCAACGCCCATTCTGTCGTAAACCTTGTTTGAATCCCATGGCTCAAGCTCAACTATAAGGTCAATCTTTTCACTGACCTTAACAGCACCCATACCAAACAAACGTCTGGTGTTGATGATGCCTATACCACGAAGCTCAAGGAAGTGACGGATATTGTCAGGTGATGAGCCGACAAGCGTTACATTTGATGTCTTTCTGATTTCAACAGCATCATCTGCAACAAGTCTGTGTCCACGCTTTACAAGCTCGATTGCACACTCCGACTTACCTACACCGCTTTCGCCGACAATAAGTATACCTTCACCATAAACTTCAATCAACACGCCATGTCTTGTGATACGAGGTGCAAGTCTTACGCTTAAAAAACCAATTAGTGCTGCGATGAATGCAGTTGTGCTGTCCGTTGTTCTTGCAATCGGCACTTCATACTTTTCTGCAAACTCTGTCATCTCAGGATACAGCTCATGACCTCTTGCAATTATGAATAGTGGAATTTTAGTTGCAAACAAAGCTTCAATGCGTTTGCGTCTTGTTTGCTCGTCCAGTGTTGCAAGGTATGCAAACTCCATGTTTCCGCAAATCTGCACACGCTCAGCATTAAAATACTCATAAAATCCCATCAGCTGTAATCCTGGACGGTTGCAATCATTATCGCATATTGTCAGCTCTGATATATCCTTGTGGGAATACACCATTTCCAGCTTAAGCCGCTCTACAATTTCCTTGATCGTGACTGTAAATATTTCTGCCATGAGTTAGCCTCCCTTTCATCACTTAAATTCAATTAATCCTCTGCTGTACATTTCCTGTGCAGCAATCATTACTCCAATTTTACCTGTCGGGTATGTTATACCACCCTGAAGCCATGCGGCATACGGTGGTCTTATCGGTGCATCAGCCGAAAGCTCAATTGAAGCACCCATTGTGAATGCACCTGCCGCCATTATAACCTTGCTGTCATAGCCTGGCATATCCCATGCCTCAGGCGTTACATAAGCATCAACTGGCGAGCCTTTTTGTATCCCCTGGCAAAATGCCGTCAGGTTTTGCTCGTTTTCAAGCAGAATTGATGCTATAATATCAGTACGCTTCTCGCTGCTTTCTGGCAAGGTTTTATACCCGAGCTTTTCAAAAAACCTGCAGGCAAAAACTGATGTTTTCAATGCGTTTGCTACCGTTTGCGGTGCTAAGAAAAAGCCGAGCAACATCTCTCTGTTCTGGTTAAGCGAGCAACCGACTTCTTTTCCCATGCCAACGCAGGTCAGTCTGTCTGCACAGCTTTCAACAAGGTCTGCTCTGCCACAAATATATCCGCCTGTTGAAGCGATTGCACCGCCTGGGTTTTTTATAAGCGAGCCGATTATCAAATCTGCACCGACTGCAAGCGGTTCTTTTTCTTCAACAAACTCACCGTAGCAGTTATCGACCATGATAATAATATCAGGGTTTACTTCCCTTGCAGTTTTTATCATTTTGTCTATGACATCAATGCAAAGTGACGGCCTTAGTGAATAGCCTCTTGAACGCTGGATATATCCAACCTTTGCCGACTTTGCAAGCTTTGCTATCTTATCATAGTCAGGATACATCTCATCGACAAGATCAGCCTGAAGATATTTCACTCCAAAGTCCCGAAGCGAACCTTTGCCCGCATCACCTCTTATGCCGATTACCTCTTCGAGTGTATCGTAAGGCTTACCTGTCATTGCAAGCATTGTATCGCCAGTTCTAAGTACACCGAACAACGCAGTTGACAATGCGTGAGTGCCGTTTACAAAAGTGTGCCTTACAATTGCGTCTTCGCCACCGAACGCCTGTGCAAATACTTTATCTGTTGTGTCACGTCCAAGGTCGCCATAACCATAGCCTGTTGTGCCTTTAAGACAGGCTTCTGACACTCTGTTATCAATAAATGCTTTAAGCACTTTCTGTCCGTTATACTCTGCTATTTTGTCTATCTCCTGAAAAATATCGGCACACTCTTTTTCAGCTTCGGTCGCATGGTTTAAAATCTTATCATCTATATTAAAAATATTCTCAATCATTCTCTTTTCTCTCCAGGACTATATCAGAATCAATTTCTTCAAAGCCAATTTCCTCATAGTAGCTTACTCTGTGCGGTCTTGCCATAAGTCTTACATCAAAGCCGTCATCAGTCAGCTTCTCACCAATCCAGTAAAGCAGATTTCTTGCGTGGTACTTTCCACGTTCTTTTGGTATCGTGCCGACATTTCCGATAAGCACTACGCCGTCTATAATATACTGAATTGTTGCTGTTGTACATTTATCGAGCATGAAAGACTGCGACAAGCCACGCCTTACTCTGTGTGAAGTGTCCGCAAGCCAGAGCTGATTCTCGTCCGCTGAAATTGACGGAAAGCACTCTTTTAGTATGTCAAAAACTTCACTCAGCTTTGGCAGCTCTTCAACATTCATGTCAGGCAGATTATTCTTTGGCTTAAACTTAAACTCTGTTCTGACATCGCTCTCATAGCTGCCTTTTGTTTTCCGTGCAAGATACAGAGCATACTGCTTTTCAAACTCAACAGCCAACGGCTTGTTCACAAAGATAAAGGATGCTATTTCATCAAGCACTTCATTTGAAAATGCTTTATCTCTCATGCTTGAAACAATCATTGATGCATAAAAGCAAGCAATCATGCCGACCGTTTTGCCGTTATCGCAAATTGCATAAAAACGACAAAAATCATAATCGTTGCCATAAGCAAGATAATGAGATTTTATTCGCCTTGTATAATGATTTGGAGTCATGTCTGACAGCAAGTCTTTATCTAAATATTTTATCTCAGATATCATTATTAAAAATCCTGTCTAATAAGTTTTTTGTAAGTTCATATGTGTTTTCAAAATCATTCTTGTCTATTACACATGACGGCGAATGAAGATACCTGCATGGCACAGATATTGCACAAGTCTTAACTCCACCTTTTGAAAGATGAATTGCTCCTGCGTCATTTCCGCCTGCAATCATTGTTTTGGTCTGACAAGGAATGCTATGCTCTTTTGCTGTGTCAAAGCAAAGCTCATATAGCTCTTTGCTATAAACCGTATGCCTGTCCATAAACGACACAACAGGTCCATTCCCGAGCTTGCACACCTGCTTTTCATCTGACGCATTCGGTACATCAGCAGCAGTTGTTGCTTCAAGCACTATCGCATAGTCAGGCTCAACGCTGTATGCTGCAACAGTTGCTCCACGAAGCCCGATTTCCTCCTGAACTACAAATGTAAAATAAGTATCATACTGTAGCTCTTGTTCAATAAGCTTTAGCATAATCGCACAGCCTGCTCTGTCATCAATCGCCTTGCCTTTTATCTTTCCATCACCAAACAGGCAATACTCAGAACAAAAGCAAACCGAATCGCCTAAAGAAACACACTCTTCAGCCTGCTCCTTTGAGGTGCAGCCAATGTCAATGTTCATCTGTTCAAACTTGACCGCAGTTTTCTTTTCATCATCATTGAGCATGTGTACAGCTTTTGAACCAATAACGCCATTCACATTGTTCCTTCCGACTGTAACACGTCTGCCGAAAACTACTCTCGGATCAACTCCGCCAACAGCTTCAAACTTTAGTGTACCGTCTTGATTTATATATGTCACGAGTCCGCCGACTTCGTCCATATGAGCAGAAATCATAACCTTTTTATCAGGCGTTTTTGCGCCCTTTTTAAAAGCAATTATATTGCCAAGATTATCAATCTTATACTCAGCCTTACCGTCAAGCTGGTTTATTATATAGTCACGAACACTGCCCTCATCGCCTGAAATTCCATTTAACTCACAGAGGTTTTTCAAATTCTCTAACATGACTTTTCCTCCGTTTCGCAGAATTTTGCAATAAGCTTGCCCGTGTTTTCAATATCAGCTATGCTTACCACCTCAACAGGCGTGTGCATATACTTCAGCGGTATCGACACCGTGCAGGTTTTAATTCCTGCCTTTGTAATGCCGATAACATCAGCGTCAGTGCCAGTGTTTCCACCCATGACCTCAATCTGATATGGTATATTATTGCATTTAGCTACCGATATAAGCTTGTCGGACACTTCTCTTGACAATGACGGTGCAACACCAATCATAGCACCCTTTGAAAGTTCACCGCATTTGTCTGGCTTGTCATCAATTGTCTTTGCAAACGATACATCAACAGCCAAAGCTATATCAGCGTCCGACTTATATGCACCGATTGTCGCACCACGAACGCCTATTTCTTCCTGTACAGAAAATTGGACTTTTATATTATACTTTGTCTGCTTGTCCTTTAAAAGCTCAAGAGCATAAAGAATTGCTGCAACGCCTGCTCTGTCATCGAGTGCCTTTGATGAAACGTAATCATTTTGAAGCCTGATAAGCGAATTGTTTATATAAACCCTGTCGCCTGCTGAGATTACTTTCTCAGCACTCTCTTTTGACATTCCGACATCAATATAAATGTCCTCAATCTCAGGCAGTTTTTTGCTGTCTTTCTCCAAATGAGGCGGCGTTGAGATCACAACACCCGTAACGGTTTCACGTCCAAGCACGTCAACCTGCTGTGCTAAAAGCAAACGCATATCAAGTCCGCCGCACTTATCGACCTTGAGAAAGCCATCGTCTGTAATGTATGTTACAATCATACCGATCTCGTCAATATGTGCATCAAGAAGTAAGGTTTCCTTGCTTTCATCAAACGCCTTTGACACACCAAAGACATTACCGAAATCATCAACTGTTACATCGAGATACTGGCTCAGCATTTCTGCTGCTTTTGCTGATGCAGGAAACTCATCTCCCGATATGCCGTTTTCACACGCTAACGCTTCTATTGTTTTTTCAATATCCATTAATCCAGATTCCTCAAATCAAAGTTCATTAACAAGCTTTTTGAAGTGGTTACCTCTTGCTTCAAACATAGGGTACATATCAAAGCTTGCACAGGCAGGTGAAAGGCTTACAATATCGCCGTCCTTTGCAATCTCCTTTGCAGTTTTAACCGCTTCTTCCATAGAGTTTACATGCAGTATTTCAAGACCGCTTGCAGGATAATATTCACAATCAGTAACAGCCTTTTCAATCTTGTCAGCAGTTGCACCCATAAGTATAATCGTTTTTACACGCTCGTTCACAGGCTTTGCCAGAGGCTCAAACGGAATCTTCTTATCATATCCGCCTGCGATAATAATAATCTTCTTGTCAAACGAATTAAGCCCTGCTATAACTCGTGTAGGACTTGTTGCGATTGAATCGTTGTAATAGCGAACGCCGTCAAGCTCTCTTACAAACTCAATTCTATGCTCAACACCGCCGAAATTCTTTGCAACATAAACCATGCTGTCGGTTGACACTTCACCCCAGACAGCCGCAATAGCTGTTAGATAGTTGTCAACGTTATGGATACCAGGAATCTTGATATCATCTTTATGCACAATCTCTGTTACCTTGCCATTTTCGCTATAGCAAAGCATACCGTCCTCACGCAAAAAGCTACCTCTCTCAACCTGTCTTGTCAGTGAAAAGCAAACAAGCTTTCCACGCACAAAGCTTGCCAGCTTCATTGTTTCCTCGTTATCAAAATTCAGCACAGTCTTTGAAAAAGCATTCTGGTGACGAAGCAGATTACACTTAGCGTCAATATACTCTTCCATTGTGCCATGAACGTCAAGATGGTTCGGTGAAATGTTTGTCACAACCGCAGTGTCAGGCGACTTTCTCATCGAGATAAGCTGGAAGCTTGAAAGCTCAACCACCGCAACATCTGTTTCCTTTATTGATTCAATAATCGGAAGCAATGCCTTGCCGATATTTCCGCCAAGGTGAACATTTCTTCCTTCACGTTTTAAGAATTCGCTTATAAGAGTTGTTGATGTTGTTTTACCGTCAGAACCTGTTACTGCATATATCTTGCATGGACACAAATCAAAGAACACTTCCATCTCGGACGTTACTACAATGCCCTGCTCTCTTGCTTTTGTAAGAACATCATTATAGTAATACATTCCAGGTGTTCTGAACACTATATCGCAGTTGAAAATCTCGTCTAAATAGTTTTCGCCGAGAGAAAACTCTGCGCCCTTAGATTTGAAATCATCATATATCGCTGCATCAAAATGTTCCTTATCCTTTTTGTCACAGATAACAACATTTATGCCCTTTGACAAGAACAGATTTATAAGCTCACGGTGGCTTACTCCTGTTCCGATAAACGCAACCTTCTTATCCTTAATATCATTGAAAAATATCTCTGCTTTAGTCATAGTTGTCCTCTTTTCAATGCCTGCTTTTAAACTCACAGGCAATTTTTGTTATTAATTTACATTTGCATATAATTATACTATTTTATTATATACTATTTCAGCCAAAAAGGCAAGTGATTAGCATAAATTTAAGCGCAATTATTTTGTTTCTCCATTTGTAAAAATAAGTGCATAATTTTTTAGTTTTTTTGTAAAAATGCATGAAACACAAGAAAATTGCTAAAACCTATTGTAAAAACACGAAAAATAAAGTATAATATTAATGATAACTAAACTGTTTCGTAAAATTTAAATACTGGAGGACGAAAAATGGGAAATGCTGAAAAAATATTATTTGACAATAGTTCAAGAGTTGCACCTCTTGGCCTGATTGCTATGAAAGGTGCAAAGGAATTAGGCGAAGACGTAGACAGATATCTTACAGAGTGGTCTAACAAGATTGAACATTTTAAGGATACATTTCTCATCGAAGCCGACTGCCCGAGATTTTCATCTGGTGACGGCAAGGGCCTTATAAAGCAAACTGTAAGAGGTAACGACTTGTTTATCCTTTGCGACATGGGTAACTACAGCGTAACCTATGATTACTTTGGCAACAAAAACTGTATGTCACCTGACGATCATTATCAGGACCTCAAGAGAATAATTCAGGCTGCAAGTGGTAAGGCTCACAGAATCAATGTAATAATGCCTTCCCTATACGGTGGCAGACAGCACAGAAGAAGCTATCGTGAATCACTTGACTGTGCAGTAGCTCTGCAGGAGCTTCAGTCAATGGGTGTTTCAAACGTTCTCACATTTGACGCACACGACCCTCGTGTACAAAACGCTGTTCCACTTATGGGCTTTGACAACATTATCCCATCATATCAGGTTTTAAATGCAATGTTCAAACAGCTTGATGATTTCAGACCTGACAAACAGCATTTTATGATTGTATCACCTGACGAAGGTGCAATCAACAGAAATATGTACTACGCTGCAGTTCTCGGCGTTGACCTTGGAATGTTCTACAAGCGTCGTGACTATTCAACTATCGTAAACGGCAGAAACCCAATTATTGCACACGAATATATGGGTAATGACGTTACAGGAAAAGACGTTTTCATCGCTGATGACATTATCTCATCAGGTGAATCAATGCTTGATATTGCGGTTGAACTTAAAAAGCGTAAGGCAAACAAGATTTACTGCTATGCAACATACCCAATCTTCACAAACGGTCTTGCTGCATTTGACAAAGCTTATGCTGACGGTATCATCAACGGTGTCTTTGGTACAAACCTGACATATCGTTCACCAGAGCTTCTTTCAAGATCATGGTTCTATAATGTTGACTGTGCTAAGTATATTGCATACTTTATTGCATCACTAAACCACGATTTGTCAATCTCAAATATTCTTGACCCACACGAGAAGATTAAAGCACTTCTTGACAACTACTACAACAACTAACAACAAAAGCTCTTCGTTTAATTCGGAGAGCTTTTTTGAAAGGAATTTATTATGATTTTTGCAGGTATTGTAGCTGGCGGAACCGGCACACGGATTGGTGCTGACAAACCTAAACAGTTTTTAGATATTGGCGGCAAGCCGATTATCATTCACACGCTTGAAAAATTCCTCAGCGTTGACGCAATTGACAGGATTTATTTAGGTGTTCACCCTGAATGGATAAAGTATACCGAAAATCTTATTGAGCGTTACAAGTTTGACCCGACCCGAATTGGTATCGTTGAAGGTGGCGAAAACAGAAACTCAACCGTTTTTAACATCATTGACTCAATCGTCACCGAGTTTGGCTCAAATGAAGACGACATTATCCTCACGCATGACAGTGTCAGACCTTTTGTCACACGCAGGATAATCCTTGATAATATCGAATCTGCACTTAAGCATTCAGCTTGCGGAACATATATCTCTGCTGTTGACACGATTATCCGTTCAACCGATGGCAAAACTGTTACTGACGTACCGTCAAGGCAGGAAATGTTTCAGGCACAGACACCGCAGACTTTCAATATTGCAACCCTCTGTGAAGTGTACGATTCTCTGACCGACGATGAGCAGGCAACCCTGACCGACACTTGTTCGCTTTTTACGATAAAAGGTATGCCAGTTCACATTGTAAAAGGCGATGTTAAAAACATAAAAATCACAAACGTCAACGACTTGAAAATCGCAGACTTCTTTGCAGATAACTAACAAAAAAGCCCATGCTTATGCATGGGTTTTCTTTATGGTATAATCACGGCAAATCATAGTACAAATAATCGTAAAACTCTGGAATATAATCATCATTTGCGGAAGACTTTTGCTGATGATTTCTGCTGGTAATAGCCGTTGAATCCTAGCTCCTGCAAGACATCACAAACGCTGTTATACTCAAAAGTCGAGGTCCTGCGGTTAAGCTTGGGATAATCCTTTGCCTTGTGCACAGGCGTGTACTGGCTCATAAGACTGACT
>JAFTAX010000099.1 GCA_017458445.1 Ruminococcus sp. | reverse complement strand
CCAACTTACGAAGTTCAGGGCTACACACTTCATAAGTGTTCAGTCTGCGGAGAAGAGTATAAGGACAACAACACAGCTAAGCTTGTTGTTCCTACAGTCACAGGCTTAAAGGTTGCTGCAACTTCAGCTCAGGCTGTTAAACTGACCTGCAACAAGGTTGCTGGTGCAACTGGATATGTGTTCTATAGAGCAAGTGCAGGAAAATGGGTTCGTGTTGGAGTTTCCAAGACAAACTCATTCTATGAGGGCAAGCTCAAATCTGGAACAAGCTACAGATATGCTGTTAAGGCATATAAAACTGTAAACGGCAATAATTATTATAGTAGCTCATATCCTACACTCTGGACTTCAACAAACCCAGCAAAAGTGAACTTAATAGTTACTTCTGGAAGCAACATGGCTACACTTAAATGGGGCAAAACAACAAGTGCGACTGGCTACATTGCATACATGAAAACATCTGCAAACGGCAAGTGGACAAGGATTGCAACTACAAAGAAGCTGAGCTACACAAAGAAAGGTCTTGTGAAAGGCAGAACATACTGGTTCACTGTAAAAGCTTACAGAACAGTAAACGGAAAGACTTACAACGGTGCTTTTGTTACAAAGAGCGTTAAGATTAAATAAATAGCACACAAAAAAGCGGACGATAACGTCCGCTTTTATTTTATCCTCAGCTTTTCAACAAGCTCCTCATCAGGTGTCACATAAAGTGTTTTGTTGTTTGTAAAAATCACCATGCCGGGCTTTGAACCTGCTGGCTTTTTCACATTCTTAATCAGCACATAATCAACAGGCACCTGCGAGGAATTCTTTGCCTTTGAGTGATATGCCGCAATAATCGCTGCTTCCATAATCGTCGATTCAGACGGCTCTTCACCGTTGCATGAAATCACAACATGCGAACCAGTGATGTTTTTAACGTGAAGCCAAATGTCCGTTTTTTCGGACTCTTTGCAAGTCAGCTTGTCGTTTTGTTTGTTGTTTCTTCCAACTCTGATTTCAAAGCCGTCTGACGAGCGAAACCTTATCGGCGGCAACGCCTTCGGTGGCTTGCCCTTTTGCCTTGAGCGTTTGATGTATCCCTGCTCAGCAAGCTCTTCTCGAAGCTCCGCAACATCGCCCTCGGTCGTCGCCCTTGTGAGTGAGTCAAACACCGAGTCAATGTACTCAAGCTCGATTTCGCCGTCCTTGATAAGTCCCGTCAGCATCTTCTCTGCCGTGTCAGCCTTGCGGTATTCCTTGTAGTATTTCTGTGCGTTCTGTGACGGATTCAGTCGTCTGTCAAGCGGTATAGTCACCATCGGTGAGTTTTCATCATAAAAATCCTGCACAACCGCCTCATCCTGCCCTTTCTGGAGCTGATATAAGTTCGCCATGATAAGATCGCCGTACTTTTTAAGCTCATCACGCTTTGCACAGTCCTTAAGCTCCTCCTGCTGATTTGCAAGCCTGCGTGAAATACGCTCGGACGTGCTGATAAGCAGCTTGAATAAATCCTGTGCCTTTTGCTTCATTCTTGCAATGCTGTCACGTTCCGAGTAGAAATAATCCAGCACATCACAAGGCGAGTCAAACATCTTTGTAATCATTAAATTGCCGTATTGCGATATGTCCGCAAAGCAAAAATCCTTGAGCAACCCCTCACGACTTTTAAGCACCGTGTATCTGTTGTTGCCAGATTTTATGTCATCAGCCGTCTTTTTGAGATAAAACGCAAGCCTGTCGAAATGCTCGTCCGTCATCTCCTCAACAACAAGCTCATTACCTCGTGCTGTGTAAAATTCGGCTTCTCTTGCAAAAACAGGAGAAATTCCCTCAACAGCTTTCATCAGTGCCTTTGGCAAAGTCTGCTTCGGGTAAGCCTTAACAGCCTCGCAAATATCCCTGCTGTCAGTAACAAACAGAGACAAACGCTCATCTCTCGGTGGCAGCGTGTACGTCATTCCAGGAAGCACCATTCTCACTGCCGACATATCCTGCCCGACACGCTTAATGCTGTCAACAATTTTGCCGTCAGCGTTTATCAGTATAAGATTCGAGTGTCTGCCCATAATCTCAATCGCAAGCGTAAATCGGCATATATCGCCCATTTCGTTTGCCGAGTCAAAATCGAAGTATAAAATTCGCTCAAAGCCGTCCTGTCTTATTGCAATAAGCTTTCCAGATGAGAGGTGCTTTCGCATAAACATACAAAACATCGGCGGTGTCTTTGGATTTTCAATCTCAGCGTTTGTGATATGAACCCTTGCCGAGCCTGCACCCGTGTTAAAAAGCAGCTTGTAGCTACCTTCACGAGTCCTTATAGTAAAGAGGATTTCTTCTCTGGACGGCTGGTGTATCTTGTCAACTCGACCGCCGACAAGGTGCATAAGGTTTTCCTTCAGCAGCCTGAGAAACACTCCGTCTAAAGCCATAAATCAGTCATTCCTTTCATCTCGTGAAACTTAAATTTCATAAGATACAACGTCCCTGTTCGAATCAGCAACCGCTATCTCAAGCTCAGGGAAAGCGTCCGTAAGCTTGCCTTTTATGTAGTCAAAGAAGATATTCTCCGTGTAAAAATGCCCAGCGTCCAAAACGCAAACATCATTGTTAAAGCCGTCAATGAAAATATCGTGCTTGACATCGCCCGTGATATAAGCGTCCGCATTTTTAGCGATTGCACATGGTAAAAAGTTTCCGCCGCTGCCCGAGCAAACCGCAATACGCCTTATTGCCTTGCCCGTGTCAATATATCTCACAACTCTGTTACCGAGAGCCTGTTTCACCTTTTTTGCAAGGCCCTCTGGCATAATCTCATCGCAGTTACACACATACCCAAACCCGTCATCACAAAGAGTCTCAGTCGGTGTCAGACCCAACCGCTCACAAAGCAAGTCGTTCATGCCACCATTTGCTATATCAAAATTAGTGTGTATGCAAAGTGCGTTTATCCCGTTTGTTGCCAATATAACAGCAGGATTCTGAGGTGATAGCAGTTT
>JAFTAX010000098.1 GCA_017458445.1 Ruminococcus sp. | reverse complement strand
TTTGAACAGCTTTATCACACATATGACAGCTTTAAGAATACTTGTGCGGCAACACTGTCAGCACAGGCAAAAATGCTGAGTTTCTATGCAAAGGCAAGAAAGTACAACTCGACTTTAGAGGCGGCTTTGTCTGAAACTGATGTGCCTGTTGAGGTGTATCGCAATCTTATTGACACGGTGCATAGTAACATGGAGTATATGTATGATTATGTCAAGCTGAGAAAGAAGCTTTTGGGCGTTGATGAGCTTCATATGTATGACCTTTATACTCCGATTGTTGCTGATTTTGACATGGAGATAACTTTTGAGCAGGCGAAGGAAACGGTGCTGAGGGCTCTTGAGCCGATGGGAGAGGAGTATATTGCAATCTTAAAAGAGGGCTTTGAAAACCGCTGGATAGATGTATATGAGAATGAGGGCAAGGCAAGTGGTGCTTATTCCGCAGGAGCAAGACCACACCCATATGTCCTGCTTAATCATAAGGACACATTGGACTGTATGTTCACGCTTGCTCACGAAATGGGACACGCTATACATTCATATCTTTCAAATAAAACGCAACCACCAGTATATTCAGGCTATGTGATTTTTGTCGCAGAGGTAGCTTCCACCTGTAACGAGGCATTGCTTATGCAGTATCTGCTGAAGCATACCGATAACAAACAGGAAAAGGCGTACCTTATTAATTATTTTCTTGAACAGTTCAGGACAACGCTCTACCGTCAGACTATGTTTGCAGAATTTGAGCTTAAAATAAACGAGCAGGTTGCAAACGGTGAAACGCTTACTGCTGACGGATTAAACAAGCTTTACAGGGAGCTTAACGAGCTATATTTCGGCGACGGTATTGTGATTGACAGCGAGATTGATCTTGAATGGGCAAGGATTCCGCATTTTTATTATGATTATTATGTGTATCAATACGCTACAGGCTACTCGGCTGCTATCGCACTTTCGCAGAGGATACTCAATGAGGGTGAGCCTGCGGTAAAGGATTATCTGAAGTTTCTCAGTGGTGGCTGTTCGACTGACCCGATTTCACTGCTCAAGATAGCAGGCGTTGATATGACTACAGCAAAGCCTGTGTCAGAGGCACTTGCACTCTTTGGCGAGCTGATTACACAAATGGACGAATTGCTGAGCTAGATTATAGTATGTAGTGCTGTACAAGGTTATCTACTGAGGAGAAAACCTTTCTGAAGAAAGGGTTTTCCCTCAGACTCCATTTCCAAAGACTTTTTAATGATTTTTTTGAGGGTGTAGGTGTTCTTAAAATGACACTTCGCACTCTCATTTTTGTTTTTCTCTGAAAGCAATCCCACACCCTCAAAAAAATGAGTTACAAGTTTTAAAATGAGGGCTAAGTCGAGAGCCTTCTTTAAAAAAGTATCCCTTAATAGACAAACCTTATATAGTACTATAGACTATAATTTGGCTTAGCTATTGACTTTTGAAAAGTGATATGTTAAAATGTAGGCACATTACAAATGAAGAGAGGTTTTTGTATGAAAAGAATCTTATCAATTTTATGTTCGGCACTTATAATTACATCTATGCTCGTATGCTTGGGTGGTTGTGGTTCAAAGAAAGATAATGGCGGCAAAAATGGACCTGATCTTTCAGATGCAACTGAGTCGGTGAAGTTTGCAGCAAAGCTCAAGATGGGCTGGAATCTTGGTAACACACTTGATGCGACAGACTCAAATGATATGGAGTCTGAAACATCCTGGGGACAGCCTAAGGCAACCAAGGAGCTTATTCAATATGTTAAGAAGGCTGGCTTTACATCAATCAGAATTCCTGTTTCATGGGGTAACCACACTGATAAGGAATACAACATTGACAAAGAGTGGATGGCTCGTGTTAAGGAAGTTGTAGACTATGCGATTGACTCAAAGCTTTATGTTATCATAAATTCTCATCATGACTGCGACTACTATTATCCAACAGAGGAAAAATATGAGAAGAGCGAAAAGTACATAAAAACAGTATGGACACAGATTGCAGAAACATTCAAGGACTATGACGAAAAGCTGATATTTGAATCAATGAATGAGCCTCGTCTTAAGGACACAAGCAAAGAATGGTGGTTCGATCAGGGCGATCTGGAAGGCATGATTTCAATTAAGTGCATAAACAAGCTCAATCAGGCGTTTGTTGACACTGTTCGTGATTCGGGCGGAAACAATGCTAAGCGTTATCTCATGGTGCCAAGTAATGCTGCATCAGTTGAGAACACACTGAGTGGATATTTTGAGCTGCCAACTGACCCTGCAAACAGACTTATGGTTTCGGTTCATGCGTACAAGCCTTATGACTTTACTATGAATTATGCAGGCGGCTACTCAAAATGGGACAGTGAAAAGGCTAAGGAGCTTAGCTTCCTCGACGACCTCAGCGAAAAGTTCATCAAGACCGGTCACGGTGTTGTAATTGGTGAATTTGGTGCAACAAACAAGGACAACCTTGATGCAAGAGTTGCGTGGGCAAAGGACTTTGTCGGCAAGGCAGCAAAGCTTGGAATTCCATGTTTTGTATGGGATAACGGTGCAACAGAATCTGGTGATGAAAACTTTGGTATCATCAACAGAGCGAAGCTTTCATTCTATTTCCCTGAGCTTTCTGACCAGATGCTTGCTTGTTACAAATAATAGCTAAAAATAAAATGCTGTGGATTTATCTCCACAGCATTTTTTTGTATCTTATAGCTTTTTCTTTTTAATCATACCCTTGTTGCGTGGAAACTTTTCAGGTGTCTGTGCTACTTTTTTTATAACAATTAGTGTTCTGCCATCACCGTTTGGCAATGTGTATTCCTGCTTCAGCTCAACTTTGCCGCCGAGAGTTTTTATTGCGTTTTCAGCCTGAGCTAACTCTTCATTGCCGTTTGAGCCTTTAAGTGCGACA
>JAFTAX010000097.1 GCA_017458445.1 Ruminococcus sp. | reverse complement strand
TGCTTTGATTGCGACATTCTTTTTCACCGATTTTACATCATCTTATTCAATTAAAATGATTGGTTCACCTAAAAAGGGTAAATATGTCAAACTTCCAAAAGACAAGCTGTCAACTATGCTTGAGCATCTCAAAAAAGGAACTACTATCATCGTCGGTGGTGAGATTGAAGAAGACGAATATGAACATAATTTCAATCTGCGTGCTGATGATATAATGGTCGTTCGCCGTGAAAAGATTATTGACACTTGTGAGAAAAAGCGTGTTGAGCTTCATTGTCATACTAATATGTCAAGCATGGACGCTATAACTCCTGCTAATCAGCTTGTAAACAGGGCTTTTGAATGGGGACATCAGGCTATTGCTATAACTGACCACGGTGTTGTACAGAGCTTTCCTGATGCAGCAAATACTGTAGCTGGAATAAGAAAGAACGGCGGACAGTTTAAGGTAATATATGGTATTGAAGCTTATGAGGTTAATAATGATGTTGATATCTATAAAGGAATTGACAAACGTAAGCTTACTGATGAAATAATAGTATTTGACCTTGAAACAACTGGCACATCGACTAATAAAGACAGAATAATTGAAATTGGTGCTGTAAAGCTTCGAAATCTTGAAATTGTAGATGAATTCAATAGTTTTATTAATCCGCATTTTGAATTGTCTGAGTTTATAACAGACCTTACCAGTATAACTGACGATATGCTTAAAGATGCACCAGATGAGGATGAAGTACTTAAGGCTTTTATTGAATTTTGTGGTGATAATCCTGTTCTTGTTGCACACAATTCAAGATTTGACACTGGTTTTCTTGATGCTTCAATGAAAAGATGCAAGTATGGCTTTGCATATTCGTCAATTGACACAGTTCCGATGACACAGATTATGCTTCCAGAGCTTGAAAAACACAAGCTGAATTATGTTGCAAAACATTTTGGATTTGAGTTTAATCATCATCGTGGCAGTGATGATGCAAAGGTGCTTGCTAAAATCTTTATCAAACTGTGCGGGCAAATTTTAGATGAATATCCAAATATGTATGTTACTGTTGATATGTTAAACAGTCTGCTTGCAAGTGACGAATCAGTTGTATCAAGACCTACATTTCACCAGATTATTCTTGTAAGAAACAATACTGGGCTTAAGAATTTGTATCAGCTGATATCAAATTCAAATCTGAAATACTACAGAAAACGTCCTCGTATTCCTAAGTCTGATCTGGTTAAGCACAGAGAAGGACTTATTATTGGTAGTGCTTGTGAAGCTGGTGAATTGTTCAGAGCGATTACCTCAAATGAGAGCTGGGACAAGCTTTGCCAGATTGCTTCGTTTTATGATTATCTTGAGATTCAGCCTGTTGGCAATAATGAATTTCTGCTCAGAAACGGCTCAGTTTCATCATTAAGAGAGCTTGAAGAATACAACAGAACGGTAGTTAAGCTTGGCGAAGAGCTTGGAATCCCTGTTTGTGCAACAGGAGATGTGCATTTCCTTGACAAGAGTGATGCACAGTTCAGAGCTATTCTACAGTCCGTTAAATACAGCGATTGCGACAATCAGCCGCCATTGTATTTTAAGACAACTGATGAAATGCTACGAGATTTTGCATATCTTGGCGAAGATAAGGCATATGAAGTAGTTGTCACAAATACAAATATGATTGCTGACATGATTGACAAAGACGTTAAAGCATTTCCGAATGGTACATATACGCCTTTCATTGAAGGTGCAGTAAGAGAGCTTCAGGTTATCTGCTGGCGAAAAGCTTGTGAGATTTATGGCAACTGCAATCCTGATGAAGTTAACATACCTGATGGTGAAACAGGAATTGCCGAAGCGTTCAAAGATCATATCCCTGCGATTGTTTATGACAGACTTGACCGAGAGCTTAGCTCAATTATCAAGCATGGATTTGCTGTGCTGTATATGATTTCACAGAAGCTTGTTGCAAACTCAGTTGAAAACGGCTATCAGGTTGGTTCCCGTGGCTCAGTTGGTTCATCGTTCGTTGCTTCAATGTCAGGTATATCGGAAGTAAATCCGCTTGTGCCACATTATGTTTGTCCAAAATGCAAGTACAGCGAATTCATAACTGATGGTACGGTTGGCTCAGGATTTGACCTGCCACAAAAGAATTGCCCGAACTGTGGCACAGATATGCATCGTGACGGTCACGATATCCCGTTTGAAACATTCCTTGGATTTGACGGAGATAAAGCTCCTGATATCGACCTTAACTTCTCAGGTATTTATCAGTCGTTTGCACATAAATATACAGAAGAACTTTTTGGTTCTGACCATGTATTTAAGGCTGGTACAATTTCAGGCATTCAGGCTAAAACTGCTTACGGTTATGTTAAAAACTATCTTGAAGAAAGAGGAAAGATAGTCAATCGTGCAGAAGAGCAGAGAATGATTAATGGCTGTCTTGATGTTAAGCGTACAACAGGTCAGCACCCTGGCGGAATGGTCGTTATTCCGAGCGATTATGATGTTTATGACTTTACACCTGTTCAGCACCCAGCTGACAAGGCGGAGTCTGATATAGTAACAACGCACTTTGACTTTAACTCACTCCATGATACAATCCTAAAGCTTGATGAGCTTGGACACGATGTTCCGACATTATATAAATACCTTGAAGATATGACAGGATATGACATACTCAAGGTTCCAATGTCTGATGAAAAGGTTTACAGTTTATTTGCTACACCTGATGCTTTAGGTGTGACTACTGAAGATATTGATTGTGAAACAGGAACTCTTGGAATTCCTGAAATGGGTACTCAGTTTGTTCGTCAGATGCTTATTGATGCTAAGCCTAAGAACTTTAGCGACCTGCTTCAGATTTCAGGGCTTTCTCATGGTACTGACGTTTGGCTTGGTAATGCCAAAGATCTTATTACAGACGGAACCTGTACAATTTCTGAGGTTATCGGTACTCGTGACAGCATTATGACATATCTCATTTATCACGGCGTTGACCCTAAGCTTTCATTTAAAATTATGGAAATTACCAGAAAGGGTAAGGCTCCTAAACTGCTTACTGATGAAATGAAGCAGACTATGAGAGATCATGGAGTTCCTGAGTGGTACATAAACAGTTGCTTGAAAATCAAGTATATGTTCCCGAAGGCACATGCCGCAGCTTATGTTACATCTGCTATTAAGCTTTGCTGGTTTAAAATATACTATCCGCTTGAATTTTATGCTGCATATTTTACTGTTCGTGGTGAAGATTTTGATGCAGAAACGGCTGTTAAAGGTAAGTATATGGTGCAAAACAAGATGAATGAGATTAAAAACAAGCCTAAAGCTGACCGAACTGCAAAAGATGACGGCGTTTTTGAAATGCTGCAGCTTACAAATGAAATGCTTAGCAGAGGATATGAATTCTTGCCTGTTGATATTTTTAAATCACACGCAACTATTTACAGAATTGAGGACGGTAAATTAAGGCTTCCGTTTGTATCATTATCTGGTGTCGGTGAAAATGCGGCTCAAAGCTTGTATGAAAAAGCTCAAAACCGTGATTTTATATCTATCGAAGAATTCCAAATTCAAAGCGGAATAGGTAAGTCTGTTATTGAAACGTTAGAAGCAAATGGTGCGTTCGGAGATTTGCCTAAGTCAAATCAGTTGTCGCTGTTTTAATTCTTAAATGTATATTTTTGCGGCAATTATAAATTTATACTTGACATATTCTTCAATTTATGTTACTATACCATAGTACTATAGTAATATATTAGCACTTTACCACACTAAAATAGATTATCTTAAGAGAGGATAATAACATGAAAAGATATGACCTTATAACTCCTGAGGGAACAAGAGATTTACTGTTTACTGAATGTCTTGCAAGGAGAGCGGTTGAGCAAAAATTAAAAGATTTGTTTACTGGCTTTGGTTACAGCGAAGTTGTCACTCCAGGAATTGAGTTTTATGATTTGTTTATCGGTAGCTCACGCAATTTTCAGCAGGAAAGGCTTTACAAGCTTGTTGACTCAAAGGGCCGTCTTATAACACTTCGACCTGATTCAACAATTCCTATTGCAAGGCTTGTTGCTACACGTCTATCAAATGCAAAACTACCGTTAAGGCTCTATTATAATCAGAATACATTTGAGAATAACGCTTTGCTAAAAGGCCGTTCTGATGAGATTTCACAGGCTGGTATTGAGCTGATGGGCGGTGAAAACACAGAGCATGCTGACTTTGAAGCATTGTGTATTGCAGTTGATGCTCTTGAGTCATTTGATAATGAAAATTTCCGACTTGAAATTGGCCATATTGGTTATTTCAAGGAGCTTGTAGCTAAGCTTGATGTTGATGACAGTGTAAGAGAAGAGATAAGACTTTTGATTTCTACAAAGAATTATCCAGCACTTAATGATTTGCTTGACGGCATTGGCGATAATCAGATTACTAAAGCTCTTAAGCATTTGCCTGGACTATTTGGTGGCGTTGAGGTCATAGATAAGGCTGCAAAGCTGTTTACTGATGATAACATATCACAGATTCTAAAATATCTGCGTGATGTTTATGAGCGCCTTTCAAGTCTTGGATATGGCGAAAAAGTATCAATTGACTTAGGTATTGTAAGTCACACTGATTATTATACAGGTATTGTGTTTAAAGGCTATTTAACTGGCGTTGGTCAGTCAGTGCTTAAAGGTGGTCGTTATGATAAGCTTTTAGGTGAATTTGGAAAACCTTGTGCTGCTATTGGATTTGCAGTCAATTGTGACCTCGTAGCTGAATGCAGCATAAAGAAGGACAACGCACCAAAGCACAAGCTGCCTGATTGTATTGTATTCGGTGAGAATGGTTGTGTTGTTGAAGCAATGGCATTTGGACAAAAGCTTGTTAATGATGGCATGACTATTGAAAACAGCCTGTTTGATACATTACAAGAAACAAAAGAATATGCTATCGACAAGGGTATTAACAAGATATATGTTGTTGGTGCTAATAATGGCGTTGACGAAATAGCATTATAGGGGATAATGAGAATGAATAAACCACTTAGAATTGCTCTTACAAAGGGCAGACTTGAAAAAGATACAATAAAACTTCTTGAGAAAATTGGATATGATTGCACTGCTGTACATGAAAAGGGCAGAAAGCTCATTTTGCCAATACCTGATGGTAACATCGAGGTAGTACTCGCTAAAGCAAATGATGTTATTACATACGTTGAGCATGGCGTTTGTGATATGGGTGTAGTCGGCAAAGATACAATCATGGAGATGCAGGGCAAGTTTTTTGAGCTTGTTGACCTTGGTTTTGGCAAGTGTAAATTTGCACTTGCTACCAAAAAAGGCTCAAAGTTTTATGGCGGATATGATGTAAAAACAATAGCTACAAAATATCCTAACATTACCCGCAATCATTTTGAAAGTAAAGGAATGGACGTTGAGATTGTAAAGATTGAAGGCTCTGTTGAGCTTGCACCGTTACTTGAGCTTTCAGACGGTATTGTCGATATTGTCGAAACAGGTACAACTCTTAAGGAGAATGGACTTGAAGTAATTGAGGATATTGTCCCTGTTTCTGCAAGACTTATTGTTAACATGGTAAGCATGAAGCTCAGACAACAGGAAATTGAGAAGTTTGTTTCGCTTGTTGAAGCGAATATATAATCGGAGGGAAATTGAGGTCACTAATCAG
>JAFTAX010000096.1 GCA_017458445.1 Ruminococcus sp. | reverse complement strand
TCAGGACGCTTTTTCTTGATATAGATATACACTGCTATAAGTGCAGGTATTGGCCATATAAACAAGAAGTCCTTTGGCTCCATTATATTCTCTGTTACAGCGTCCATAACTCCGCCAAGCTGTGATGCTGTTGAGAGCAAGGATATTGACAGGAATGACTTGAAGTTTGTGTAGTAAATTGAGTTTCCTGCTGTAAGTATTGTAAATACCAAAGTCCAGAACATAAAATATCCAAACTGCTTTTTCGATTTAAAAATGTATCCGAACATTCCAAAAATCAGCACTACTGCTACATCTGCCAAAAGTGGCTTTAACTGGTTATAGCTGAAGCCTACGGTGAAAACTCTTAGCATAAACGAGTTTAGTACTGATGAGATAACAAAGCATAAAAACAACAGATTGTTGCTTATGTATGTTTTGACTTTACTATTCTTGCTTTCTTCGATTTGATTCATACATATCACCATTTAAATATTATTCTTCTATAGACTTTAAACGTTTTATTTTTCAAACCTTATATATTTTACTTTTTTTATAGCGAATTGTCAATATCATAACTTAATTTTCATCATATTTTCACAATATATATTCTTAAGTATACTGATATTTTAAAGAAAAATACCCGTTATCACTATGATAACGGGCTCGTCTTTACAAAAAGACTGGTGAGCTATCGGGGATTCGAACCCCGGACCCTTTGATTAAAAGTCAAATGCTCTGCCAACTGAGCTAATAACTCATTCAATAGTCTCGCAACGACTTTAATATTATATCAAAGCAACCCTGTTTTGTCAATAGTATTTTTTGGCATTTCTCATTTTACAACAAAAATAGCGACAAAACACTATTCATATATTACATTTTATACAAAGTATTATGCTCATAAAACCTAATAAAACTATGCCTATATAAGTTTTTCAATCTCATCATAAAGTTTTTTTATAAAGTTGCTTCCTGCGATACCCGTCCTTGAATATCCCCATTTTGACAAAAGCTCGTTTACAGCAAGCTTTGTGCCATTTCCAAAGCCGTTGTCTTTTAAGACTCTATACTTTGTCATTTTAAGCTTATATGCCAAAAGCAGCATCATTTTAACCGCAAGCACGCCTATTGTTTTATCTCCAAGCTTAAAGCCTGATTCATCGAGCTTTTTCTTATCAAAAGCAGGTTTTTTATAGCCATTCAGCCCTGATTCTTTGATGATTGACGGATAGTCAACATAGCAGTAGTCGCAGTCAACATTACCTTTTACACCGCTGATACGGCCTTTGCTTGTATATTGCCATATACCATAAGTGCCGTTATAGTTGCAAGCTGAGCCATATTCTGCAATCCAGAGTGCATATCTGTCGGCAACGCTTTTTGAAATATAAGTTTGCAATGGTGAACGTGAGATATAAAGTCCTGCATAATAATTAGCGTTCTCAAGCTTGTTGCAAAAAGCTTTGACAAGGCTATCACAAAATGACTTCCCTTTTGAAAACTGCGACTGCTCTTCTAAATCGAAATATATCGGAAGCTCAAACTTTTTACCTTTTATCACCTTCAGGCAGACATCAGCTTCCTTTTTGGCATCAGACACCGACTGTGCATAGCTATACCAGTAAGCACCGACATTCAGCCCTGCTGCTTTTGCGTTTATATAATGAGATTCAAACATACTATCCTTTTGCGAAGCATACATTCCGTATCCTGCACGGATTATTACAAAATCAATTCCGCTCGCCTTGACTTTCTTAAAATCAACGTTTCTCTGATATTCAGAAACATCTATACCTTTATGTTTTACTTTCACAAATACTCCTCGCTTTCAAGTATGACTAAACTACGTTGTTTACTACATATTATGCTCGGGTAAATGTATTTGATATTTAGGGTGTAACGTAAAAAACACCGCTCATAAATAACTATGAGCAGTGTTTTAAAACAGTTTTATCTGAAAACATAGAGTAAGACAAACATTATTATCAGATATAACGCACAAAGTGCTACCAGAATTTTATCGTGAAGCAGTACTTCAACAGGGTCGCCGTCAGAGTTGCCCTCGACTCTCAGGCTATACTTAAAGAAGATAAGCATAACAAGCGGCAAAGTCCAGATAAGATATGTATTGCGGTAAACTGATATTGTCTTTTCATCGACTGTCCAGAGTGCATAGAAAACAAATATCAACGCCATGCACATATTCATGCTGCTATCAAGAAATGAGAGTGGATATTTCTTTATTACCTTACGGGTATTGCTTCCTTCTTGTCTTATCAGTTCGTTTCTTCTCTTTCCAAAGCCAAGATAAAATGCAACCGAGATCACTACAAGATAGAGCCAGTTTGAAATCTGTATATCTGATATAACTGAGCCGTAGAGTATGCGAATTATGAAGCCTGCTGCAAGGATTGATATGTCAATCAGTGGTATGTTTTTTAGTCCAAAGCTATAGCCGATATTGATTAACAGATATGATAACAGCAGTATAAATGAATAAATATTAAAGCAAAACAGATTAAACACAAGTGATAGCATTATCAGGATTACTGTAAATATACAGGCTGATTTGACTGTTATATCGCCGTTTACTATCGGTCTTGCTAACTTTGACGGGTGCTGTTTGTCCATTTCTCTGTCACAGATATCGTTAATGCAATAGACGGCTGATGACATAAAGCAAAATGATATAAACGCAAACAGTAGCATTATAAGCTTGTCAATATAGAACAGCTTACCGCTACATGCGAGCGGTACAAATATCAGCAGATTCTTTATGTAATGATGTATTCGCATCTCTTTTAAATAACACTTGATTCTCATATTTCGTCCCCCGTTAATAAGGATAATACTTAAATGCAAACGCCAAAAGCTTTGAGATTCCCTGATAATTCAACAATGCAATTGCAATTATCACAGCACCGCTGAATATTGGTATCATGTATTTTGTTTTGAGCTTTTCGGATAGCTTGATAATGAGTTTGAATAATAGAACCATAAACGCCCAACCAAAGTAGAGCGTATAAAGCACCATTCCGTTTTCATCAGATCCCCAGCCACACACACAGAGTAGCACTATTGAGAGGCATACCCAGACAGCAGCTATTCTTGTTAATGTGTCCTTTCTATAAATAATAAAGCTTATCAGACACAAAGTCAACACCAAAGTTCCGACTATTACTATATATATCGGGATAGTTAAGCTGAGCTGCCAGGACTCATGAGAGCCTAACCATTCTATCCTTAGTGCATTTGGTGCAACAAAGCAGGACGCTACAAACGAGAGATACTGAAACATTCGGCTTATAGGTCTATATCCACCTGCGAATCTGGACAGCTGTTCAACCTTTTTTGTCAAAACGAGCAAGATATCCAGTCTGCCGAACATAAAGAAGAACATTACAAACGTAAGCACGCTTTTTTCAACAGCGGTTACAAGCTTTCTGACAGGCTTTTTGTCATCAGGTGAATACTTATATGTAAGCGGTATCATTAGCATACTTGTCAATAATGTGCCACCTGCCGCTGTGATTGCAACGGGTGATGCTTTTTTGCACTCAATATAGGAATAAATCACGAAAACCAGCCAGAAATATGCAACAATATACTGCTCCATCATAAGCGAGAACAAAAGCGTAGGGTATGTTATAGCTGACACCAGCATAAAGCATATTCTGCCAGTTTTATTGAGCTTTAGCATTCTTGCGAGCAAGACAGTTGTAACCACGAGCATTATCAGCTGCACATAATTCATAAATAGTCCCATAAATAGCGGACTGATGCGTGACAAAGGTCCTGCAAATGTATATCCAAAGCCTATAATTGGTGCTGAGAATACTGCAAAAAGAGGTTGTCTTATATCGTTTTCATTATGGTATATTTTGAGATATACATTCCGGCTTATCATGTCGGCTGAGTCGCTTGTATAAATTGTGTCGAATTTATTGTCCATGCCCCAAAATGCGTTGGTGTTACAATAAATAACAGTTACAAAAGCAATCAACGAAAGTGCGATTATTGAATAAATGACTAATTCTGTTTTGCCGAGTGTTGTGAACGCTTTAGCGATTTTCTCTGTCACAAAGTTTAAAAGCATTGATACAAATAGAAAAACGGACACAAATGATAACAGCACTAACAGAACTGACAAATAGTGCAGGTGCGGATTTGGGTCAAAGCCGAATCTTGCGACAAAATGCTCTACAAACTTTTTAAGCAAACCATACTGATAAAAGCCAAGTAAATAGGTTTCTCTTGAGAAGATGCTTATACCGATTGTGGACATGAGTGCATAGATTTTAACAGGCATTGAAATCTTATTAAGCAAGGCTCTTACATCGATTTTCGGGATTTGTGTAAAGACTATAAGTATAACGATGTATGCCAGCATTAATGAGAAAAAGCCGTTTCTTGTAAGCTGTGCATTCATTCTCATATAGACAAAAGCAGATAGTATAATAATCCAGTTGCTTTTGAGGTTTATAAGCATTGCTTTGAGTTTTTTAAATCTTATTGTATCAATTAGTATCCTTTTCAGCTCGCTGATAAAAAGACTTGTAGCAAGCATTAGAAAGTACAAAGATGCTAACGCCAAGGCACATGAAATAATTGTCTTTGGCAACTTGTCCTTATCAGACACAAAGCGGTCAAGCAATAGACACGCTGCAAAGGTTGCAACGAACACCGAGAAGGCTTTTGACAATAATCCTGACTGCATGAATCTTTTATAGAGGTTGCTGACAAATGCTGACAACAGACCTGCGATAACAAACAGGCACACCGAGAGAATAATCCACTTCTTCTCAGTTTTGAACATAAGCCCTGCCAGACATAATGCAGACAGCCAGAACAGCAAATTGCTTTTTAAATTATTTATACTGATTTGGTTTTTTATCGCTTGTATCATTTTATACTCCTAATGAAAAATTGCATTAAAATAATTATAGCATTATTGCGGCGTTTTAGCAATAGGTATAAAAAAGAAAAAGCTTTCCAAGCTGATAGAGCAACTTGAAAAGCTTGCGATTAAGATGATCTCATTAATAGGATGGGTTCATATCTTAATCAAAGTGTTTGAATAGCACGGGTTAAGTCAAAAGGCTCAACCACAACTAAAGATTTACATATATTATTATAATTGTCAAGAGGTTGTCTTATGGTTAAAATGCAAGCAGCTTGAAAAGGTTCAAGTCAGTTTGCCGAGCTGGAAAGCAAAAAAATAAGCACAAGCTTTATTCTAAAGCTCGCACTTATTTTTGGTCGGGGCGACAGGACTTGAACCTGCGGCATCTTGGTCCCAAACCAAGCACTCTACCAAACTGAGTTACGCCCCGAAGTATTAAATTAAACAGCTTATTTATTATACACCAGTTTTGATCATTTGTCAATATTTTTAAG
>JAFTAX010000095.1 GCA_017458445.1 Ruminococcus sp. | reverse complement strand
TTGCACCTTTTTCTTTTAACTTTTCAATAATCGCAAGTGCAAGTGCTGCACCTTCAATCGGATCCGTACCCGAACCAAGCTCATCAAGCAGCACAAGACTATGCTCATCAGCAAGGTTTAAGATGTCTATAACCTTATTAATGTGAGAAGAAAAGGTGGACAAATCATGTTCGATAGACTGTTGATCGCCAATATCAACGAGTATGTTTTTATAAACGGATATATGCGAACCGTCTGATACAGGAATCAGCAAACCGCACATAGTCATAAGCGTCAGAAGCCCAACTGTTTTTAGTGTTACAGTCTTACCACCTGTATTTGGTCCTGTTATAATTAGCGTGCTGTAATCCTGACCTATAGAAAAATTGATTGGCACAACCTTTTCAGGATCTATAAGCGGATGTCTTGCTTTGTTTAGAATTATTGTATTTGTATCATTAATTTCTGGTTTGCAAGCATTCATTTTTGCTGCAAGATTAGCTTTGGCAAAATAGAGATTTAACTTTGCTATAGCATCAATACTTGAAAGTAACTGCTCTTTCATCTGACCACATTCTGAGGATAATTCAGTTACAATGCGGTGAATCTCATCGAGTTCCCTGCCCTTTAGAATCCTTATATCATTGTTCGCTTCAACAACAGCCATCGGCTCGATAAACAGCGTTGATCCAGTTGCAGAGGTGTCATGAATTAGTCCTTGAACATCGCCTTTATGCTCTGTTTTTACAGGCAAAACATATCTTCCGTCACGGATTGTAACAACAGAATCCTGAAGATACTTCTGAATTGATGATGACTTTATCATCTTATTGAGAATGTCACGAATTTTAAGGCTTGAATGTCCGATTTTACGCCTTATTGACGACAGTTCCGAGCTTGCGTCATCAGCAATTTCATTCTCATTAATTATTGATTTTTCAAGCTTGCTCTCCAAAATATGATTAGGAAACAGGCATTCAAAGAGATAATCAATAGCAGAATCTCCTTCAAAATCATCATGCCATCTTTTAAGCTCATGGATCTGAGTTAGAACCCTTTTAATATCTATTAACTCTTTTAGCGATAAAACACCGCCTGATTCAGCACGTTTTAGTGATGCTGAAATGTCCTTAATATCGATAAAAAACGGTGTGCCGTATTGAATTGACAGCTCTAATGCAGTGTTTGTCTTGTCAATTTCTCTCTTAACAGTGAACAAATCGTCACACGGTTCAAGCTCACGTGCAAGCTTTTTTGATATCTCATTAGCGCATTCATTTTCAAGCAGTGACAAAACCTTTTTTAGTTCCAAAACTTCGCAGTATTTGTTCAAGATTTCACCTCCTATAATATTCTGTAAAAATCAAGCGTATCAAAATACTCTTTAAAATTATACTTTACAAAACGCTCAGTAAATTCAGTAAGCTTTTGCTGATATTTCTCATTAATTTTAAAGCTAAACAGCTTGTTATAATCAGTCAGGGCAATATAACGCACAATATAAAGAAGTGCTTTATCAAGCCTGATATCGAAAATACTTTCAGGATTATAACAGCAGTTGTCACACTCCAAAAGCCCTGATTTATAGTTATAATGCATTATTTCAGGCTCGACTTCATAGCACTTGTTACAGCCAACAAGATTAGGTCTAAATCCCATTTCACACAAAAGCCTGAATTCAAATATTGACTTTAAAAGCTCATTATCATGGTTGCCTTTATCAAGAAAATACAGCGTATTTAGTGTTAGTTTTAATATCTCATCACAGTATGAATTCTCAATTCTCGAAAAGCACAAAAGCTCCGTAAAATAGCATGCCAAAGCAGTTTTTTTAGCATCAAGCCTGACATTATAAAACAGATTAATCGGCTCACAGCTGTTAAGATAATAATTAGAGTATCCGTGTGCATCTTTCTTTACATCAACGCAAAAATTTGAATAAGAAAACAGCTGCGTTGACGAAATAGATTTACTGCTTTTTACGCCACCACGGACAAATATGTCTATAACACCGTGCTCAGAAGAGAGAACTGTAATCAGCTTACTGCTCTCCCCTTTTTTAGTTTCACGAACAACCAGTCCTTTGAAGGTTAACATACTTTTCTTCCTTTACAAACATTTAATCAGGATAGACCGAAATTTCTGATCATTCCTTCACGGTTTCTCCAGCCTTCCTTGACCTTTACCCAGCACTGCAAATTGACCTTAATCTGAAAGAATTCTTCCAGTTCGCATCGAGATTCTTCGCCTATTTTTCTAAGCATTGAACCACGTTTTCCTATAACAATTCCCTTGTGAGATTCACGTTCGCAGTAGATTACAGCTGAAACATCGAGTATAGGCTCACCTGCTTTGTTGTCACGCTCATTTAGTGATTCAATAGTTACAGCAATTCCGTGTGGAATCTCATCGTTGAGATTATTCAGTGCTTTTTCTCTGATTATCTCAGCCATTATCACCTTTTCAGGCTGGTCTGTGAGCATATCATCAGGAAAATAATGCGGTCCAGCTACAGCATACTTATCGAGCGTTTGCATTATAATATCAAGTCCGTCACCAGTTAAAGCACTAACTGGAATTACATCATCAAAATCATAAAGTGATGAATACTCAGATATGATTTCAATTAGCTTCTCTTTGTTCTGAACTAAATCAATCTTATTAATAATGAGAATTGCCTTGCCCGCCTTTGTATTCAAGTTATCGAGCATATTCTTTTCATTATCATTAGGCTTTTTGGTGCAATCTGCTACAAACATAGCAATATCAACATCAGCAACCGAGTCATTTACGGTCTTTACCATATGTTCGGAAAGCCTGTTTTTTGACTTGTGCATACCGGGAGTGTCCATAAACACATACTGAGTTTCATCTTTTGTAAGCACACCAGTTATCTTAGTTCTCGTTGTCTGTGGCTTTGCACTGACTGCAGCAATTTTCTCACCAATCAATGCATTAAGCAGTGATGACTTCCCTGCATTCGGTCTGCCAATTATTGTAACAAAAGCGTTCTTTTTATCTTGCATATTGATTCCTTTCATATATGAAATCTATGTGTGTTGTTTTGCACGGTTTCTAAGTTTGTAAATGATTAATGTGAGCACAAATCCAATAAATGCACCGATTGAAAATGCTCCAATAAATAGCAATAACATCATTAAATTATTAGTATAAGTATTTAAAACAATTTCACACAATACATATACTGCAAGGCTTACAAGTATTAGAATTACTCTTGTTTTTATATTCAGATTTGTTAAACTAATAAGTATCGCAATAACAAATCCTATTAATATAAATATATAAATCAGACTCGAATAGTTCTTGTACAATCGGAAAATAGGTCATTTTAGTTTATCCTTTCTCACGCTGATATATATTAAGCACAAGCTTAGAAAAAAAGCCCAGCTACAAGCTGAGCTTTTTATTTCAGTGTAATAATTAGTTATTGATAAGCTTATCTTCACCATTCCAGCTATAGAGCTTACGGATATCTTCACCAACAACCTCTGATGGATGTTCTGCGTGAAGCTTTCTCATAGCCTTGAAGTGAACCTGTGAACCAGCATCAGACATGTCAAGGAGGAATTCCTTAGCAAATGAACCGTCCTGAATATCAGCAAGAACCTTCTTCATTGCCTTCTTTGTTTCTTCAGTAATGATTTTTGGTCCAGTAACGTAGTCACCATATTCAGCAGTGTTTGAAATTGAATATCTCATACCTGCGAAACCTGACTGATAGATAAGGTCAACAATAAGCTTCATCTCGTGGATACACTCAAAATAAGCATTTCTTGCGTCATAACCAGCTTCAACAAGTGTTTCAAAACCAGCCTGCATAAGTGCACAAACACCACCGCAAAGTACAGCCTGCTCACCAAAGAGGTCAGTTTCTGTTTCTGTTCTGAATGTAGTTTCAAGAACACCAGCTCTTGCTCCACCAATACCGAGTGCATAAGCAAGACCGATTTCTGTAGCATTACCTGTAGCGTCCTGTTCAACAGCGATAAGACAAGGA
>JAFTAX010000094.1 GCA_017458445.1 Ruminococcus sp. | reverse complement strand
GAACTTGAAAAGCAGGGCTATCTTGAACAGCCCCACACATCTGCTGGAAGAATACCTACTTATAATGGTTACAGACTTTATGTTGATTCGCTGATGGCACATAATCCACTGTCTGATGAAGAGAAGAAAAGGCTTGATGCAATGATACCTGATAGTGCGGTAACGGAAGAAGAGCTTGTACAGTCTGCTTCAATGGCATTGGCTGAGCTTACAAAATGTGCAACGGTTGTTGCAAACTCTTCGCCGAAGTTTTCGCTTATATCAAAAGTTGAGGTTATCCCGACAGGCAAGAGAATGTATGTCATACTGATGATAACTTCAAACGGTAAGATTAAAAACAAGGTATGCAGGCTTGAATTTGACCTGACAAACGAACAGCTTGAGTTTTTTGACAACTTCATGCAGTCAAATCTCCAGGGCATATCACTCGGAGAGATTTCAGATGAATTCTTTGAAAAGATAAAAGTAGCGATGGGAACATATATGATGTCGCTTTCGCCGCTTGTCTCAGAGATATTGGAGCTTTCAAAGGAACTGGTAGCTCAGGACGTTATGGTTGAAGGTGAGAGAAATCTTCTTACCTGTAAGGACTTTAACCAGAACGAGATAATCAGTTTCCTTGATAATAAAAGGGAGATAATGAAGTTTATTGATGATACTTTCAACGGACTTCAGGTAATGTTCTCTCCCGAACAAGACAGCTTTGTCATTCACAATTCATCTATCATCACATCGCCTTTTGCGAAGGACGGTACAAATGTCGGTGCACTTGGTCTTATCGGTCCGATGCGACTTGATTATGCAAAGTTTATTCCTTATCTGGAATACTTTACAGGACGTATAACCGACCTCTTGTCCGAAAATGACGTTGATGATGAAGAGTAAGAAAGGTGGTATGAATTTCGTGGACAGCAAGAAAAAGCAGGAAAAGAAAACTCAGCCTGAAGAACTTGAAGAGATCAAGGCTGAAAAGGACACAAAAGAAGAACAACCAGAGCAGACAAAGGAGAAAACAAAAAAAGAAGATAAAAAAGAAAAATCGCAAGAAGAAAAGCTGAGTGAACAACTCAAGGACTCACAGGATAAATATCTCAGACTTATGGCAGAATATGATAACTTCAGAAAGCGTTCTGCAAAGGAAAGACTTGAGATAAACGGTGCAGTCACAGCAAATGTTATAGGTGAGATTTTGCCGGTGTTTGATAATTTTGAAAGAGCATTGGAAACCGAAACTACAGATGAAAGCTACAAGGCAGGCGTTGAGATGATTTTCAATCAGTTCAGGGATATGCTTAAAAAGCTTAATGTAGAGGTAATCGATCCTACAGGAGAAACATTTGATCCGCATATTGCAAATGCTGTAAACCAGATTGAAGACCCTGAGCTTGGTGAGAATGTGGTGGCACAGACTTTCCAGAAGGGCTATAAGATTGGCGATAAGGTTATCAGATATGCAATGGTAGTAGTAGCAAATCCATAAAACAATAAATAAGATAATGAAAAGGAGAATGACTTATGAGCAAAATTATTGGTATTGACTTGGGTACAACAAACTCATGCGTTGCAGTTATGGAAGGCGGCGAAGCTGTAGTAATTCCTAACAGCGAAGGTGCAAGAACAACTCCATCAGTTGTTGGCGTTTCAAAGAATGGTGACAGACTTGTAGGACAGGTAGCAAAAAGACAGGCTGTTACAAACTTTGACAACACAATCCTTTCAATCAAAAGACACATGGGTTCAGATTATAAGGCAAAAATGGGTGGCAAGGAGTATACTCCGCAGGAAGTTTCAGCTATGATTTTGCAGAAGCTTAAGGCTGATGCAGAGAGCTATCTTGGCGAAACAGTAACAGACGCTGTTATCACAGTTCCTGCATACTTCACAGACGCTCAGAGACAGGCTACAAAGGACGCAGGTCAGATTGCCGGACTTAATGTCAAGAGAATTATCAATGAGCCTACAGCAGCTGCACTTTCTTATGGTATTGATAAGGAAGAAGACCAGAAGGTTATGGTATATGACCTCGGTGGTGGTACATTTGATGTATCAATCATTGAAATGGGCGACGGCGTAACTGAGGTTCTTGCTACAGCTGGTAACAACCGTCTTGGCGGTGATGACTTTGACCAGAGAATCATCAACTGGATGATTGAAGAATTTAAGAAGGCAGAAGGCGTTGACCTTTCTAACGATAAAATGGCTATGCAGAGATTGAAAGAAGCTGCTGAAAAGGCTAAGATTGAGCTTTCATCAACTCCATCTTCAACAATCAGCCTTCCATTTATCACAGCAGACGCTACAGGTCCAAAGCACCTTGAGCTTACACTTACACAGGCTAAGTTCAATGAGATGACATCAGACCTTGTTGAGTCTACAATGGGACCTGTTCGTCAGGCACTTTCAGACAGTGGACTTTCAGCAAGCGACCTTAATAAAGTGCTTATGGTTGGTGGTTCATCAAGAATCCCAGCTGTTCAGGACGCTGTAAAGAACTTTATCGGCAAAGAGCCATTTAAGGGTATCAACCCTGATGAATGTGTAGCTTTGGGTGCTGCATATCAGGGTGGTGTACTTGGCGGTGATGTCAAGGACGGCTTGCTGCTTCTCGACGTTACACCACTTTCACTCGGTCTTGAAACAATGGGTGGAGTATGCACAAAGATTATCGAGAGAAACACAACTATCCCTACAAAGAAGTCACAGATTTTCTCAACAGCTGCAGATAACCAGTCAGCAGTTGACATCAATGTACTTCAGGGTGAGCGTGAGTTTGCTAAGGATAATAAGCAGCTTGGTATGTTCCGTCTTGACGGAATCGCTCCTGCTCCAAGAGGTGTGCCACAGATCGAAGTAACATTCGATATCGACGCCAATGGTATCGTTCATGTATCTGCAAAGGACCTGGGTACAGGTAAAGAGCAGAACATCACAATCACATCTTCAACAAATATGTCTAAGGACGATATTGACAAGGCTGTTAAGGAAGCAGAAGCTTTTGCTGCTGAGGATGCTAAGAAGAAAGAAGAAGTTGACGCAAGAAACAATGCTGACCAGCTTGCATTCCAGGCTGAAAAGTCACTTAATGAATTTGGCGACAAGGTATCTGCTGATGAAAAGAGTCAGTGCCAGGCTAAGATTGACGCTCTCAAGGAAGCTCTCAAGGGTACAGATATTGAGGACATCAAGGCTAAGCACAAGGATCTTGAGGAAACATTCCAGAAGATTGCTACAAATGTTTATCAGCAGGCTGCACAGGCTCAGCAGGCAGCAGGTGGACAGGGATTTGATCCTAACAACATGGGCGGAGCTGCAGGCGGCAACAATAACGGCGGAGATGACGTTATTGACGCTGAATTCACAGACGCTGAATAAGATTTATACTACACCGGCCGCAGAGTTTTTATGCTCTGCGGTTAGGCTGTATTCTAACATTGCATAATAACTGAAGGGAAATAGCTTATGGCAGACAAAAGAGATTATTATGAAGTGCTGGGCGTTTCAAAAGGTGCATCAGATGATGAGCTGAAAAAGGCTTATCGTAAGCTTGCAAAGCAATACCACCCTGATTTGCATCCTGATGATAAAGCGGCAGAAGCTAAATTCAAGGAAGTAAATGAAGCTTATGAAGTGTTATCTGACCCTGACAAAAGAGCAAAGTATGACCAGTTCGGTCATGCAGGAGTTGATCCGAACTTTGCTGGTGCAGGCGGTGACTTTGGCGGTTTCGGTGGCATGGACGATATTCTCAATTCATTCTTCGGAGGCTTTGGATTTGGTGGCGGACGTCAGGCAAATCCTAATGCACCAAGACAAGGTGAGGATATTGAAGCCCGCATAAATATTGACTTTATGGAAGCCTGCAAAGGTGTGAAAAAGCAAGTACGCCTTAACAGAATGGAGAAGTGTACTGATTGTAATGGAACAGGTGCACAGGCAGGTACTACACCGAAAAAATGCCCTGATTGTAACGGCACAGGTACTGTAAGAGTTACACAGCGAACACCATTTGGAAACATCGCACAGACTGCAAGATGTAGCAAGTGTGGCGGAAAGGGCAAGATTATCGAGTCGCCTTGTAAGACCTGCTCGGGCAAGGGTATGGTCAGAAAGACAAGCACAAGAGATATTGAGATTCCTGCCGGGATTGATGATGGTCAGACACTGCGTGTTTCTGGTGGCGGACATTGTGGTATAAACAATGGCCCAAACGGAGATTTGCATATTCTTGTGAATGTTCGTCCTGACCCGATTTTTGAGCGAAAAGGCTTTGATATCTGGACGGATATTCCTATTACTTACGGACAGGCAGCACTCGGCAGTGAAATCGTTGTGCCTACCATTGACGGCAAGGTTAAGTATACTGTCCCTGAGGGTACACAACCTGGTACAGTGTTCAGGCTGCGTGAAAAAGGTGTCCAGAGGCTGTATCAGAAAAGCCGTGGCGACCATTATGTAAGGGTGTCAATCGAGGTGCCAAAGAATCTGACTAAAGACCAGAAGGATGCTCTCAAGGGCTTTGATGAATCGCTTACTGATAAAAACTATCAGAAACGCCAGAGTTTCTTTGACAAACTAAAAGAGAAATTTAAATAACAAAAATCCGATTTAGTATTAACTAAGTCGGATTTTTTTGTATATATTCCAGCTTTTACTTCATAATAAGAGCAGAAAGGTTGTGATTTTATATGAACAAGAATACTATTTCACTTTTAAAGTCTTGCAATCAGGGGTGCAAATATGCTACAAACAGCATGGAAAAACTCTATCCGCACATCAAAGACGACAAGTTCAGAAAGGTTATTGATGACTATAACAACAAGCATATTAAGCTCGGTGATGAGTGCCATCAGATGCTTAACAAGTATGGGGCTGATGAAAAAGACCCGAACCCTATGGCAACAATGTTTTCAAAGATGAGCATTGATGTGAAAATGCTGAATGATGACAGCACAAAGAAAATTGCTGAAGTGATGTTCGATGGTTGCCACATGGGTATTAAATCTGTAAGCCAGGATTTAAACAAGTATCAGGACGCAGAACAGGACAGCAGAAATCTTGCAAAGGAGCTTATTGACATTGAGCAGAATTATATGAAAGATCTGGTTGGATATTTGTAAACAAAAAAGCCTGAGAATTAAATCTCAGGCTTTTATCTATTCTGCCATAAATATAATATATGCAATTATTGCAGTGTGAATTATAATAAACATAGGTATGCATATATTAAACTTCGGGTGCTTTGTCTTGTGACGGAAAAGCTGCATACCTAAAAATGCACCGACTGAACCACCGAGTGCCGCAAGCAAAATCAGCGTACTTTCGGGAATTCTCCATTGTTGTCGCTTCGCTTTCAGCTTGTCAATGCCATAGACTATAAATGTTAAAGCATTTGCGGCTAAAAGATAAATAAGCCCGAAATCTTTAGCCATATCAATAAAACTTTTCATATTTCCTCCGAAAAAAGTCAGCATGAATAAACATGCTGACTAATTTTATTATTTAAAGTATCTGACGCCGTTTTCAAATATCTGCTGATTCTTGTTACCTGGTACGTTCTTTGTAACATCAGTTCCGATACGTTCTGAATGTCCCATTTTACCAAGTACACGTCCGTCAGGAGATGTTATACCTTCGATAGCATCAATAGACGTGTTAGGGTTGCACTGAATATCAAGTGTTGGATTGCCGTCAAAGTCAACATACTGAGTAGCAATCTGACCGTTTTCAGCAAGTCTTGCAATTTCTTCAGCTGTTGCAACAAAACGTCCTTCACCGTGTGAAATAGCAACGTTGTGAATGTCGCCGACATTTGATGATGCAAGCCATGGTGACTTGTTTGATGCAATTCTTGTGTTTACCATCTTTGACTGGTGTCTTGCGATAGTGTTAAATGTAAGTGTTGGAGAATCGTTTCTCATATCAACAATCTCGCCGTATGGAACAAGTCCGAGCTTAACAAGTGCCTGGAAGCCGTTACATATACCGAGCATAAGACCGTCACGGTTCTTCAAAAGGTCATGTATAGCATCTCTCAGACGTGGGTTTCTTAGGAATGATACGATAAACTTACCACTGCCGTCAGGTTCGTCACCGCCACTGAATCCGCCAGGAAGCATAACAATCTGTGAATCCTTGATTTTCTTTTCCATAACGTTAACAGATTCTTCAATCATTGCGGCATTGAGGTTCTTGATAACGAATATATCAGCTTCAGCACCTGCTTTTTCAAACACTTTAGCTGTGTCATATTCGCAGTTAGTGCCTGGGAATACAGGTATAAGAACCTTAGGCTTTGCAACCTTGATTGCAGGTGCAACTCGCTCTTTAGCTGTGTAGCTGTATGTCTTTGGAGTGTAATCAGGCTCTTTTATCTTAGCAGGGAATACAGGTTCGAGCTTGCTTTCCCAGAGCTTTTCAAGCTTTTCAACATCAACAGTGTAGTTTTCAGTTTTGATTGTGTATTCAGCAGTCGTAACACCGAGAAGTCTCTCTTCAACTGCAACGCCCTCAGCAAGCTCAATTACAAAGCTTCCATAACATGGACGATAAAGCTCGCTTGCAGATATTGGTGCAGTGAACTCAAAACCGATCTTGTTACCGAATGCCATTTTTGCAATAGCCTCAGATATACCGCCGAATGATACAGACCAGCATGAAAGCACCTTGCCCTCGCTGATAAGATTTTCAACTTTGTCAAATACAGCTTTGAGTGAGTCAAAATCTACAATGTGGTTATTATCATATTCAGGCTGAATGAGAATTACATTTGAACCTGATTTCTTAAATTCCTGTGAGATTATTTTATCAGTCTTGGCAGTTGATACTGCAAATGAAACGAGTGTTGGCGGAACATCAATTTCTTCAAAAGTACCAGACATTGAGTCCTTGCCACCGATAGAACCGCAACCAAGCTCGAGCTGTGCTTTGTATGCACCGAGCAGGGCAGCCATTGGCTTGCCCCAACGTTCAGGATTGTTCTGTGTTCTCTCGAAATACTCCTGGAATGTCAGCCAGCAGTGCTTATATGAACCACCAGTTGCAACAACCTTTGAAATTGATTCAACTACTGATGAAATTGCACCGTGATATGGACTTTGTGATGAAAGATATGGGTTAAAGCCCCAGCCCATGATAGATGCTGTTGTTGTTTCACCGTTGAGTACAGGAATCTTTGCAGCCATTGCCTGTGTTGGTGTGTTCTGATATTTACCACCGTAAGGCATGAGTACTGTGCCAGCACCGATAGTTGAGTCGAACCTCTCAACAAGGCCTTTCTGTGAGCAGACGTTAAGGTTAGAAATCATGCCTTCCCATCTGTCAGCAGTGTCTTCACCTGCATCGTCCATGCCGATAAGTGGTGTGTCAATTCTTACATCAGTGTGCTTTTCAGCACCGTTTGAATTAAGGAATTCACGGGACAAATCAACAATCTGTACACCGTTCCAGTTCATCTTAAGTCTTGGCTCTTCAGTAACTCTTGCAACGAGTGTTGCTTCGAGGTTTTCCTTAGCAGCCTCAGCCATGAACTTTTCTACATCGCTCTTTGCGATAACAACAGCCATTCTTTCCTGCGATTCGGAAATTGCAAGCTCTGTACCGTCAAGACCGTCATATTTCTTTGTAACTGCATCGAGATTGATCACAAGTCCGTCAGTAAGCTCACCGATAGCAACTGATACACCACCTGCACCAAAATCGTTACAGCGTTTTATCATTGAAGTGACTTCAGGGTTTCTGAAAAGACGCTGGAGCTTTCTTTCTTCAGGTGCGTTACCTTTCTGCACCTCAGCACCACAGCTTTCAAGCGATTGAAGTGTGTGTGACTTTGAAGAACCTGTAGCACCGCCACAGCCGTCACGGCCAGTCTTTCCACCGAGAAGAATTACTACATCATCTGGAGTTGGTCTTTCACGTCTTACGTTAGATGCAGGAGCAGCACCAACAACAGCACCGATTTCCATTCTTTTTGCAACGTAGCCTGGGTGATAGATTTCATTAACATGACCTGTTGCAAGACCAATCTGGTTTCCGTATGATGAATAACCGTTAGCAGCACCTACAACGATCTTTCTCTGTGGAAGCTTACCGGTAATTGTGTCTTCAACTGGAACAAGCGGATTGCCTGCACCAGTAACTCTCATTGCCTGATAAACATAAGAACGTCCTGAAAGCGGATCTCTTATTGCACCGCCAAGACAGGTTGCAGCACCACCGAATGGCTCAATTTCTGTCGGGTGGTTGTGAGTTTCGTTTTTGAACATCAAAAGCCAGTCTTCGTCAACGCCGTCAACATCAACTTTTATTTTAACTGAACAAGCGTTAATTTCTTCGCTCTCGTCAAGGTCCTTCAAAAGCCCGTCTTTCTTGAGCTTTTTAGCACCGATAACAGCAAGGTCCATCAGTGTAACAGGCTTGTCTGTTCTGCCTTCATATAGGTTTCTGCGAGCATTCATATAGTCAGCAAATGTTTCTGCGATATATTCTGGCTCGATATCAACGTTATCTATAGTTGTTAAGAAAGTTGTGTGACGACAGTGGTCCGACCAGTATGTGTCAATCATGCGGATTTCTGTGATAGTAGGGTTTCTGTTTTCTTTATCTCGGAAATATGCCTGACAGAATTTTATGTCGTCAAAGTCCATAGCAAGTCCCATACTGTCAATAAGCTCTTTCAGCTCATCGTCAGTTGAATAGATAAAGCCATCAACTGTGTCAACCTTTGTTGGAATGTCATATTTGATGTCAAGTGTGTCAAATGTGTCAAGAGTAGCTTCTCTTGATTCAACTGGGTTAATCATATAAGCCTTGATTGCTGACAGCTCATCATCAGACAAATTACCTTTAGCGATATAGATTCTTGCAGACTTAACAGTTGGTCTTTTGCCACCTGTAAGAAGTGAAATACACTGAGCACAAGAGTCAGCACGCTGGTCAAACTGTCCAGGCAGATATTCTACCGCAAAAATGAATTCATCAGATGCAGTTTCAGGAATATGGTCGTATGTAACGTCAACTGCTGGCTCTGAGAATACTACAGGTACAGCAAGCTTGAAGTCGTCAACTGACAATCCTTCTGCATCATAGCGGTTGATAACTCTCAGGGATTTTAGGTTTTCCAAACCGAGAGCAGATTTAATACCGCTGATTAGTGAATCAGCTTCAACAGCAAATTCTAGTTTTTTTTCAACATAAATTCTATAAACGGACATATTTACAACTCCTTATATATGATTAAAACAATTTACACTCTATTATACAACATTTTTAAGTGTTTTGTCAACCAAAAAGACGGGCTTATCAGATAAAATAAACCCGTCAGAATTATGCCTTATCCGCACCAGCCACCATCAGCTCTTAAAATCTGACCGCAAAGGTATGATGAATCATCGCCTGCCAAAAATCTGACACATTTTGCTACATCAGCAGGAGTGCCGATTCTGCGTAATGCTATCTCGGATTTGATAGCCTCAATGTCATCGGATTTAAGTGTGCTGTTCATTGGCGTGTCGATTATTCCTGCGGACACAGCGTTTACCCTGATACCGCTCGGTGCGACTTCCTTTGCGAGAGCTTTTGTAAAGCCAATTATTCCTGCCTTTGCTGCCGAATAGACTACTTCGCATGACGCACCTACCTCGCCCCAGACAGATGTAATATTGATTATCTTGCCCTCGTGACGTCTTATCATCTCGGGAAGAACCGCCTTTGAGCAGAGCATTGCACCGATAAGGTTAACACCTGCAAGTCGGGAAACTTCATCATCAGTCAAATCAGTGAACAGCCCGATTTTTGCAACGCCTGCGTTGTTTACAAGAACCTCAACCGCACCAAGCTCGCTTTCAACCGTTGCAACAGCGTCTTTAATGCTCTGCGGGTTTGTGATGTCGCTGTGTACCGCAATAGCTATGCCGTGAGAAGCGTTTATAGCCTGTGCAAGATTCTTTGCTGATTGTTCATTTGAATTGTATCCTATTGCAACAGGGTAGCCGATAGATGCAAACTCACGGCAAATTTCGCTACCGATTCCACCTGAGCCGCCTGTTACAAAAACAACATTTTTCAATAGAATCATTCCTTTTTGTT
>JAFTAX010000093.1 GCA_017458445.1 Ruminococcus sp. | reverse complement strand
GAATATTGCTCTCAATTACAGTTAATCCGCCTGCACACTCATGTCCACCGTACTGCTCCAAAAAGTCGCCTGCATAAGTAAAGCATTTAAAGATGCTAAAGCCTGGTATGCTTCTTGCTGAGCCTCTTCCAACACCGTTTTCATCTATTGAGATTATAACATTAGGCTTGCCGTAATAATCCATAATCCTTGATGAAACTATTCCGATAACGCCTGTATTCCAGCCTTTTCCTGTAAGGACAAGTACACGCTGGTTTAGTATCTGCGGATTATTATCAATATACTCAAAAATCTCAGACATTATCTTGTTCTCGGTGTCTTTTCTCTGAGAATTGAGTGTCACCAGTGTTTCCGCTAACTGCTCGGCTTCATTATCATCTTCTGTCAGCAGTGCTTTGACTGCTGTCAGTGGTGAGCCAAATCGTCCTGCTGCGTTAATTCTCGGTGCAATCTGGAATGCTACCGACACGGAATCGAGCTTATCTCTGTTTACATTCGCCTTTTCCATGAGATAGCTAAGCCCTAAATTCTCGGTGTTTTTAAGATACATAAGTCCGTTTTGGACAATTGTTCGGTTTTCACCCTTTAGCGATACTATATCGGCGATTGTGCCCAAAGCACAAATATCCGCATACTGTTCGAGAATCATGTCATAGTTGCCGTCATCGAGAGCTGCACAAAGCTTTAGTGCAACTCCTGCACCGCAAAGCTCTTTAAATCCTGACGGACAATCCTGTCTGTGTGGATTGACTATAGCTTTTGCTTTCGGCAGTTTCTCTGGTGGCTGGTGGTGGTCGGTTATTACAAGCTTCATGCCAAGCTCTGCGATTCTGTCCGCTTCGGCAACAGCTGCTATACCGTTATCGACAGTGACAATAAGCTGGACATTCATATCATGCAGCTTTTCGACTGCTGATATACTCATGCCGAAGCCGTCAGCACGTTCAGGAATATAATAGGTCACATTTGCACCCATATTGAGCAGATAGTCATAAAGAATTGTTGTTGCGGTAACGCCGTCACAGTCGTAATCACCGTAAACACATATCAAATCATAAGCGTCAACAGCTTCATTTATTGTGTCTACTGCTGCCTGCATATCCTTGATTATAAACGGATCGTCAAGATTTTTCTCGCTGAAGAAGCCTGCTATGCGGTTAAAATCGGTGTAACCTCTTGAAACCATTATCTCAAGAACAAGCTTACTCAGGTCGCACTTTCTCATGAAATCTGCAACAAACTTCTGGTCTGGTTTATTCACTTTCCACTTTTTCATGAGAATCACCTCCGACGATACTGATATTCTAATTATTATAGCATATTAATCGTATGTTTTCAAGCCAAAAAGCTGTTATTGTCAGCACTTTTTGAACAAAAAACTGACCTGCAACACAAGGCAAATCAGTTTTCAATATTATTTGTGCTTTAATCTGTCTTTAATTCCGCTCATTATTACATCCTTAGCCCAGTTGGCAAGCTCTTTATCGGCAGGTGGTGTGTTATCGAGCGGATAGTTTATCCCGAGCTCATTATACTTAGCTTTGCCCATTGTATGATAAGGCAAAACGTCCAGAGCTTTAAGGTTGTTAAGTGTTCCCAGAAACATACCAATCTTATGCAGATATTCTTCTTTATCAGTAATGCCTGGCACAACAACGTGCCTAATCCAGAGTGGCACAGCATTATCACGCAGAAACTCTGCAAACATAAGTATATTCTTATTGCTATGCCCTGTAAGCTTTTTATGCTCTGTATCATCTATGTGCTTTATATCAAGCATTACAAGGTCAGTTGATGTAATGAGCCTTTCAAACTTCTGCAATATGTCAGTATTTTCAGGCTCAAAGGTTATACCTGATGTATCAAGGCATGTGTGAATTCCCTTTTGTTTAGCTTTTTCAAACAGCTCTGTAACAAAGTCAATTTGCAAAAGTGGCTCACCGCCAGTACAGGTTATACCGCCGTTTTTGAGAAACTCTTTATACGAATCATACTCATCAAGTATGCTTTCGACTGTTCTGGGATTGCTTTTGTTTATCTCCCATGTATCAGGGTTATGGCAATAAAGGCATCTCATCGGACAGCCTTGAAAAAAGACTACAAATCTAATTCCAGGACCGTCAACAGTGCCGAAGCTTTCTGTTGAATGGATATATCCAAGCATTTTTATCACTCCATATAACACAAGGGCAGGAATTACCCTGCCCTTAATGCCTATTATACTTTATCATGAAATGTTCTAGAGATTACATCGTCCTGCTGCTCTTTTGTAAGCTTTACAAAATTAACCGCATATCCTGATACTCTGATTGTGAGCTGAGGGTATTTCTCAGGGTGCTTCTGAGCATCAAGTAATGTTTCTCTTGTAAATACATTTACATTGAGATGATGTCCGCCTTTATCTGTATAACCGTCAATAAGGTCAATTAGGTTATCTATCTGTTTTTCATTCGGATTTGTATTTGACATTTTTATACCTCCGTTATTCTGATTCATCTTCGTCATCGGCTTGCTCATTTGGCTGACAGCATGGACCTTTCTTAAAGTCGTCAGTTAGTGACGTGCTGATTTTTACGCCATCTGACAGCTTATCAACCTGAAGATGAACTCTCTGGTCGCCTTGCTCTATGAGTCTGTCAATTATGCTCACAAGCTCATCAAGCTCGCCGTTTTCGTCATCTCTTGTTACATCATACCCCATCTTTATTCAACTCCTCAGAAATGCTATCAATATCTATATCTCCCACAAACACCTGTGCGTCCTTGCCTAAAGCATCAGGGATTATAGAGAATGTGTTTGAGATTCCGTCCTGTGCAAATCTGAATGGAAGCTTTGCAACTGATGAAAGTGATGCAACAGCACCGTGTGTATCTCTGCCATGCATTGGGTTTGCACCTGGTGCAAGCGGAATACCGATTTTTCTGCCGTCAGGTGTTGAGCCTGTCTTTTTACCATACACAACATTTGATGTGATTGTAAGAATTGACATTGTAGGTACGCTGTTACGGTATGTGTGATGCTTTCTTATCTTTTCCATAAATCTTGTGACAATGTTGACGGCAATCTTATCTACACGGTCATCATTGTTACCATACTTAGGAAAATCGCCTTCGGTTTCATAATCGGTAACAATGCCGTTTTCGTCACGAATACATTTTACCTTTGCATACTTTATAGCACTTAATGAGTCGGCAACAACCGAAAGACCAGCAATACCTGTTGCAAAATATCTCTTGACATCTCTGTCGTGAAGTGCCATCTGGAGCTTTTCATAGCAATACTTATCGTGCATATAGTGGATAACATTGAGTGTATTCACATACAGTCCTGCAAGCCACTCCATCATGTCGTCATACTTTGCCATTACGTCATCATAGTCGAGATAATCGCCTTCAACAGGACGATACTTAGGTCCGACCTGTATCTTCAGACGCTCATCAACACCACCGTTAATTGCATAAAGCAGACATTTTGCAAGGTTTGCTCTTGCACCGAAAAACTGCATTTCCTTGCCTATTCTCATTGATGAAACACAGCATGCGATTGCATAGTCATCACCATGTATTGTTCTCATCATATCGTCATTCTCATACTGGATTGATGATGACTTAATTGACATTTTTGCACAGTATCTCTTGAAATTAATCGGCAGCTTTTTGCTCCAAAGAACTGTGAGGTTTGGTTCTGGTGCTGTGCCGAGGTTATCAAGAGTGTTGAGATATCTGAATGAATTCTTTGTAACCATTGGGATTCCGTCAACTGAAATTCCGCCGATAGACTCAGTTACCCAGGTTGGATCTCCTGAGAACAAAGAATTATATTCAGGCGTTCTTGCAAATCTTACAAGCCTTAGCTTCATTATAAAGTGGTCGATATATTCCTGTGCCTGCTCTTCGGTGATTAGACCTTTATCGAGGTCACGCTGGATATATATATCAAGAAATGTTGATGTTCTGCCGATTGACATTGCAGCACCGTTTTGCTCCTTGACTGCTGCAAGGTAGCCGAAATAGAGCCACTGGATAGCTTCTTTTGCATTTTTCGCTGGTCTTGAGATGTCAAAACCATAGATTTTGCCCAATTCACGAAGCTCTTCTAATGCTCTTAGCTGTTCTGCAAGCTCTTCACGCAATCTTATATTATTTGATGTCATTCTGACAAGCGATGTGTCAATCTGCTTTTGTTTGTCTTCAATAAGCAAATCGATACCATAAAGTGCAACTCGTCTGTAGTCGCCGATAATTCTGCCTCTGCCGTAAGCGTCAGGCAGACCTGTTATGATTGCTGAATGTCTTGCAAGCTTCATTTCAGGTGTGTAAGCATCAAACACGCCCTGATTATGAGTTTTTCTATATTTAGTGAAGATATCTACTACTTCTTTATCGACTTCATAGCCATTTTGTGTACAAGCATTCTGTGCCATACGGATTCCGCCAAATGGCTGGAGTGATCTTTTAAAAGGCTTGTCTGTCTGGAGTCCGACAATCTGCTCTAAGTCTTTATCAATATAGCCTGCTGGATGTGATGTGATTGTTGATACGATTTTAGTATCCATATCAAGCACTCCGCCTGCTTCTCTTTCCTTTTCTGCAAGGTCCATAACCTTTGCCCAGAGTTTCTTTGTAGATTCAGTCGGGCCTTTTAAAAAACTTTCGTCGCCGTCGTATGGGGTAAAGTTACTCTGTATAAAGTTACGCACATTGATTCCGGAACTGCTCCATCTTCCCGGAACAAATCCTTCCCATTCCTTGCAAAATACTTTATCCATATTTACCACTCCCATACAAAAATGAATATTATGTCAGCAGACTTTGCCTCATTAAATATGATAACACTTTTTATATTATAAGTCAAGGAATTTTTACATGAATTTTCAAAAAATCCACAACATTTATTGCCTTAAGCGTTTGCAAAACACTATATATGGGCATTTGGGCTTATTATGCCCTATTTTTATAACATTATACAAATTTTGTCCTGAAAAGACAAAGATTTTTGGAGCTAAGCCCATATTTGAAAAAACGCAAAAAAAGGCTTGCATTTTGGATTTAATTATGCTATAATGTTTATTAATGTGGATTATGTTTAGTAATATGCAAAGGAGGTGCAAACTTATGGCAAAGTGTCAGGTTTGCGGAAAGGGTGTAACTTTCGGAATTAAAGTTTCTCACTCACACAGAAGAACTAACAGAACATGGAAGCCAAACGTTAAGAGAGTTAAGGCTATCGTTAACGGTTCACCATGTCATATTTATGCTTGTTCAAGATGTCTACGTTCAGGCAAGGTTGAAAGAGCTTAATATTTATTCCAACAAATTAGATCGGCTATGTCCGATCTTTTTTATTTATGCGTAAAAAATCCCCGACTGCTATTAGTCGGGGATAATTTTTTTACATTACAAGGAGCTGTCTGTATTGTCTTTCTGACGGTGGTGTGAATATTGTACCACTATCCACGTTTATGTCGGTTGAATTCATACCGCTGTTAAAGCCCTTGTCTGCTTTATTAATCATGTCATAATAGATTACGGCATTCGAGATGTTAATTCTCTCTTCGGCATAGTTTGCTTTTTCCTTGATGTATTTTTCATCAACTACGCCGTCATCTATTCTTTGCTCAAGCAGTATTTCTGAATATGGACTTTCTGCCGTTTTGAATGTGCTGTCTATAGCTTCATTGTAAACTGGCACAGGTGTTTTCTTATAGACCTGATTGCAGGAAGCTTTATCTGCAACATTGACATAATCCTTCAAGTCAAAATACTTATCTTTCTGGCTGTCATAGTAAACTGTGTCGGTAATAAAGTTGCCGTTCGGGAATATTACTGTATTCTCTTCATCTTTTCCGAATGAAAATATATCGTGTCCCAAAGCAAATTTATTCTTAAATCCAAACATATTACCCAAGGTTGGCTGCACGTCATACATACCCATTACCTTAGTAATCTCCTGTGGTTTATACCCGCCGTCCTTTGACCAGATGATAAACGGAACTTTTCTGTTGATATTATAATAGAATGCATCAACTGGAACATATCCAGGATCATCGCTTGTAAGCACAGATTCGGTAAATGGATTGTAGTTGTAGTAGTACTCGTACTCGCCTTCTTTTACCTTTGCGTCATGGTCGCCATAGATAACAAGTACTGTATTATCAAGCAATCCTTCTTTATCGAGGTCACCAACAAGCTGTCCTATTGCTTCATCGGCATAATGAACTGACTTGAAATAGCTGCCAAGCTTTGTTCCCTCAAGGAATGGTGCTGAAACTTCTTCATACTCGCCTGTTTCTTCGTTGTACTTTTTATACTTAAAGTCAACCTCATAATCGCTGACTCTTTCAATATCGGTAAACGGTGTATGGTTTGTGAGCATTATAAGTGCACCATAGAAGTTTTCTTTTTCCTGTGAAATCTTCTTGATTTTTGGCACTGCCTGTTTAAAGAAAGATTTATCAGACAATCCAAGTCCTATTGTTTCATCAATATTGAAGTCTGTTGAATAGTTATAGAATTCATCATAGCCTAATGCTTTATGGAGATTGAGTCTATTCCAGTATGAACCGTTGTTACCGTGCATACTGAATGTAAAGTAGCCCTTGTTTCTAAGCATACTCTGTGTTGTTGTATAGTTTCTGTTCCAGTAGTTTATTGCAACTGTACCGCTTGATGCAGGCATGAGTGAGCTTGCTAATGTGAACTCACTGTCTGAGCTTGTACCAACGCTTTCCTGTGCATAGAAGTTTGAGAAATACAGACCTTCACGGGCAAGCTTATTAAGATTTGGTGTAAGCTCTTCGCCGTTCATATAGGTGTGAAGCGTGAAGTTCTGGATACTCTCGGCATGGATAACAAGGATATTCTTGCCTTTGAACATATTGGAATACTCATTATCCTTTTTCTCGGGCTTTGTCTTTTCTTTATTCTTATAGAATTCCTTGAATGCTTCCTCGCTTTCTGAGAATCCGAGCATCATATTGATCTTACCATTGACGTATGATACTGTATCACTTATCTGGTAAGTATACATTCCGAAAGTGCCGAGTACATACTCACGGTTCCACTGCTTTCTCAGACGTGAATAGTCGGTACCTGTAAGTGTCAATGCACAGACACCTGCAATAACTATAGCTGTTATAAATGTTCTGAAGAAAAATTTTCTTCTTACTTTTTTCTCTGCATATATAGTAAAAT
>JAFTAX010000092.1 GCA_017458445.1 Ruminococcus sp. | reverse complement strand
TTTTTGGTACGCCTATTAAAAATATAATAAAACTATAGTAATAATAATTCTGAAAAGAATCGTATATTTTGTTTTGAAATTATGAAGAATGATACATTAAATTGCCCAAATATGAGGGAAGCGTAAAGGCGTATTTGTGCAAGTATACAATTTTAGAATAAATGCCAATATATGACTTGAAATTTCACAAAAAAGTGTTAGAATAGTATTAGCACTCAAAGACCAAGAGTGCTAAAGCGAGCGGAGAAGCTTGCAAAACATACGATGTAAAACAAGGGATAATCCCTCGAAAATAAGTAAGGAGTGAATGTTATGACAATCAAACCATTACAGGACAGAGTCGTTGTAAAGATGACTGAAGCTGAGGAAACTACAAAAAGCGGAATCATTCTTGCAGGCTCAGCAAAGGAAAAACCTGAAGTAGCAGAGGTCTGCGAAGTGGGTCCTGGAAGCAAGGACGTTACAATGTCAGTCAAAAAGGGCGACAAGGTTTTAATCTCAAAGTATTCAGGCACAAATGTAAAGCTTGACGGAGAGGAATTCATCATCGTAAAGATGGAAGACATTCTCGCAGTTGTAGAATAAGGAAACACTTATTATTAGTATTAGGAGGTAATTTACAATGGCTAAGGACATTATTTATGGAGAGCAGGCAAGAAAATCACTGCAGTCAGGTATTGACAAGCTTGCTGATACAGTAAGAATAACAATGGGACCAAAGGGCAGAAATGTCGTTCTGGACAAGAAGTTTGGTTCACCACTCATCACAAACGATGGCGTTACAATCGCAAAGGAAATCGAGCTTGATGACGCATTTGAAAACATGGGTGCACAGCTCGTAAAGGAAGTTGCAACAAAGACAAACGACGCTGCCGGTGACGGTACAACAACAGCTACACTTCTTGCACAGGCACTTGTACGTGAGGGCATGAAGAACATTGCAGCAGGTGCTAACCCAATGGTAGTAAAAAAGGGTATGGCAAAGGCTGTTGATAAAGCAGTTGAATCTATTGTAGAAAACTCAAAGACTGTTGCAGGCTCTGCTGATATTGCAAGAGTAGCAACAGTATCATCAGGTGATGAAACAGTCGGCGAGCTTATTGCTGAGGCTATGGAAAAGGTGTCAGCAGACGGCGTTATCACAATCGAGGAGTCAAAGACTGCTGAAACATACAGCGAAGTCGTTGAGGGTATGCAGTTTGACAGAGGCTACATTGCTCCATACATGGTAACGGATACTGAGAAAATGGAAGCAGTTCTTGATGATGCGTATATCCTTATCACAGATAAAAAGATTTCAAACATACAGGAAGTTCTGCCACTGCTCGAGCAGATTGTTCAGGCAGGAAAGAAGCTCCTTATAATTGCTGAGGACGTTGAGGGTGAAGCACTTTCAACACTTATTGTCAACAAGCTCAGAGGTACATTTACCTGCGTTGCAGTAAAGGCACCGGGCTTTGGCGACAGAAGAAAGGAAATGCTTCAGGATATCGCAATTCTCACAGGCGGTCAGGTTATCTCTGAGGAGCTTGGACTTGACCTTAAGGAAACTACTCTTGACCAGCTTGGCCGTGCAAGACAGGTTGTTGTACAGAAAGAGAACACAATCATTGTTGACGGTGCAGGTTCATCAGACGAGATCAAGGCAAGAGTTGCACAGATTAAGGCACAGATTGAAACAACAACATCTGATTTCGACAGAGAAAAGCTTCAGGAAAGACTTGCAAAGCTTTCTGGCGGTGTAGCAGTAATCAAGGTTGGTGCTGCAACAGAAGTGGAAATGAAAGAAAAGAAGCTCAGAATCGAGGACGCTCTTGCTGCAACAAAGGCTGCAGTAGAAGAGGGTATCGTAGCAGGTGGCGGTACAGCACTTGTAAACGCAATGCCTGAGGTAAAGAAGCTTTGTGACGAGCTTGAGGGCGATGAAAAGACAGGTGCAACAATCGTGCTTAAGGCACTTGAAGAGCCTGTACGCCAGATTGCACTCAACGCAGGTCTTGAGGGAAGCGTTATCATTGACAAGATAGTTAGGTCAAGAAAGGTCGGCTACGGCTTTGACGCATATAAGGAAGAGTATGTTGACATGATACCAGCAGGAATTGTAGATCCAACAAAGGTAACACGTTCAGCACTCCAGAACGCAGCATCAGTTGCAGCAATGGTACTCACAACAGAGAGCCTTGTAGCAGACATCAAGGACCCTGCAGCTGACGCTGCTATGGCAGCTGCAGCAGGCGGTGGCATGGGCGGAATGTACTAATTCATATTTAACTGACACTAAATCAGAGAACGGCTTAATGCCGTTCTTTTTTTATATGTCGACCAAAGATTAAATTCTTATTGACAATTATGCTTGGATGTGCTATAATTGTAAACCAGAGGGGGTGACTTGGTTGACAACTAAAATAACAGTAAAACAATTGTGCTTTTGTGGCATATTCGTAGCACTGATTGCAGTCTGTTCGTGGATATCAGTGCCGACAA
>JAFTAX010000091.1 GCA_017458445.1 Ruminococcus sp. | reverse complement strand
GTTGTTTCAACAGGCAATTCTTCTTTTAAGAGAACAAGAGGAGTTTTATCATTAAGGTCAGACCTTACAACCTCGTCTTTTCTGTCACCTGTTAAAACGAACTCAGTATTTGCACCCTCGCTATTCATGTGGTTTACAAGCTGAGCAGCTACTCTTTCTGCTCCGCCACCTACCATGTGAGGCATTACCATTAAAACATCTTTGTTATTTAGCATTACTATATCCTTTCAAATTGTATATTTAACATTTAGTGTTGATATCTGCTATACTACAAATACCTTCAGGAAACGAATAATCTGTATCATTATCATTAATGTGCTGACAAAGATCTACTAATCTGTCTGCAGCAATTTTATAATTCCACTTATTACCGATAGTAAAATACGCATTTTCTGCACATGATTTACGCTTATTATCATCGTTTAATAAATCATGCACCTGTTTATACAATGTATCATCATCTTTATAATCAAACAAGTAGCCATTAGCATTATTATTAATAAGGAATGGAGCTGATCCCATTTCTTTACAAGCACAAACTGCACAAGCACTGCTCATAGCTTCATTTATCACAGCGCCCCAGCCTTCATTCTGGTCAGATGTCGTGACATAAACTTCCGACTGTTCCATAAGCTCACGGACTTTTAAAGTTGACAAAGCTCCAGTTAATGTGACATAATCGGACAAACCTGATTGTTCAACTTTGCTTTTAATATCGTCAAACAAAGCACCATTGCCTACTATTGTCATGCTAAATGGAACATTCTCAGACTTTAACCTATTAGCGAGATTCACTACTGTTTCAGGATGCTTCCATGAAATCATTCTTGCTGCCCATAGAATCGAGCGTTCTTTTTTCATCGATAATAGCTTATTTAACTCTGTTTCACTTTGCTTAGGAAAATATCCCCATTTATAAAGCTGTTGTTGTTTAAAACCAAATTTATGAAAATCACCTGCTGCATAAGCACTTGCACATAGAACTTTTATTCTCTTGTTGGAAAACCTTCCAAATCTGAGATAATATATCAAAAACAACTTCAAATTATAAAACTTGTCTTCTTTTTTCTTAAAAATTCTTTCAGAATAAATAAAAGTCCATTTATTATTCTTAATTCTGTCTTTTACAAATTCATAAGGAGCAGATCCATAAATAACAAAGTCACTATTATTGGCTAAATCCATAGCTGTATTATATGACTCGTCATTTTCATAAGAGCGTATTATGTAATCAGCAGAATAGTTTAAATCAGAGTATCCCATATTCTGACGCTCTTGTGTCAAGGGCTTTGTTGCAACAAATCTGAATTCAACAGAATCAATAGATGACAGATAATCGCATAAAGATTTCTGATGATGACTCATTGCATTAGAAATCATTGTAATTCTCATTATTTAACCCCAATTCTGTTCTTTATCTTTTTGATTATACGGTTAGGTGCAACATACAAAGCCCATGGAACAAAGCCATAAGTTCTAACAAGCAGTTCCTTGTTGCCAAAGCCCTTAGAATTACGGATTATACTTAATGCTGGCTTGTAATTATTATTCATCTCTTTCTTTTGGTCAGGCGATAATGCATCCCAATATCCAACAAGCAGCATTCCTATTCTCGAAAGATACAACTCAAGTGTTTTATCCGAATATGGCTCATGTCTTTCATTTAACAATGCATTAAACACAGTTAGAATGCTGACAAAGCGAAATACCTCTTTGCCTTTTGAGGTCATAACTGAACCTTGGCGAACTCTTCTGTGATATAGCTCTTTTCTTAAGCAATATACTTTATTTGAAGCTCTGAATAGTTGAAATGAGAACAACTCATCCTCAAGCATAATTCCTTCTTCAAAACAAATTCCAGATTCAAAAAGTTTATTATTAATAAAAAACAAAAATGGAGCTGCGTGATAATCTTTGTTTTTTATCAACAACGGAATCAGTTCATTACCTGACATTACTGGATAATCAACTTTTTGAGAAAAGCCTTTTTCCTTAATCTCGATAGTTTTATCATCAGTAAAATTGTCAGCTTCAAAATAGATTAAATCAGCTTGTTCTTTTTGAATTAGATTGACCAATATATCGACAGCATCTTTATCTAAATAATCATCGCTGTCTGCAAACATTATATAATCGCCTTTAGCATATTTCAATCCATAGTTTCTTGCAGATGATGCGCCACCATTTTCTTTGTGAAGAAGCGTTATTCTTTCATCATTAAAATCCTTACATTTATCATACGTTTTATCACTTGAGCCATCATCGACAATTATAATTTGCAAGTTAGAGTAGGATTGATTTAAAATGTTATCAACACATTCATAAATATAATCTTCACAGTTATAAGCTGGAACAATAATAGATACCAATGCATTTATATCAGCCATACATAATACCTCATTTAATCAGAATATCAAAATATATATTATGGAGTTTATCTGAATTTATCTTTTCGCTATGTGTAATTTCTGCACGTTTGTGTGCCTTTCTTGACATCTCAAGTGCAAATTCATCATCATCAAAAATCTTCTTTATATTCCATGCTAACAGTGCAGGGTCATCATTTCGATAAAACAGCGTTTCAAAGCCGTCTGTCGCCATATCCGATGCACCGCCAACATAAGCAGAAACACTCGGAGTACCAATGAGCATTGCTTCGCCTAATGTATTAGGGCTGTTTTCAATTGCTGAACAAAGCACATAGGCATGAACTTTCGAAAGCTTATCTGCAACCTCATCAGCAGACAATGGACCTGTGAATATAACATGCTCACGAACGCCTAAGTCATCAACAAGCTTTTCAAGATAAAGCCCATATCCCTTTTTATAAAACGGTCTTTTGTCGCCATCAAAGAATGGCTTGTTGCCAGCAACATAAAGCTTTATATCAGGATATTCACGAATAAGCTCAGGTAGTGCCTGTATAACATAATGCACACCTTTCAGGGCAAAATAGCCGTTGCCGACATATAGTGAATGTCTTTCAATATTATTAATATCCCAATGCTTATTATAAAACGGTGCTCGCAAAATTCTGTTACAAGAATAATACTTAGCGTCAGGATTTATGCGATAAACATGGGCTCTGTCCCATGTCGTTCTGCCCATGACATATTTTGCAGTTGAGATAATATCATATTCAGCTTTAAGTCTTGGCTTGAACCATCTGGTTTTTCTAAGGTGCAATATCCATGCGGCAAAGATGTTCTTAATTGACCTTGAGAACATCATATCATCAATTTGAAGCTGTCCGCACTGGTACTGATACTGCCCATTGAGTATCCCCTGCATTGACACAAGAGTTGGGATATTCAGGCTGTTGCCCACATTAAGCATTGCTTTTGCATGCAAAAATTCAGTACCTTCAATCTGAATGATATCAGGCTTAAAGTCGTCAACTATGTATTTGCACATACTCTCAAGTTCATCAAGCTTTGTGCTACTGTCATAGCCAACGCTATAGTAATTAACACCATTTACTTCAACATTAAACTCGTTAGCTTTCTCGGTTTTACAAGCTATAGCTAATGTGATGTCATCATTTTTATTCAGCTGTGCAGCCATTGATTCTACCCAGCCACCAAGCACGACTGAGCTGATATTAACTTTTTTTGCAACCTCAAGCGGCACAAGATTAACAATCCACAAAATTCTCATTTTTTAATATTACCCCATTTTCTGATATCGTAATATAATATTGGTTGAAAAATCAGTATCAAAAATACAAATTGATATGGTGCTGAATTCAATAAAGTGATTAAAAGAGTTGATATAAATGATGCATTTGCAATTTGCAGACATTTTGCGTTTTCTGTCGTTTTCTTTATCTGCATCGGAACACAATACATCATATTAATGAACAAATATCCGCCCCAGAAACCATACTGTGCTACAGTATCAAGTAAAGCAGAATGTCCGCCAATTTCGCCAAACCACAGACCACCTAATACAGAAAACTTCAAAATTGATGTCAATGATGTTTGATATGCTTGCATTCTTACAAATATAGAGTCAGCAACTGTATCAGTTGTGACAGACATGTAAATATCATTGACTTTCTTAGCTACTTTTGTTCCATCAAAAATATCAAGTAAAAAATTACGAACAGACGGCACATATCCAATCAACCATACTATAAGTATGATCAACACCAAGGTTACAGTCATAGCAAGTGTAATACTTTTTCTTTTGTAAAAAAAGAGGATAATAAGACTAACAACTGTTGCTACAACTGCAATTGTATAACCTGAATCAAGAATGAACAAAACATAACTAATAAGCCATGCTACTCCAGCTGCAAAGAAAAGCCTGTTTTTCCTTATAGCTCTCATAAGCCAGGCAATCATCATTGGAAAAATGCAAACCTGCGGATATAGGAGCCCATAACCGCCAGCTCCTTGTCTTAAATAAGAATAAGTAGATTCATCGTTTCTTACAAGATCTCTGGCAGCATTTGGATTAAAATGTATAATAGACAATGTTTTTAAATTAAAAATAACAAGCAGGATCAATACAAATGGAATAAGAATTTCAAGCTCATTCCAGCTGTTTCTGTGCAAATAATTCAATATAAAAGCAAAAACCAATAAATAATAACCCATAGGTTTAATTAGGCTTGAAAAATCCTGATATTTAATGAATCCTATTACAGCTACAGCAACCGCAAAACCTATTGAGTACTTATATATATCTGGAAGATTTAATGAATTATGAGATAAATATTGCCAAAACCACACAGCTACGCAGCCGATAGCAAGCAGTCTATATTCTGTGTCAATTTGAAGTGGAGGAGAAATTGACCATGCTATAACGTACATCATCATAAGCTTTTGCAAATTAGTATACTTTGTAACAGCCATTTTTCCTCCTTTCTTCACTTATTCAGCGAATGTTATCCAATCTTTACTTTTATCAATATAGTTTTTAATATCAAATGTGTTGTCTAATTGTTTGTCAAGATTATCTCTTGTCAAAGCATTTTTCATAGCATTATAAATGCCATCTGTTTCAGTGCCATCAAGCAGTTGTACCCTGTCGGTAATGTCTGCATATTTTTTAACATCACTGACATTTGTAGTGATTATTGGAATTCCACAGGTGTACGCTTCAACAAACTTTGTAGGAAATCCTGCATTATTACGCCTTGTAGACTCTCTAATAAATATATAGCAGTCACAGCTAAGGACATATTTCACGGTGTCCTCATGCGACAAGCGTCCCATAAAGGTGATGTTGCTATCATTTACAACAGTTTCATACCCAGGATAAAGCTTTAAAAAGCTTTCTTTATCGATGCCGATTACTCTAAGCATTGCCTTAGGCTTGTCCAACAAATTGAATGCGTCAATTATACAGTCAAGTTTCTCTTTGTTTCCCAATGCTCCTGCATAGCAAAACTCAAACGTATCATCATGCGTAAGCCTATCTTGATGCCAAATCTTATCATCAAGATCAACCATTGGTGGCAACAAAAGAATACTATCATTACCCTTTTTATATTTATCATTCATAATAGAACTAATAATTATAAGTCCGTCAGTCTTTTTTGCTATGAAGTTTCTTACCTGGAACTCATCAAACTTTTTGTAGCAACGCTTCAGGATATTGCCTTCAGCATAGCTGTTCCACTCGGTACAGTCATAGACAATCTTTATCCCCGAGCCTTTAAATGCCCGTCTTACAGCCTTTAAAGTTGCGTAAGGAACGTTATAGAGGATTATCATCTTAACATCATTGTATTTATCTACTACCGTCTTAATATTTTTGGTGTCAAAAATGCTTTTAACCCATTTTTTTGTAGAATTCGGATAAGACTCTTCATAGACATTCTCATCAAAATCCGACTGCCTTATGCCGTCAAAATACTCGGCATCACGAACTGTGCCAAGATATGCAACATTGTAACCAATCTGGTGAAAAATCTTTCCGATTGTAACCACTCTGTGAGCAGCTGCATTCTTATCAGGCAGTTCAAAATGTCCGACGTAAACTATAGTACCTTTACTCATACTACAGACCTTTCAATCTTAGAGATTCTCTTTATACCACTCAATTGCGGCCTTTATGCCTTTTTCAAAGCTCCAGTCAGGGTCATAGCCAAGCTTTTCTCTTGCTTTTGATATATCGGCATTACTGTGTTTAATATCGCCTGCACGGTCAGGGCCATAGTTTGGCTCAACATCAACGCCAAGAGCTTCGGTAAGTCCGTTATATATATCAATAAGATATTCACGTCCGCCGTAAGCGATATTATACGCTTCGCCTGCTGCTTCGTGTGGTGCAAGGCAGGCTTTGAGGTTAGCTTCAATTACGTTATCAACATACGTAAAATCACGGCTTTGCTTTCCGTCACCGTTTATAGTTGGAACTTCGCCGTCAATAAGCTGCTTTATAAACTTTGGTATAACTGCGGCATAAGCACCGTTAGGGTCTTGTCTTCTGCCGAAAACATTAAAATATCTCATACCATATGTGTCAAGGCCATAATGCTTTGTGTACTGCTTTGCCCACTCTTCATCAGCTCTCTTGCTGACTGCATATGGTGAAAGAAGATTGCCCTCTCTTCCCTCTTTCTTTGGAAGATTCGGCTCATCACCATAAACAGATGAGCTTGAAGCATATACAAACTTCTTTACATTGTTTTGTCTTGCAGCTTCGAGCATATTAAGCGGTCCCTGAATATTGTTAGCACAATAAAATAGTGGCATTTCAATACTTCTCGGAACACTTCCCCATGCAGCTTGATTGAGTACATAGTCTACGCCTTTGCAAGCTTTCATACAAGTATCAAGGTCCTTTATATCGCCCCTAATAAACTCATAGTTCGGGTTGTCAATAAGCATATCAACATTTGCCTGTTTGCCTGTT
>JAFTAX010000090.1 GCA_017458445.1 Ruminococcus sp. | reverse complement strand
CCCTTTAAAAAGGGTTGACCTAAACTTTAATATACACTGATAGTGCAAAAAAGGACGCTTATTAAAGCGTCCTCTTTTTTTATGCTTAGAAAAATGTTTGCAGGCCTTCCCGCAGGCACAAATCCAGCGTTTTTTCAAGTGGCAGGTTCTTTAGTCTGTGGAACTTGGTACGCTCGGAATTTGTATATATCTTCAAGTTGCAGGTGTGGCTCACCTTCTGGAACAAGGTTTGCGATACAACCGTTTTGCAGATGTTTTCCTTTGGCATGATTATCTTGTGATACTTATAAAAATGACAGTACCTCAGCGTGCAATAGCCGTTTTTGAAGCCGACTGATGTATTGAATGATGCAACGATTGCAACAATCAGCTTCCAAGCAAATGGTATCAGTGCGATAATCATAAGTATGTTTATCTCTTCACGCCAGCTCGGGAACAGCACCTTGAGTATGCCGCCTGCGATTGGCGGTATAAAGCCGTAGACAACCGGCATGAACATAAACCTCGGGATATCCTTTGCACTCGTTTTTATCTCGATTACTGTATGCGGTATTTGTGGCTCGAGGATTTTTAATGATGCTCTGACTTCGCTCATTGTGGTTATCGGGATAAGTGCTGAAATCTCACGGAATCTTGCACCATAGCCTGTGCAATAGACCGTTACGGAGCATATCCGAAACAGCTTCATAAAAAGCGTTTTCTGATAGTCAAAAAAGTTTATCTTGTCACGGTTTATGACGTGCTTTCTGCGTGTTATGACGCCGCTTTTTATAATAAGCTGTGAGCCGCATCTTGTTGCCCTGAATGACCAGTGTCGCATGAGGTTTGCTATAAACGACAACAGCCAGCCACCGAATATTACAAGTGCAATTATCAGTATGATTTTTGGAATTGAGGTTGTGAATTTCAGCATACCCACGTTTTTTGCGATCTCATCGTTCGCCTTTATAAGCAGCTTTTCCTCTATCTCTCTGCCGACAAATCTGTAAAGCTCGAACATGAACATTCCAAAGATTGCCATGCCTGTAACGGTTGATGAAAAGAGTATCGAAAAGACAAGCAGATAGGTTTTCTTTGGCTTGATTGTCAGCCTTGGTTTGTTGCCACACTGCTCGGTTACAATCTCGTAAATTTCATCAACGCATTTTTGCCTCAGCACCAGTTTCAAGTCTATGCCTGCTAAGGATTTTGCGTTGGTTTCAATATAGACCGTGCAGGCCTTGAACAGCCTCTGGATATAGCTCTGGCAACAGGACATTGTCGTTATCTCGCTATAGTAGACTTTCGTGGTCATCATGCCAAAAAGCCCTGTATGTGCCACAATTCCGTCACTCTCTGTTTCATAATACACAAAAAGCCATCGTAAAAATGCAAGTGCAAAAATGCTCACGACTGCAAGGATATCTATCCAGTGAGTTCTAAGCCAGCTCTCAAAGTCAAATTGGTGCGCAATAAGATATTTGCCGAGCGGAATAATAAGCAGCCAGATATAGTTTGATGTATAATTCAGTATCTTCAAAGGGTGCTGGTGGCGTTTGAAAAAGTCCCTAAGCCATCTGCTCTTTTCACGGACATCTGTTCTTGTCAAATGACTCACTCCTCTGACGAAATCTTGTGTCTTTGGCTTACGTTTTCGTTTAAAAACTCTGTTATTTCCTTGCACTCTTTTTTTGTCAGAAACGGCAAAAACATTTTTGAGCCGAGTGCGTTTATTACAATGAAGTTTAAACCTGTCAGTCTGCTAAGCGGTGTTATTATTGTTGACACCGATTTTACTGAATCCATTGTCATATACTGATATTTGAATGCAAACAGGAAGGTATATTTTACTATATCTCCGTCTGACACCAAAAACCTTGTCTTTTTATAATACAAAGGAAACAGCACAAGCAGATATATTGCAACTATTGACCAAATTGTTATAAGAATATACATTCCGACTGCTTTTAAGAAAAATGCAAAAAGCACCACAAGCTGTGATATTGTCATCGCTAAAAACAGTATCAAAAGATATGTTAACACTATTGATCTTTTGGCTGGTTTACATGTATACATAATCTTTACCTCTCATCAGATCCGTTTTAGTATAAAAAGCTCTTCTTTTACATAAGCATACTTTATGACAGAACGCAAGGAGGCTTTTTATGGAACGGTTTTTTGATATGTTATCCCAGATAATCTGGGGCTATCCTGTTTTAATTCTTATGCTCGGCGGTGGTGTTTATCTCACTTTTAAAATGAGATTTCCGCAGATTCATTTTGTAAAAATCTTCAAAAGCACATTTCTTGCTCTTTTAAAAAAGGACAACAAATCTGCTGATGAAAAATCAGGTTTATCACAGTTTCAGAGCTTTGCGACTTCTCTTGCCGCAACGGCAGGAACAGGCAGTATTGTCGGCGTTGGAACTGCAATTTCTCTTGGTGGTGTCGGTGCGATTTTCTGGAGGTGGGTATCAGCTTTTTTCGGCATGGCTCTATCCTACACGGAAAACATTCTCGGCGTAAAATACTCTGCTAAATCAAAGCTATCAGGTGCAATGGTTTACATGGAAAAAGGACTCGGCTCAAAATGGCTGGCAATACTTTTTGCATTTTTCTGCGTGCTTGCATCACTCGGCATGGGTAACATGGCACAGAGTAATGCAATATCATCTTCCTGCAAAGATGCTTTCGGAATACCATTGCATATCAGCGGACTTGTACTGACGGTGCTGACTGTAATTATCATCTCGGGCAAAGACCGCCTTGCAAGATGTACCGAAAAGTTAGTGCCATTCATGGCTTTATTCTATATTGTCGGCTCGCTTATTGTGATTATAAGGCACGGCAACGCTTTTGGTGACGCAATCTCACGGATATTCTCGTCAGCATTCTCGCTTAAATCAGCGACTGGTGGCAGTGCAGGTTTTATGATAAAACGTGCCTGCATTGTCGGGCTGCGACGTGGTGCTTTTTCTAATGAAGCAGGGCTTGGCTCGACCGTTGCCGTTCACGCAAGCTGTCGCACAAAAGAGCCGAAAACCCTTGGCAACTGGGGCATGGCTGAGGTGTTCGCCGACACCATGATTCTATGCACTGTAACCGCACTTGTTATAATCATGAGCGGTGTTAAGATTGGTGACGGCGGTCCTGATGTGATATGTGCTGCTTTTTCAACCGGCCTTGGCAGTTTCGGCGGTGTTTTCATGGCATTATCCATGATTCTTTTTGCTTTTGCTACCATTACAGGCTGGTTTTATATCGGGCTTAGTGCGTGGAATTATATTCTGCCCGAAAAAAGCAATATTTACAAAGCTCTGTTCGCTGTCTGTGTTTTTATCGGCTCGGTGTTATCGCTTGCTGCCGTCTGGAGTTTGTCAGACATTTTCAACGGGCTTATGGCTCTACCGAACCTGACAGCCATTCTTCTGCTCTCAAAAGAAGCAATTGCCGAACATAAAAAGCATTAGCTATTCATGCTTTCTTTTTTGCTGTTCGAGATATATAAGCAAAACGTTTATATCCGCTGGGTTGACACCTGAGATTCGGCTTGCCTGTCCGACACTCAAAGGCTTTATCCTGTTTAGCTTTTCAATCGCTTCGAGCCTTAAGCCTTTTATCTTAGAATAGTCGGTGTCGGCGGAAAGCTTCTTTTTCTCAAGCTTTCTCATCGCTTCAACCTGCTCGAGCTGGATTTTTATATAGCCCTCATATTTTATCATCAGCTCGACCTGCTCTTTTACCTGTTCGGGAAGCTCGGGTCTGTCCTTATCTACAAACTTCAAACCCTCGTATGAAAGCTGTGGTCGTCTTATCAGCTGTGCGAGCTTTATGCCTGAGGAAAGTGGTTCTGTGCCGCTTTTTTCGAGGTAGTCATTCAGCTCTTCTGACGGGCCGAGATTTACCTTCCAGACACGCTTTATTTCCTTGTCTATAAGCTCTAATTTTTGCTGTAGTTTTTCATATCGCTCATCTGATATAAGCCCTATTTCATGGCCTTTTGGTGTGAGCCTTATATCTGCATTATCCTGCCTTAAAAGCAATCTGTACTCGCTTCGTGATGTGAGCATTCGATATGGGTCAAGGCAACCTTTTGTTACCAGATCATCAATCAATGTACCGATGTATGATGATGCTCTATCAAGCACAAGAGACTCTTTGCCGAGTATCTTTAAGCTTGCGTTTATTCCTGCGGCAAGACCTTGTGCGGCGGCTTCTTCATAGCCTGATGTGCCGTTGAACTGGCCTGCTCCGTAAAGCCCTGAAATCGCTTTGAATTCGAGCGTTGGTGCAAGCTCTGTCGGGTCACAACAGTCATATTCAATCGCATAGGCATTACGCATTATCTCGACATTCTCAAGCCCTTTTATTGTACGCAGGAATTTAATCTGCACATCCTCGGGCAATGATGACGACATACCCTGAAGGTAATACTCGTCTGTGTCAAGTCCCATCGGCTCGATAAAAAGCTGGTGCCTTGGCTTGTCCGGAAAACGCATTATCTTGTCTTCAATAGACGGGCAATACCTTGGACCTATGCCCTCAATTTTACCCGAATACATTGGTGAACAGTGGATATTGTCCCTTATCACCTTATGCGTTTCGGCGTTTGTATAGGCAATATAGCAGGAAACGGTGTTCTTTAATTCCTGCTCATTATCAAATGCAAAAGGCGTTATCTTTTCATCGCCGTCCTGCTTTTCAAGCAGGTCAAAATTGATTGATCGCTTATGCACTCTTGCTGGTGTGCCTGTTTTGAAACGGCGAAGCGTTATGCCAAGTTTGCTAAGCGAGTCAGACAGGTAAGTTGCTGGCATAACGTTATCTGGGCCGCCTGTATATGAGCTGTCGCCGACGTGGATTCTGCCGTTTAGATACGTCCCGCCTGCAATCACTACCGCTTTTGCCTGATAGCGACTGCCAAGCCTTGTGACAACACCTGTGACTTTGCCGTCCTCGGTGAGTATCTCGCAGACCTCGTCCTGCTTTATGCTTAGGTTTTGCTCTTCTTCAAGCTTTTGCTTCATGTAGGTGTGATACTTAACTCGGTCTGACTGCACTCTCAGACTATGCACTGCTGGACCTTTGCCACGGTTTAGTATCCTGCTTTGCAGAAATGTTGCGTCCGCAGCCCTGCCCATCTCTCCGCCCAGTGCGTCAATCTCACGGACAAGATGTCCTTTCGCTGTGCCACCGATTGACGGGTTGCAGGGCATATTTGCTATGCCGTCCAACGTAAGCGTGAAAATTGCAGTTTTCAGCCCTAATCTCGCCGAAGCTAACGCCGCTTCACAGCCTGCGTGCCCTGCTCCGATTATTATTGTATCGTATGAACCTATAAGATTCTGCTCTGACATATATGTTCTCTCCTGTGTATATGATGAATTAACTAACTGCTTTTATATGTCCACAATTCTATTTCCTGGGGTAACCCTTTTGAAAAAAGATCTTCCTTTAAATTTCCTCTTTAAAACTTCTAACTCATTTTTTTGAGGGTGTGAGTTAACTTATAAAGCAAAACAAAGCAAAAATTTGCACTATCTTTTTGAGAATATCTCACGCCCTCAAAAAAATCATTAAAAAGTCTTTGGAAAAGGAGTCTGAGGGAAAACCCTTTCTTCAGAAAGGTTTTCTCTCAGGAAAACAGGGTTGTGAATATATAAAACGGTTGGTTAGATTGTCATATCTGCATGGCGTGTTACATGGCAGCCGACGTTTACTGAGACAGGCAGGCCTGCTATATGGGTTGGTGCCTGCTCGATGTTGACTGCAAGGCAGGTTTGTGTTCCGCCGAAGCCTTGCGGACCTATGCCCAGCTTGTTTATCTTATCGAGGATTTCCTGCTCGAGCTTTGCATAATGCTCTTTCGGATTGCGGATTGATACAGGTCTGCACAGAGCTTTTTTTGCAAGGTATGCACACTTTTCAAAATCGCCGCCTATTCCGACACCGATAACCATTGGCGGACATGGATTTGAGCCTGCTTTTGCACAGACGCTCACTATCCAATCGACTATCTCTTCCTCTGTCACGGACGGTGTCATCATTTTAAGCTGTGACATATTTTCGCTTCCGAAGCCTTTTGGTGCAACGGTGATTTTCACATTCTCTCCCTCGACTAATTTAAGATGCAAAACCGCTGGTGTGTTGTCGCCACTGTTTACTCGCTCGAGCGGATCTGTTACCACCGAGCAACGCAGCTTGCCCTCTGTGTAGCCACGGGCAACGCCTTTGTTTATAGCGTCATTGAGCGAACCGCCCACAAAATGTACATCTTGTCCGACCTCCATAAACACGACCGCCATTCCGCAGTCCTGACAAATCGGAATCGTTTCCTCTTTTGCAACATCAATATTGCGTATTATATCGTCAAAAACGCTCTGTCCGACTGGTGATTTTTCCTTTGTTGCGTTGCATTTTATACACTGCTCCATATCACCTGGCAAAAAGAGATTTGCTTTTATACACAAATCTCTGACTGAGTTTTCAATCTCACTTACATTTATCTCTCTCATCTTTTTCCCTCTCACTTATACAACCTTAACGCCGTTTACAAACACTGCCTCAGGCTCGCTCATTATCTCAAACGGGCATTTATCAAACAGCACAAAATCAGCGTCCTTGCCAACATCTACTGAGCCTACTCTGTCGCTTATACCTGAAATTTCAGCTGCGTTTATTGTTACCGCTTCGATAGCTGATTGTTTATCAAGTCCGTGCTTCATTGCTATTCCGACACTTATCGGCAGGTACTGTACAGGCACTTCGGAATGGTCGGTACAGATTGCAATTTTTATTCCTGCTTTATCGAGTACGCCTGCGTTTTTCGGCGTTATATTTGCAAGCTCAGGCTTACACGGGTCGCAGATTATCGGACCGATTATTGCTGTTGCGTTTTCTTCTCTCAGCTCGTCTGCAATCAGGTGGCCATCTGTACAATGCACCAGCGTATAATTAAGGTCAAACTCGTTTGCGATTCTTATTGCTGTGAAGATATCGTCTGCTCTGTGGCAATGGAAAAACGCTTTAACTTCGCCATTTAGCAGTGGTATCAGCGACTCGGATTTTATATCAAAATCAGGGCGGTCGTCATCGTTATTTTGTGATGACGTTTTGTTCTCCATGTATCTCTTTGCCTTGAAAAGTGCGTCCCTTATCATTCCAGCGACCGCCATTCGTGTACACGGCGACTCATCTCTGTTGAGGTAGGTCATTTTTGGGTTTTCGCCCATTGAAAACTTCATGCCGACTGTTTTCACAAGCATTTTATCGACACGCTTTCCGACTGTTTTTACAGCTGCGATACTGCCTGCGACGGGATTCATTGAGCCTGGTGACACAACTGCTGTTGTGATTCCTGCACAGACTGCTTCCCTGAAACTCGTATCCATTGGGTTTATGCCGTCTGCGATTCTCAGCTGTGATGACGTCGGGTCAGACTCCTCGTTAAAGTCCTCGCTCTCGACACCAACGCCGTTTGTTGTAAGCCCAAGATGTGTATGCGAATCGATAAAGCCTGGATAGAGATCTGCTCCGTTGCCGTCAAAGTCGGTAGCCGTAACGGTTGCAGGTTTGCCCGAGCCAAGCTTAGTTATAACGCCGTTTTCAAAGCTGACATAGCCGTTGTCGATGACCTCACGCTCAGCGTTCATTGTGTGAATTTTTACGTTGTATATTGTCATAGTTTCAATCCTTTATTACACGCTTTTATGGCATGCTTTCTCATTTTTAAGGAAAGCTCTCTTGCAGGGCTTCCTTTCTTGCAAAACAGTCCTCTTGACTATTTTGACAATTCAACCCTTTCGGAGCTCCCTACGTTCCATCTAAACTTTAATATACGCAGAAAGCTTAGAACGCGGGCATGATGCTAAATTTCAAAACAAACTTTTAACGTGTCAAGCGCCGTCCGCGCTAGGACGTAGACCCAAATCCGCCTGTGCCTCGTTCGGTTTCGGACAGCTCGGCACGCTCTTCGACATCTGGTGTGAAGATAGGTGTAACCACAAGCTGTGCTATGCGGTCACCGTGCTGTATGACATATGGCTTGTCCGAATGGTTGTGCAATGCCACAAGCACCTCACCTCTGTAGTCCGTATCGACAACACCGACACAGTTTGCCGGTGCAAGCCCGAACTTTGTCGCAAGCGAACTTCTTGCATAGATAAGCAAAACGCACTTGTCAATACCTTCGACTGCAACGGAAATCCCAGTCGGGACTTTTACCGTTTCATGAGCCTTAACTTCAAGCGGACTGTCGAGGCAGGCAGACAGGTCATAGCCTGCACTTTCTGCCGTTGCACGCTTTGGCAGGATTGCATTTTCATTGAGTTTTTTTACTAAAAGCTTCATACTATTCACCATTTCTGTTTAGAGAGCTTAACCCCAGCCATAAGTCAGAAGCTCCCACGAACCGTTCTCTGTTCTGGCAAGATACCATTCCCAACCTTCATATACTTCATTGGCGTTCCGTGCATCTCCGAAAGTTGATGTAAAAACTATACATTCTGTGAATTTTTTCTCTTCCCTAAGCTCATTTGCAACCTCATTTGCGTAATTGATATTTTTCTTGCAAAAATCATCACCCATGTATTTTAATGAATAAAGCTTACAGCCTTTCATTTCATTAAATTCTTTTATTATCACT
>JAFTAX010000089.1 GCA_017458445.1 Ruminococcus sp. | reverse complement strand
GGGTTCGGTCCTTTGATTCAATAATCATTGGTATTGCGTCTGCTTGGATTTTGCCCTCGTTTATAAACAAAAGCGTTCCAATCATTATTCTTACCATATTATACAAAAAGCCGTTACCTGAAACATTGAATATCACAAGCTCGCCTTCACGTCTTACATGAAAGTAATGTATCGTTCTGACTGTATTCTCTTTATCACAAGCTGTTGAACAAAACGCCTTAAAGTCATGCTCTCCAACAAAATCCTGTGCTGCAATATCCAGCTTGTTTTCATCAACAGGATACCAATATCTGTACGCTGTGTCCATATAAAACGGATTCTTTATCTCGCTGTTATGAAGCACAAACTCATATTCCTTGCCCTTGCAATCATACCTTGCATGGAAGCTTTCGTCAACTTCCTCGCAAGAAAGTATTGATATATCATCAGGCAAAATCGAATTCAGTCCGAACACTATACCTCGGCAGGTTATTGTTGAGTCGAGCTGGAAACTGAAATAAAACTCTCTTGCATGGACACCTGTGTCCGTTCTTGAGCAGCCAAAAATCGTGACATTCTGACCTGTCAGCGTTGCAATTGCTTCCTCGACGACCTGCTGAACTGCAAGTGCATTATCCTGCCTTTGAAAGCCATGATAGTTTGCACCGTTATATGCCATTTTAACTTTAAAATTTCTCATAGTATTATCCGTCAGACTAAATGATTTATTACAATTATCCCTGCAAAGAAAACGACAGTTACTGCTACGGCGACAAAATCAACGCATGAAACCTTAAGCTGTTTCATACGGGTTCTGCCTTCGCCACCGTGATAGCAACGACATTCCATTGCAAGTGCAAGCTCTTCTGCACGCCTGAATGATGACACAAACAATGGGATCAAGACAGGCACCAAAGCTCTCGCTCTTTTGACAATCGAGCCTGTTTCCATGTCTGCTCCTCTTGCTTTTTGTGCGGACATTATCTTATCCGTTTCTTCAATAAGCGTTGGGATAAACCTTAGTGCAATAGTCATCATCATTGCAAGCTCATGTACAGGGACTTTTATCAGTTTCAGCGGTGAAAGCAATCTCTCAATTGCATCTGTCAGATCAATCGGTGATGTTGTATATGTGAGCAACGATGTTCCGACAATAAGACAGATTATTCTCACAACCATGAAAACTGCTGTGTTTACACCGTCATCGGTAATAAGTATAAAGCCTGCTTCAAAAAGCTTTTTCCCTGTTCTTATAAAAAACAAATTTAAAACTGCTGTGAATATAATAATCGGTACAATAGGCTTTAAGCACTTTAAAATCATCTTGCCAGGGATTCTTGAGATTGCATAAGCAAAGACTGTAAATGCAATTCCAATAAGAAGTCCCCAGATTTTATCAGCCACAAACAGCATTATTATAAACACCATAGTTAGCACAATTTTTACCCTTGGGTCCATTCGGTGAACGGGTGATTTACCAGGAAAAAATTGCCCGATAGTGATATCCTTTATCAAGGTACATCCTCCTAAAAACTATTCCTTTTTAAGCCTTTCAAGCAAAAGCTTTCTTCCAAAATCAACTGTATAGACATCTTCATCTATGCTGATACCTCTTGCTTTAAGGCGGTTGAACACTCTTGTTATCTGCGGAACGGCAAGTCCCATCTGCTCAAGCTCATTTGCTCTATGGAACACACGCTGCGGTGTATCATAGCAAAACACCTGTGCATTGTTCATAACAAGAATTTTTGACGAATGCTTTGCAACGTCCTCCATTGAATGTGATATAAGCAAAATGGTGTTTCTTGTTGTTTTGTGATAATCCCTGATAAGTCCTAATATCTGTTCCCTGCCCTTTGGGTCAAGTCCTGATGCAGGCTCATCAAGTATCAGCACCTTTGGCTCCATTGCCATTACACCTGCTATAGCTACTCGCCTTTTTTGTCCGCCTGATAAATCAAATGGCGATTTTTCAAGCAGTGACGGCGAAAGTCCTACCATTCTTGCTGTTTCTCTTACTCGTCTGTCAATCTCATCACGACTAAGCCCCATATTCGTTGGCCCGAAAGCTATATCCTTATACACAGTTTCCTCAAAAAGCTGGTATTCTGGATACTGGAAAACAAGTCCGACTTTAAACCTCAATGCCCTGAGTTTTGACTTGTCTTTCCAAAGCTCTTCACCGTCAACAAACACCTTGCCTGATGTTGGTCTTAACAGCCCGTTGAAATGCTGAATGAGCGTTGATTTGCCAGAGCCGGTATGCCCGATTACTCCAACAAATTCGCCCTCTTCAATCTCTATATTAACATTGTCCACGGCAATTTTGCGAAACGGTGTTCCTTCGCCGTAGACATAAGATAGATTCTCTGTTTTTATTACTGCCATTACTATTTCCTTTTCATAATCTGACAAATAGTTATTCAAAAACGTTACGCATCTGCAAGAATTCTCTCCAATGCTTCAACGCACTCGTCTTCTGTTATTATCTCGGTTGAAATATCATAGCCTGCTTTTTTTAGCCCATAAGCAAGCTGTGTCACCTGTGGCACATCAAGCCCGAGATTTTTAAGCGTACTCACCTGTGAAAACACTTTCTTTGGCACATTGTCCATAACAATATCGCCACTGTCGATAACAACAATCCTGTCCGCCTGTGCTGCTTCTTCCATATAATGCGTTATAAGCACAATCGTTACGCCGTGTTCACGGTTTAACTGCTTTATTGTTTTCATTACCTCAGCTCTGCCCTTTGGGTCAAGCATTGCTGTCGGCTCATCAAGCAGTATACACTCAGGCTGCATTGCAATCACTCCTGCAATAGCAACTCTTTGCTTTTGGCCGCCTGACAGCTTATGCGGTGCATGCTCACGGTATTCATACATACCCACAGTTTTCAAGGCTTCATCAACACGCTTGCGTATCTCATTTGGCTCAACGCCCATATTCTCCAATGCAAATGCAACATCCTCTTCAACGATAGTCGCAACAATCTGGTTGTCGGGATTCTGGAATACCATGCCTGCTGTTTTTCTTATTTCGAGCAGGTTGTCCTCATCCTTTGTATCAAGCCCGTTGACTGTGACTGTGCCACTCTCGGGAATGTTTATTGCATTAAAGCATTTGGCAAGAGTTGATTTGCCTGAGCCATTATGTCCCAGAACTGCTACAAACTCGCCCTTGTGAATCTCAAGGTTTATGTCTTTTAGCACCTCTGTTCTGACAGGTGGCTCTTCAATCTCGTTTATATACGAAAACTTCAAGTTCTTTGCCTGAATAAAATCTGACATTACTATACCTCATCACTATCAAAGCTTTACAGTTTATCAAAAAAAGCTTTCAACTCTATTTTTCTGTTCTCAGATATATTCTTTTTTGGTATTCCCCGAACTGCTCCTTCAATAGCAGTCAATTTATGAAAACACGAATCAGTCTCATATGCTTTCAGCTTTAAAAATACCTGTTCAGTGCCGATTTCTCTTAGCTTTTCAGGTGTATCAATGCCAACAGCTTCAAGCTGTTTTTCAAGCACTTCACCTATGTTTGGCAATTTAGAAAGCTTCATCTTTTAATCCTACTTTGAATTTTTCTTCTTAAACAAATCTTCTGCTGCGTCTTTTACTTTTTCCAAATTCTCTTTTGTTGCAAGCTTTTTTGCTTCTTTTTTAACATCATCAGGAATCTTCTTTTCAATATCCTTAACTGTTTTTGTAATGTCCTTAAAATCCATACTATTCACCAATCCTTTTTTATTTAATCATTCTGCCAGATTGCTGTTGAGCCACATGGAAGCGGCATTTTGCTTTGCTCAACAGGCAGTCCTATTTCGTCCGCTGTCACACTACCCTTAAACTTCGGTGTAAGCACCTCGCTTAAGATATACGCCATTACTGACGGTGACAGTCCTGTTGTATAGCTGTTAAGCAGGAAAAACAACGGTTTATCACTAAGCACATCTGCACAGGTTTTAACAAGCTCATATATACAATCCTCAAGCTTCCAGACCTCACCTCCAGGACCTCTGCCATAGCTTGGCGGATCCATAACGACCGCATCATAAAGATTGCCCCTGCGTATCTCACGTTTTACGAATTTCTCGCAATCGTCCACAAGCCAGCGTATCGGCTTATCCGACAGCCCTGATGTTTTTGCGTTATCTCTTGCCCACTGCACCATGCCTTTTGATGC
>JAFTAX010000088.1 GCA_017458445.1 Ruminococcus sp. | reverse complement strand
GAATATGTCAGTACCTAAGGAGTCAACAAAAACTATCCTTGCAAGAGCAGGTCTTAACAAAATTCTCGTTGCAAAGGACGTAAAGCTTCCTGCAGGGCTTGCAGCTGCTGAAATAACATTCGTGGCAGCAGACAAAAGTAAGATTTTCCCGCTGAGATTCGGTACAGCTTGTGACGGTGGCATGACTGACGTTACAATTGCAGGAATCAGAGGTACACTTTCAATCGAAAGAGATACAGCACAGCTCGACAGACCGAAGTATTACTTTACAAGAAAATCTGAAGGCAAGGAAGTAACAATCAAAAAAGGCGAGCAGATCATCGGCGAAAAGATGGATTCATTCAAGGATTATATTCCTATTATCTCTATGGGCGAATATGGCGAATGGACTAATGCTGCAGACCTTATCAAACAGCAACAGATGCTTATCAACAGAGCAGAGGATAAGGATAAGTTTGTTATCATGGGTATGGTATCAGTGCCAATCGAAGAAGATACGAACCTGACTGATGAAGAAAACGAAGTAAGACAGAGAAAGGCTAATGCAGCACTTGATAAGGTTATGGCTAAAAAATGGGGCAAGCATTATATTAATATCCGTGAAGCACTTTGTTCAAAGGAAGTTATTGAAAAGGCAAAGAAAAAGGGCATTAAATTTGATAAAATTGATCTTGCAAACATCAAGAAAAAGATTGTTCCTGACGCATTCAGATATGATAAAGAAAACCTGAATGCAAATGCTTATGATATTATCGGTGATATTGTGTATGATAAGCTTGTAGAGCTTGGATATTTGTATCACTAAGCCTGATTTCACAAAAGAAAGGAGCATAGTAAAAGCTATGTCTAAAGTTAAATCAGGACGTATGTCTGAAGATATACGCAGGATTATTTCAGCTAAAATGAGAGAGCTTAAGGACCCGAGACTTAACGGTGGAAGTATGCTTACAGTTATCCGTTGCGATGTTTCGGGTGACGGCTCATACTGCAAGGTGTATATATCAAGCCTTGAGGGATTTGATAAGGCAAAAGAGGCAGTCAAAGGCTTAACCAGTGCATCAGGCTATCTTAAACGTGAGATTTCAAATGTGCTGAAGCTGAAAAAATGCCCTGAACTAAAGTTTATTGCGGATAATTCTGCTGAAAGCTCTGTTCGTATTTTTGAAAAGCTCAAAAGCCTGAATATCGAGCAGGATATTGATGAAAATGAACAGGATATTTAACTATCGGAGGTTTGTTTGATGGATTTTTCAGGTCTTGTCAGATTTTTTGATGAGCATGACAATTTTCTCATACTTACGCACAAAAATCCAGACGGAGATACAATCGGCTGTGGATTCGGCTTGTGTTTTTATCTGCGTGAGATCGGAAAGAAAGCAAATGTCGTAAACAACGACAGCTTTCCTGCAAGATATGATTTTCTGTATGACGGATACTGTGATGAGGATATAGATTACGAAAGCGTGATTGCGGTTGATATTGCCGATACGCAGCTTCTCGGCGACAATCTGTCAGAGTATGCAAAGGAAGGCATGATTGATGTCTGTATCGACCATCATATTTCCAACAAGCATTATGCAAAGGAAACCTATCTTGACGGCAAGGCATCTGCTGCTTGTCTTGTGCTTTATGATTTCTTTAAGGAAATTGGTGCAAAGATAAGCGACCATGTTGCTAAATGCCTGTACACAGGCATTGCTACAGATACGGGTTGTTTTAAGTTTGAAAACACAACTCCGGAAGCTCACCGTGCTGCAGCTGACCTTATGAGCTATGACATTGATTTTGCAAACGTCAATCGCCTTATGTTTGATATAAAGAGCAGAGGAAGGCTTGCAGTTGAGCAGTCGGTCGCTGCAAATATGGAATACTATTTTGATGACCGTTGTGCAATGATTGTGCTTACAAAAGAGCTTATGGATTCATGCGGAGTTGACGAAACAGAGTTTGAGGGACTAGCGTCTTTGCCTTTGCAGGTTGAGGGCGTTAAAATCGGAATCACTGTAAAACAGCGTGAGGACAAGCTTTTCAAGCTCTCGGTGAGAACGAATGATGAAATTGACGCTTGCAAATTCTGCATGACATTCAACGGTGGAGGACACATCAGAGCCGCAGGCTGTGATGTAAAAGGCGATATCCAAAGCGTCAAAGAACAGGTTTTGCCTGTTGTAAAAGAAACATTGGACAGCATATCATGAACACAAACTTAGAGTTAAACGGCATAATTCTTGTTAACAAGCCAAAGGATTTCACATCTTTTGACGTTATTGCAAAGCTGCGAGGTATGCTCAGAATCAAGCGTCTTGGACATTCAGGCACGCTTGACCCTATGGCAACAGGAGTTTTACCAGTGCTTGTCGGAAAGGCAACAAAGGCAAGCGATATTCTGCCAATAGACGAAAAAAGCTACACAGCAGGCTTTAAGCTGGGTGTTGAAACTGACACGCAGGACATTACAGGTAAGGTGCAAAGTGAAAGCGACAAGCGAGTATCAATGCAGGAGCTTGTGACGTGTGCAGACAGTTTTCAGGGCGATATAATGCAGATACCACCAATGTATTCGGCTGTGTCTGTTGACGGCAAAAGGCTTTATGAGCTTGCCCGTGAAGGAAAAGTCATCGAGCGTCAGGCAAGGCAAAGACGGGTAGACTCAATAGAGATTCTCAGCTATGACGACAAGACACGAGAAGGTGTTATGTCAGTAACGGTAAGCAAGGGAACCTATATCCGAACGCTTATTCACGATATCGGTCAGAAGCTCGGCTGCGGTGGCGTTATGACATCGCTCGAGAGAACGTCATCAAGCGGCTATAAGATTGCGGACTGCTATACTCTTGAGCAGATTCAACAGCACACTGATAACGATACTGTTGCAGAAATTATAATGCCAGTAAAGTCAGCTTTTTCGGGCGTTTATGACAGCATAAAGCTGAACCAGCACTATTCAAAGCTTTATAAAAACGGTGTAAAGCTAAGGCTTGAACAGGTCGGGCTGTGCGATATGCAGAGTGAAAAAACCTTTTGCGTTTATGACAGCGATAATATCTTTCTTGGCCTTGCAAAAGCTGATAATAAAAGCGGTCAGCTTAAAATTTACAAAAACTTATATTAATTAAAACGGAGGTAGATGCATTGATTTACATAAATGACGACAAATGCGTTTACCCATATAAAACAGCCGTTGCACTCGGGCTGTTTGACGGCGTACATTCAGGTCATCAGGCAGTTATCAGTGAGGCAGTCGGCAGGGGAAATGACAAAGTCAAATCAGCGGTCTTTACATTTAAGACTAATACAATGACATCAAAAGCTCATGACGGAAGAATGGAAATGCTTCTCACCGATGAGGTAAAACAGCAGCATTTTGAGGATTTAGGAGTGGATTACCTCTTTTCTCCTGAGTTTTCAAAGTATAAGGACATGACGGACGAGGAGTTTGTCAAAAATGTTTTAAAGGACAAGCTTAACGCTTGCTTTGCTGTGTGCGGAGAGGATTTTCGATTCGGCAGGAATGCTATGGGTGACGCTAAAAGGCTTAAGGAGCTTGGTGGCAAGTACGGCTTCGAGGTGTGTGTTTTAAAGCATATCACACTTAACGGGCAGGAAATCAGCTCAACTAAGATAAGAGAGCTTATAAGATCGGGAGAAATTGCAAAAGCAAATAAAATGCTCGGCTATAACTATGGCTATAAGCTTCCTGTTGAGCATGGCTTTGAGCTTGGTCGCACATGGGATTTTCCAACCATAAATCAGATTATACCAAAAGGCATTGTATTGCCAAAGTTCGGCGTATACTGTACGCTTGTCAATGTCTGTGGCAGGTTGTATAAAGGTGTTACAAACATCGGCATAAAGCCTACAGTCAAGGTCGAGATTGCACCGCTTGCCGAAACATATATAATTGATTTTAATGGCGATTTATACGGAAAAGCGATTGAAATCGAGCTTTGCGAATTTGTCCGTCCAGAGAAAAGCTTTGATACATTTTCACAGCTTCGGGAAGAAATTGCAAGGAACATTGAATTTGCAAAGGATTATTTTGACAGAGTTAATAATTAAAATTGAAGGGATAGATTATAATGAAAAAAGTTAGAACAAGATTTGCACCAAGCCCGACAGGGTATATGCATATCGGAAATCTCAGAACAGCATTGTTCACATATCTTATCGCTAAGCAGAATGACGGCGATTTTATTCTTAGAATCGAGGACACTGACCAGGAAAGATATGTCGAGGGCGCAGTAGATGTAATCTATAAGACACTTAAGGACGTTGGACTTAACTGGGACGAGGGTCCTGACATCGGCGGTCCTGTTGGTCCATATATCCAGTCAGAGCGTATGGGTATGTTCAAGCAGTACGCAGTTGAGCTGGTTGAAAAAGGTGAAGCTTATTATTGCTTCTGCGACAAGGAAAGACTTGAGGAGCTTAAGGCTATTCAGGAAGCAAGCGGTATCATGCCGATGTATGACCGCCATTGCCGTAATCTTTCTGCTGAGGAAGTGCAGGCAAAGCTTGATGCAGGCACACCTTATGTAATCAGACAGAAAGTACCTCTTGAGGGAGAGATCACATTTCACGATGCACTTTATGGCGACATTACAGTAGACTGTTCAACACTTGATGACCAGATACTTATAAAAACTGACGGTATGCCGACATACAACTTTGCAAATGTTGTTGACGACCATCTTATGGGCATAACTCATGTTGTAAGAGGTAATGAGTATCTTGCGTCAGCACCAAAGTATAACCTGCTTTATAAGGCATTCGGCTGGGAAGTTCCTGAGTATATCCACGTTGAGCATATTATGAAGGACAAGCAGCATAAGCTTTCAAAACGTGACGGTGACGCTTCATACGAGGACCTTATGAAAAAGGGCTACCTCAAGGAAGCGGTTATCAACTATATTGCACTTCTTGGCTGGGCACCAAAGGGTGAGAATGAGATATTCTCGCTTGATGAGCTTATCAAGGAGTTTGATATCAACGGTCTTTCAAAATCACCGGCAATATTTGACCCTATGAAGCTAAAAGCAATTAACGGCAAGTATATAAAGGCACTCTCACCTGAAAAGTTTGCAGAGTATGCAATGCCATATATCAAGCAGTCTGTTAAGCGTGATGACGTTGACTTGAATGAAATCGCATCACTGTTGCAGGCAAGAACAGAGCTGTTCACAGACATTCCTGAGTCTGTAGACTTTATCGACAGCCTGCCTGACTATGACATTGATTTGTATACACACAAGAAGATGAAAACAAATCCAGAGAATTCGCTTGATTCACTCAAGGCAGTTCTTCCTGTGCTTGAAGCAATTGATGAAAAGGACTGGACAATAGATAATATCCACGACAAGCTCTTTGAGCTTATTGCTCAGAAAGAGGTCAAGAATGGTATTATTCTCTGGCCACTTCGTGTAGCAGTTTCAGGTAAAGCGTTTACACCAGGCGGCGGAATTGAGATTTGCCATATTCTCGGCAAGCAGGATTCAATCGACAGAATCAAAAAAGGTATTGAAAAGCTTTCGTAAGATTATCACTTTTCTTTCACAATAGAGTGTTAAAATTAAAGAGCTAAATTATATACAATAACAAGGGAGGAAGAGTTGATGATCGAGGTCAGAAACCTTTCAAAGCATTTTGGCGACAAAAAAGCTGTTGACAATATATCGTTCAAGGCAGAAAACGGCGAAATTCTCGGCTTTCTCGGACCAAACGGTGCAGGAAAATCAACAACAATGAATATCCTTACAGGCTACATTTCCAGCACACAGGGTAAAGCACTTATTGACGGAATAGATATCCTTGAAAATCCTATCAAAGCAAAGGCAAAAATCGGGTATCTTCCTGAATTGCCACCGCTTTATATGGATATGACAGTCAAGGAGTATCTCAATTTTATATATGACTTAAAAAAGTGCAAGCTGCCAAAGAATTCACATCTTAAGGATATATGCAATCTTGTAAAGATAGACCATGTTTTCAACAGAATGATAAAAAATCTCTCAAAAGGTTATAAGCAGAGAGTAGGTCTTGCACAGGCACTTGTAGGAAACCCGAATGTGCTGATTTTAGACGAGCCGACAGTTGGTCTTGACCCGAATCAGATTATTGAGATAAGGTCACTTATTAAAAAGCTTGGCAAAAACCATACAGTTATCCTTTCATCTCATATCCTGTCTGAAGTGCAGGCAGTGTGCGACAGAATCGTGGTTATAAACGAAGGCAAAATTGTCGCAGACGATACAGAGGACAACCTTTCAAAAGCACTCGATAACGAGCATAAGATTCTTGCAAGAATTGACGGCGAAAAGGATAAGGTCTTGGCTTGCATCAATGAGCTTGACGATGTTGTTGAATGTTCGGTTGATACAATGAGCGAAGAAAATGTGTGGGTATATCGAATCGAAGCAAAGCAGGGAGCTGACATAAGACGAAAGCTCTTTACCTGCATGGCTGAAAACGGTTTTTACATACTTGAGATGAAATCATCAGAATTGTCACTTGAGGACATCTTCATCAAGCTTACAATGGGCGAAAATCTCTCGCCAATCAGCAGTAATAAGGAGGTTGAGAACTAATGGGTGCTATATTCAGACGTGAGGTGCTTTCATATTTCACATCTCCAATCGGTTATATTTTTCTTGCTGCATTCTATGCTTCATCAGCCTTGTTTTTCTCAATTTATTCACTCGAGCAAGGCTCAACAAAACTTGATGTAGTGTTCGGACAGCTAATGCTTATTCTTGTAGTTCTTATCCCAATTTTAACAATGAGAACTATCTCGGAAGAAAAGAAAAACAAAACAGACCAGTGTCTGCTCACATCACCAGTCAGCCTTTTTGGAATCGTTGCAGGAAAATTCCTTGCAGCTTTCTTAATCTATGTCTTGGGCGTTGCAATTACACTTGTCTATGCAGTTGTGGTATCAGTTTTTGCATCACCAGACTGGACAGTAATTTTAGGCAATGTAGTAGGTTTGTCACTGCTTGGAGCAGCATTTATTTCAATCGGAATTTTCTGCTCATCATTCACAGAAAACCAGATGGTATCAGCAGTAGTGAGCTTTGTTGTGCTTGTTGTGCTTTATCTTTTCTCAACAATCGCAGGGCTTATTCCTGTTGAGTTTATCAAAAAGATTTTAACATCACTTTCTTTCCTTGAAAGATATAGTGGCTTTACATACGGACTGTTTGATTTATCAAATGTACTCTTCTTTATAAGCACAGTGGTTGTGTTCTTATTCCTGACAGTAAGAGTGCTTGAAAGACGCCGTTGGGCTTGATAGGAGGGGATTAATATGGCAGAACTTGAAAAGAATAACGAAGAGCAAAAGAACCTCTCAACTCCTATTGAGGACTTGCTGAAGCAGGCGGTGCTTGATGAAAAGAACAAAAAGCCAGAGCCTGAGAACAAGAAAAAAACAGAGCATAAAAAGCTAAAGCACACCGCTATGTCAACAATATTTGCTATTGTGTTTGTTGCGGTAGTTGTGCTTGTGAATGTTGTTGCAACAGTCTTGTTTGACAGATTCCCTATGACTGTTGACCTGACAAAAAATAACGCATATTCAATCTCAAAGAAGTCTAAGGACTATGTAAAGAAAATTGACACGGACGTGCTTATAACAGTCTTTGCAAAGGAAGACGACTTCAAAGGGCTTGCGTCATATACACGTCAGGCCGATGAGGTTATGAAAACATACTGCAAATATAACAGTCACATAACATACAGATATGTCGATATTGATTCAAACCCTGATGTTATGAAAAACTATTCAGACTCAATCACACAGTATGATATAATAGTTGAAACAAACCCTACTGACGATGTTCAGAGAACAAGAAAAATCCAGCTTACCGACCTTGTAAAATTTGATGAAAACAAGTTTTATGAGGACATGGCAAAGGCCTATGGAATGTCTGTAGATCAGGTTATGGAAATGGTAAGCATGGAAACATTAATTCAGCAGGCGGGCAATCCGTTGACATTCCTCGGCTATTACGGTTCATATGTCGAAGCATCAAATGCAGACCAGGCGTTTACATCAGCGTTCATGGCTGTAACAGACCCTGATCCTGTAGTTGTAACACTGCTTACAGGAAGAGATGAGCTGACAGAGCTTTCATACTTCCAGACACTGCTCACAGCAAACGGATACACCGTAAATTCAATTGATATTGCAACAGAAGAAATCCCGGAGGATACAGACGTTGCGGTAATTCCTGCACCAAAGACAGACTACCTTACAGATGAGCTTAAAAAGCTTGACGACTTCCTCGATAATGACGGAAAAATGGGCAAACAGCTTTTGTATATTGCATCAGTTCAGCAGGAGGACACACCTAATATAGACGACTTCCTGAAAGACTATGGAATCAAAGTCGGTGACGGTGTAATTTGTGAAACATATTCATCAAATTACTATGGCAAGCCGTTCTTTACAATCTCGTCCGAGATTTCCGATAACTTCAATCAGGATATTTCAAGCGATGATCCAAAGCTTATTATAAACGCTTCAAGACCTGTAAATATTCTGTTTGATGAAAAGGATAAAGTCGGCGTTGAGTCTTATGTTAAGTCTACAAAGGACGCTTATGTAAAAGCGTTGGGTACAACAAACGGCGAGAAGAGCTTTGATGAAAACGCAAAAACTCTTGCAAAAGGACAGCAAAACTATATCGCTGTTTCATCAAGAGCATCATTCAAGGATAATGCAGAAGCACTCTACAGCAATATTATCGTGCTTGGTTCTGAGCAGATACTTGAAAATATGTATTTGCAGTACAATCAGTATCAGAACAGAGAGTATATCCTGAGTCTGCTTAACGGTATTACACACAAAACAGACGGTATCGTTATTGAGCCAAAGGTTATCGAGGGCAACATCTATGACATAACAGATGCACAGAAAAGCACGCTCAAATGGACATTTATTCTCGTTATCCCGGCAATAGTCCTTGTAGCAGGAATTATAGTCTGGGCAAGAAGAAAGAACAGATAATCGAGGTTTTAATACATGAATGGAAAACTAAAAGGTATAATTGCGTGTGTTGCAGTTGTTGTCTGCCTTGTTGGTGCGTTAGTCGTGCTGAAGGTAACTGACAAAAAAGATGATGAGGGCAGTTCATCTGCCACATCATCAGCAGCCGAATCACAGATAGAAGCAATCGTCCTGACAGCGTATTCAACTGATGATATTGCATCAGTCGATGTTTCAAACAAGCACGGCAAATTCACAGTTGAAAAGTCAGAAACAGGCAAGCAAGCGTGGGAGATAAAGCTGCTTGACGGGCTTAACCAGTCGGTTAGTGATGAAACTTCACTCATAAGCGACGCAGCAGCACTTCAGGCAAAAAAGGTTGCCGAAAAAGATGCTGAGAACCTTAGTAAATACGGCTTTGACAAACCTCAGGGCAAGTTTGTAATAAATCTTGAGGACAAGAGTAAAAGGACTTTCATAATAGGTGATAATCTGCCGGAAGAAAAGAACACTTGCTACATAAAGCAGGACGACAGCAACACAGTCTACACAATATCAACGGTCAGTGTGCAGCATTTCCTTTCCGATAAAAAAGACTTCCTTGACATGACACTTATCAAAAATCCAGAGGAAGAAGAAGCTGAGTATGGCAAGCTGACGGTGTCAAGACCTGATTTGAAAAAGCCTTTGATTTTCACAGACGATAATGCAGATGTGGAAAACTCAATGATGTCAGCACAGGTTATGATTTCGCCGATATTCTCATATCTCAACGGAACCAATTCAACCGCTACAACTCACGGACTCTGGGGCATGACTGCAACTCATGCAGAAGTGCTTTTCCCGAAGGCTCAGGATTTTGCAAAGTACGGTATAGACAAGCCTTTGGCAACAGTGCTTTATAGCGGTAACGGCAATGAGTATAAGTTCAGAATCGGCAACCCTATTTATGCAAAAGACAGTGAAGGCAAAGCTACAACAACAATTGAAGCACATTTTTGCTATCTCGAAGGAGTAAGTGACGTTGACTGTATCTGGGTTGTACCAATCGACTCTTTGCCATGGACAACGGTTGTTCCTGAAGATGTAATCACATCAGTTATGACCTATAACGACATAACATCGCTTGATAGTATCAAAGCTGCAACCAGTGGCAAAACAACTACCTATACTGTTGAAGCTGACGATAAGGATATAACTGCTGCATATATTGACGGCAAGGAAACTGATGTTGACCAGTTCAAGAGCTTCTATCAGTTTATCCTGACTTGCCCGACAGCAGAGATTTACTCAGTTGATCCAAAGGGCGAGAGCTTCCTTACAATCGACATCAGATCTCAGAGTGGCGGAGATAAGCTGGAATTCTTTAAGGACAGCACAACCGAGCGAAAAGCAATAGTGAAGCTCAATGGCATAACCTCATACAGAATCCCGGTTAAGTGGACAGAAAAGTTTATAAAGAATATAACCTTGCTTGCTGAAGGAAAAGATGTTGAGGAGAGCTATTAATTACGACAAATTCTGCATATTTTGTGTGATATGATTATTCTTGTGTTTAGGAAATTTAAGCTTTACTAAATGAAAAATGTATGGTATAATTATTACATGGAATAAAAAATCAGAATTATAAATAAAGCATTGTTTACCGTCGGGGACATAGCTTTTAAATACAATTATCGACGGAGAAAAGGGTGGAAAGCATGGCAGAAAAAAAGAGCAGCTTTTTCAATTATAAAGGACTACCTTTGGTCAGAAAAGGAAAACAGCTTTATTTTGGGAATATGTATGATGAATATGTTGTAATGATTGATATTCTCGGAACAGAAAAGCAAGGCGATCTTGACGTTGCAAACAAAGTCAGAATCTTAAAGATGGCAACAGATTTTACACTGCCACCTAACGAGCAGATAGTAAAAAACGTTGTTAAGGAATGTAGCCTTTATGAAGCACTTGATATCGCTTGTGCATGGCTTAAGGTAAGCTAAATTGACATAGTATAAACGGCTGTCTTTGAAAGGACAGCCGTTTTTGTGTGTATTGGTAAATCTGTAAATAATAAGTGTGCGTTTTTAGTTGACAAGTATACACCTGATTTGATATAATATTTTTAATAAAAAGTATGTCGTAAATTGTCAAAACGGACAAGGAAATAAAGATATGTGGAAACGAAAAGAATTAAAACAGAATGCAAAGCGTTCACTGAAGCTTAATTATATAGCCTGTATTGCCGTTTGTTTTATCATGGTGTTTATTGCAGGCGAGTATCAAAGCTCAGTGCAGTTTATCTTAAAGTATGATACTCGCAACGTTGTAAACTTAAAATATGATGCCGAGCAAAAAGCACAGATAGTCCACGAGATTGAAAAGCAGTGTGACGGCGATTTGAAAAAAGCTGATGACAAGGCTTTGAATGAAGCTATCGACAAGGTTTCAGAGAAGTATAAAATAAAGCACAAGGATTCTCTTAAATCATGGGTTGAGGTATATAAGCAAAAAGGCGTTTCAGCTTTGAATTTCAAGGAGGTAACTTTCTTTGGTGCATCAGGCGAAACATCAAACTGGCGTGTAGTTAAAAGAACGCTTGAGATGTTCGGCTCAGGCACAGTCGTTATCGAGAAAAAAATCAACCTCACCGAAGACCAGGTTTCATACCTTTTTGACCTGCTGACAAAGAACATCACATCAGAAATAGGCATTGTGTGCTACCTTTTCCGACTGATTACTTTCAAGGATATGGTAAGAGTTTTAATCTATCTTTTCTGTGCACTGCTCAGTATGCTGATTGCAGTCTTTGTTGCAGCACCGCTGAAAGTCGGCGAGCGAAGATTCTTCCTTGAAAACCGAACCTATCACGGCACAAATATCGGACGAATCGGCTTTCTTTTCAAGGTGCGTTACTTCAAGCCGACAATCATAATGCTCTTGCGAAACATCTATATTTCACTTTGGTCTTTCACTATCGCAGGTGGCATTATAAAATATTACGAGTACGCCATGATACCGTTCATATTAGCTGAGAACCCTAAAATAGACAGAAAAAAAGCATTTAACCTCTCCAGACAAATGATGATGGGAAATAAGTTTAAATGCTTCTTACTTGATATATCTTTTTATCCGTGGATAATTGTAACATCTGCTGTTTCAGCAGCAGTCGCACTGCTTATATTCGGCTTTGCCTTTGAAGTATTGCTGACAGCAGAAATCTGCTCAGGACTTCTGATGGTACTCTTCTTAAATCCATATAAAACTGCAACCAAAACCGAGCTTTATATCGTCCTCAGAAAAGAGGCAATACTTGGTAAGTATGAATCATACGAGGAACTGAATGATGAGTATCTCGACCTTGATTTGCTGGAAGAAAGAAAAAACAATCTAACTGAAGTAACACCTGTTACATAGCTTAACCTTTGAAATGAATGTTGACTTCGCAGATTTCGCTGTCGGTACCGACACGCATATAAGGTCCGAACACACCGACACCTGAAGTCACGATTGAATACATGTTATCTTTTTTAATCATACCGCATGAGTTTTCCCACATCATGCCAACGAGTATGTTGCCAGGGAAGATCTGACCGTCATGAGTGTGCCCTGACAAGTCAACGTCAGCACCTGCGTCAGCGACCTTCTGAAGCTGTGACGGCTCATGGTCAACGAATATAACAGGCTTTGATTTATCGAGGTTTTCGGTAAGCTCACTTGCAGACAAGCGGGAGCCGTCCTTTGTCGAAGGCTTTTGAGCATCTCTTCTGCCGACAATGTAAAACTCATCGTTAATCAAAGCAACCTCATCTCTTAGCAGAGTTATATCAGACTTTTCAAGGAATTCAATCATTTCCTTGCCATTTGTTTTCTCAGAGCTTTTGCCTAAGGTAAAGCCCATAAGCAGCTTTTCTTCAATGTCATGGTTGCCGAAAGTGGCATAAGTTCCATACTTGCTTTTGAGTGACTTGAAAGCCTTGCATATAGCGTCAGGATCATCAAGGCTGTCAAAGCTGTTATCAAAAATATCTCCTGCAATTATAACAATATCAGGGTTGATAGCGTTTACCTTTTCAACCATGTTTGTAACGTGCTTTGCACCGATTGAGTAGCCGATATGCAAATCGGCAACAAGAGCAACCTTAAGGTCTTTTGTTTCACCGCAGGATTTTGCAACTTCAATATCATAAGTTCTAAGCTTGATGTTTCGTGCGTTATATAGTCCGTATGTGCAAACCGCTGTAAGCAAAACAGCAGTAACCGTGCCGATTATAACAAGTGCTTTTGGCGTGAACAAAACGCTGTCTTTCAGCCTTGTGTGCTTAAGTATCAGCCTTACAATATCAATTATCGTTAAAGCCATAACCATAAAGCACATGACACCGAGCCAGTATGTTGAAAGTCGTCTTATAAAGATTGTGAACTTGCATTTTGGCAAGAGGTTAGCAAATATCGGCGACAATAAGCAAAAGAAGAATACTACACCAAACGATATTTTAAACCACAGTACATTCAGTGGTTTTGCAAAAACAAAAGTCCAGTGGAATATTCTGAAAAGCAAATATGCACCCACTGCAAGATAAAAAGGAAATAAATAAAGAAAAATCATTTCATTACCTCCGTTGTTTACTAATTCAAATTATACAACATATTGGAGATAATTGCAATACTATATTATATGGAGGAAAATCTTATGTCTAATGCTGTAAAAATTGATGAATTAAGATCACTTACGCAGTATCCCGGACTTCAGGGGCAGGATTCCCATATCAGCACAATAAACTACCGAAAAATCATACACAGAACCCATGTAAGAGAATATTCACTCCTGCACTACATACTATTGTTTTTCATCTTTTCATTCATCGCATGGACGTATGAAGTCGGAATACACATAGTCGAGGACGCTGTGTTTGTAAATCGTGGAACACTGCTTGGACCGTGGCTGCCAATTTATGGCGTGGGCGGACTGTTCGGCGTAATTGTGTTAAGGCGAATACCAAACCAGGCGATAACATATGTCAGCCTTGTTGTTATCAGTGCGATAATCGAGTATACAACAAGCTGGTTTATCGAACAAACCAAGCATATTCAGTACTGGAACTATGACGGCTACTTTGGCAACATTAACGGCAGAATATGCCTTGAGGGCGTGCTGGTGTTCGGGTTTATAGGCTGTGCAGCGATATACATTATCGCACCCGTCTGTGATGACCTGCTTAAAAAAGTGCCGTATAAAATAAAGGTCGCAGCCAGCGTGATACTGATTGTGATTTTCATTGCGGACGTTGTCTACTCAAGAGCTCACCCAAACGTAGGTGAGGGCATCACCGACTACATCAGCTCACCTGTATCGGTAGTGACAATGCTGACTGGT
>JAFTAX010000087.1 GCA_017458445.1 Ruminococcus sp. | reverse complement strand
CACCTGTACCGATGTCACCAGCAGGAACGTCAGTGTCAGCACCGATGTGCTTTGAAAGCTCTGTCATAAAGCTCTGACAGAATCTCATAACTTCTGCATCTGACTTGCCCTTAGGATCGAAATCAGAACCACCTTTACCGCCACCAATTGGAAGACCTGTAAGGCTGTTCTTGAAGATCTGCTCAAAACCAAGGAACTTGATTACTGAAGCACAAACTGATGGGTGAAGTCTGAGACCGCCCTTGTATGGACCGATTGCAGAATTAAACTGTACTCTGAAACCTCTGTTTACCTGAACCTTGCCGTTGTCGTCAACCCAAGGTACACGGAAGATTATCTGTCTTTCTGGCTCAACCATTCTGTCGAGGATTCCAGCCTCAACGATGTCAGCTCTCTTTTCAACTACAGGCTCGAGGCTCTCGAGAACTTCTTTTACAGCCTGGAGAAACTCAGATTCGCCGGGATTTCTCTTTTCGCATTTCTCATAAACGCTTGCAAGATATGCATTCTTAAATTCCATTTCAAACTACTCCTTTAAAAATATTTTTTAACGTCGATTTGATGTGAAAAATTATCTTTAACACAAAAAATCACTGCCTTAATATTATAGCATATAACATTATAAAATGCAAGTCCTAAAGGCGAAAAATTCAAAAATTTATTGATTTTTCATAAAATGCGTGAAAATTTGACGGAAAAATGCATAAAATGAAAGTGAAAATGCAATTTTGCAGGTTGAAAACTTCATTTTGCAAGATATCATGCAAAAATAATGCTATGATTCAAAGCGTGAACCATAGCATTTGTTTTATAGATTAGCTTTTTTGTTTTCTTCTCTTTCGTTACGGGAGAATATACAGCCACAATAATCCTGACGATAAAGGCTGAATATAACTGACAGCACGATTGAACGTTTGTAGCCTTCCTTTTTCTTGAAGTCGGACGGCAGGTTTTTAACGTGATACTTTTCCGACAGCTCGGCAGCGATTTTGTTTATGACATCTGCGTTTTTGAGCGGTGAGATTGACAGGGTAGTCGTAAAATAATCTGCACCGAGCTGGGAGGCTAATTCTGCAGTTTTTTCAAGACGCAGTCTGTAGCATGCAAAGCAACGCTCGCCACCTTCGGGAATATGCTCAAGTCCTTTTACAGCGTTGTAGAAATCCGCAGGCTTATACTCACCCTCGATGAATTCAACAGGGTTTTTAAGAGTCATCTGGTGGACAAGACGTTTTTGCTCCAAAGCCCTTTTCTTATATTCTTTTTCAGGCTCGATATTCGGGTTATAGTAAAACACGGTGATTTTGAAATACTTTGAGAGGTACTCCAGCACATAAGACGAGCATGGTGCACAACAGCTGTGCAAAAGAAGATGAGGTGTTTTGCCTGATGCCTGTATTTCATCGAGCAACTCATCAAGCTGTTTTTGATAGTTGATATTGTCCATAGCTTTCTCCTTTGGCAAACGTTTTAAACCGACATTTTTCTTATTATAACATATTTTTCTTTTTTTAGCAAACAAAGAATATAATAACGTTGTATCGGGCAGAATAATGGTGTGATTTATAAAACAAAGGAGTACTGAAAAATGAGACCTGCGACAAGGTTTTTGAGAAACACACCAAGCATACTTTCAGCCGCTGCAATCGGTGGCAAAAAGGAAGGCGACGGTCCGCTTGGCGAGTGCTTTGACAAGATAAATGATGACGCATATATGTCAACAGAAACTTTTGAAAAAGGTGAGAGCCAGCTTCAGAAGCAAGCGGTCAGACACCTGCTTGACAAGTCGGGATTGACGGCATCTGACATTGACATTATTTTTGGCGGTGACTTGCTTAATCAATGTGTCGGGACAACCTTCGGGATAAGGGATTTTGAACTGCCGTTCCTGGGGATTTATGCTGCCTGCTCAACAATGTCCGAGGGTCTGGCTTTAGCATCTGTTTTTGTGGACGGTGGCTATAGCGACAGGTCGATCGCAGTCACGTCATCGCATTTTTGCACGGCAGAAAGACAGTATCGTTTTCCGCTCAATTACGGAGGTCAGCGTGCCCCGACATCCCAATGGACGGCGACTGCAGGCGGTGCGGTTATTGTTGCAAAAAAAGAAAAGCCACCGTACATCAGGGCGGTGACTGTCGGCAGGATTGTTGACCTTGGCGTGACCGACGCTAACAACATGGGTGCAGCGATGGCTCCTGCGGCATATGATACGCTCAGCCGTTTTTTTAAGGACACGGGCAAGTCGCCTGACTTTTTTGACGCTGTCGTTACGGGTGATCTTGGCAAGATCGGAAGCAGGCTGCTTTGCGAGCTTTTCGAGCGTGATAATATAAATATCCGTGACAACCACAAGGACTGTGGTATGATGCTGTATGATTTTGATGTGCAGGACGTTCATGCTGGTGCGAGTGGTTGCGGTTGTGCGGCGAGTGTGCTTTGCGGTCATTTTATCCCGAAGCTTAAAAGTGGTGAGATTGAGAACATTCTTTTTGCAGCGACTGGTGCGTTGATGTCCCCGACAGTGAATCAGCAGGGTGAATCTATTCCTGGGATTTCTCATGCGGTCTGGATTTCACACAACGACTGCGAGAGTGTACCTGATATCAAGTTTTAGAAAAAGGAGAAGCGTTATGGAATATTTGTGGGCATTCATTATCGGCGGACTTTTTTGTGCGATAGGCCAGCTGCTGATTGATTTTACAAAGCTTACGCCAGCACGAATACTGGTAGCTTATGTGGTCGCAGGCGTTGCACTCGGCGTGCTTGGCGTTTATAAGCCACTCATTGATTTTGCAGGCGGTGGTGCGACTGTTCCACTCACGGGCTTTGGATATTTATTATCAGACGGAGTTAAACAAGCGGTCGATGAAAATGGCTTTCTTGGCATATTCACAGGCGGTCTGACTGCCGCAGCAGCAGGGATATGTGCGGCTTTGACATTTGGTTTTCTTGCGGCGTGCTTCTCCAGAAGCTCACCAAAGGTTTAGGGATACTATTATATATGACATTGAACTGCCGCAAAAAAGTTAGATAGAGTTTTGAGAGATAATTATATAAAACGACTAAGAGAAATCTTGGTCGTTTTTGTCATGCCAAAATTAATCTTCTATAAACAATATGTTTGATATAAAAGATTTTAAAAACCTATTGACAAATATATCGGCAGCTGATATAATAAGTATAACGATATATCGATAGTCGATATATCAGCATCAGATATACTTTTGAATTAAGGAGGTAACAATATGAGTGAGATAAAAAGACAGCCGTTAACTGAGCCTGTTTATTATATTTTACTGTCGCTTCAAACTCCCTTGCATGGGTACGGCATAATGCAAAATGTAAAAGAGCTGACAAATGGCAGGGTGAATATAGGTGCAGGAACACTTTACGGAGCAATCAACACGTTGCTTTCAAAAGGATTTATAGCGGAAAGTGATTCTGATTTTGCTAAGAAAAATTATATTATTACAGATTTGGGTAGAGATGTATTGAGAAACGAGCTTTACAGGCTCAGAGAATTAGTAGAAAACGGCGAAAGAATTTTGGAGGGCAGATAATATGAAAGACAAGATAACAAAATTTAAACTTTTTTTTGACTTTGAAAAAGAAATTGAGTATATAAATAAAATGAATAAAGAGGGCTGGAAACTTGTATATATAAAAGCAGGCTGTTTATTTACTTTTGTTATAGCTTACCCCGATGAATATGTAACTATTCTTCATGCTGATAAAAAAGAAAACCTTTCAAGTGTCGCTGCCTTTGCAGCTCAGTGTGGCTATGAGAGTATTCCGCATACTATGGACGGTGTAGGTGATGTAATTTATTTGACTGGTAAGAAAGATGAAGTCTCAGCTGACTTTTTATCGGATAACGAATCAAAATTAAGAGTATCTCAGATATTTCTGAACAGATATAAGACCTTTGTTATTGCGTATTCAATTCTGGCAATCGTTCTGCTGTTGGAAACTTTGTTTATCCTATGGCTCTTTAGCCCTGATTACATCGACGGTGTTACTATTCCGATTATTGTAT
>JAFTAX010000086.1 GCA_017458445.1 Ruminococcus sp. | reverse complement strand
TTGGTTTGTCTATTTCACCTTCACACTTTTCGTCACAAATGCACCATTATATGTCTTTCCATTTGCCGTTCTTACAGCCCTGACAGTAATCATAAGCCAGAATAGAAATAAGTTCATACGGATATGAGTAAATGATATTAAGGTCATCCGCATTAATGAACTTCATAGTTACAGGATCATAGTATCTTGATTGGAGATAATAAAGTCCTGTATCTTCATCGTAGTAATAACCACGATAACGGAACGGATTAAGATTTCCAAGGTTGTTGTTTGTTGTATCGGATTGACATTGCAATAATGAAGTGTAAGTCGTACGCTAAATGCTATTAATTGCAGTAATTGTAATCTTGCCCATATAATCTTCTTCAACAGTTACATATCTTCCTGTTGCTCCGTTCTTGTCGTTAATACCAAACTCTTTATGAAATGGTAATCTGTCAGGATTTTCCTCATCAAAAAAGAATCCGTCTTTGTTCTTATAAAATCTTTCTATACTATCAGATAATTTTTGAGCTGTTGACTTATCATAGCCAGTCTTAGAAATAAAGTCCATAGTAAACAACTCATTGTGCATAAATTCAAAAATACATTCACCACTAATTTCATCATTCTCAAAATCAAATATATAGCATATCGAAGCCGATTCCGTATTATAGCTGTCTTTAGGTTCCCCAAAGACATTTTTTAATTCAGTTACAGACATACCATAGTATATATCCTTATTAGGAAAACCGACTTCTTGTTTGCTTCCACCGCATGAAGCAAACACTATTACTATAAGCACTAAAACATAAGCAATTATATAAACACGTTTAGGTATTTTTTTCATAGTAATACTCTCCTAACTAATTACAATTATTTACACTTTGTTCTATATTCACAGTATAACAGTTTTGTGCAATGTTGTCAACAGAATGGCAAAAGATTGTGCAAAATACACAACAGGGGGGGTAAAACTATGCATTATAACGAAAACAGCCCCCGAATTATCGGGAGCTGTTTTTCAAAAATTAGCTTGTTATTGTCCTATTATAAGTATTCTCGCCAAGAGTAAAATGTCCTACCATTCCGTCAACCATATCATCAGGAATTCCGATAAACTTGCCAATCAGGAATACCTTGCCCTCGTCAGCTGTTATCGTCTTACCGCTTGCTTTAATACTCCTATATGCACGCTTGATAACGATTGAATCAGTGTCGCCTTCGCCTGTGATTGTCGCATAAACGCTTGCACTGTCAGCAGCAAGCACCTCCTGCTCGTCAGCGATAAGGATAAATCTCACATCAGTTGTGCCGGCATCATTAGCTCTGAGCTGATATTTAACTGTGCTCTGTGAATCAGTTTCAGAGGAATCATCTGTTGAATCTGAGCTTAAATCAGTATCTGATGAGTCATCAATTACTTCAGAGCTTGAATCGACCTCTGAGCTTGTGTCATCAGGAGTTGAACTTGAATCAATTTCGGACGATTCATCATTTCCTGCCTTTGTACCAAAAACAGTGATTTTTGTTATTGTGCCAGTACCCTTAACAGGAACAACTTTTCCTGCGAAATCTGCAACGTCAGTGAACTCATGATCTCCGCCATTGACGTTTGTGTAGCCTGTATAATTGAACTGTACCTGTCCGTTGCCTGACATGGTAATCACAACTTTTGATACGCTTGTGAAATCGGTAAGGTCAAGAGAAAGCTCTGAATTCCAGCTGTTCAGGTCAAACGAATCATTGTATACTACATAGCTGTTGTCATCACTGCGTTGCTGTGATGAGCTGTCTGGTTGGGAAGAACTATCATCATCTATAGATGATGAATCATCAGGGATGTAATCTGTTGCTCTGACACCGTTTTCAATGTCAATAGCCTTGATTACGGCATTTTTTCCTTTAACTACGATAGCCTTTGCTGTCCTGAGTTTTTCAAACTGCTCAGCAGAAAGCTTCATTGTATACTCATTGCCTGAGAATGCGTTTGTATAATCAATTATCTTTTTGACGCTACCCTCGCTGTCAACATAATTAAGCTGAAGCTGACAATCGTTTGCATTTTGCAGTGTAAACAATAGGTCTCCTGATGCCCATTCTTTGAGATTCTTATCAATCTTCAAAGAATTTGTCCAGTTGCCTATATTAAAGCTACCTTCCCAGATTCTTGTTGAAGAATCGGAAATATTAAGTGTAAGCTCACGGTCATTGCCTTCGTAGAAATCAAATGTAAGCACATTCTCGCCTTTGGAAAGTGTAGCTAAGAAATTTGCTTTCAGAGTGACAGTATTACCTGAAACAGTGTAATCTGTGTCCTCAACAAGTGTATCCTTGCCGTTCTTTATACCTCTGAACTCATTGTCATTGAGTGTCATGTCTATTGACACATCTTCAAGAACATATGGACTCTTGTCAATATCAAGTGTGTATGACGAAAGCTCAGCATCTATAACATTGCTGTCAGTCACCTGTATCTCAAAAGTCGGATTGTTGCCCTCTGTGAATACAAACTTGAATGCGTGATTTCCAAGCTCAAGTGTTTTAAAATAATCCTTGTCTATTGTAACAACATTGCCATTGACAGAGTAATCTGTACCGTTAGATAGAGCAATGCCGTCACAGGTTACACCGTCGAATTGTCCGAGCATGACATTGAGGTCTGCTGCAACATTGACTACGTTACTTCTGTCAACAGTATCTGTGCTTATCTCTGCTGTGTTGTTGATGTTCTTAGCGTTCATTTTTGCCGCAGCAGCAACAATAAGATTTCTTGCCTCAGGAGAACCAACTTTGTCTTCTATTTCCTTTGGTCCGTAAACTGTGTACTGGTCATAGTCAGAGTAATAATATCTTCCGTCACCGAAAGCAGACTGCTGTGGTTCATCAATCCATGATGCAATCATCCAGTAGTTAAAGCCCTCATATTCAATGCCGTCATAATAATCGCCTGTGATTATTGAAAGCCAGTCTGAATAATGAGCATCTCTTGTCTCTTTGTTTGTAAGACCGAACTCTTCAAGGATTACCGGCTTTCCTGCATCATGTGCAGTTTGCGCATGACGCTTTATCCATTCAAGGTCATCACCTTCTTTGAATCCCCACTGGTCAACATACATATGAGGTGTTCCAAAGTCAATAGTATCTATAGTCATCAACTTTTCAAAATCAACGCCGTAGTATCCCGAGTATGCAGATGAAGGCAGATTTTGATTATTTGCCTGCTGATAGCCCATGTTGTAGAATCCTTCGTCACCGATTGATACCATGTGATTAGGGTCAATTGATTTTACATAGGAAGACATTTCTGTTACCCAGTTATAGAGGATATTATCCTTACAAAAAGTGTCCCAGTCTCCGTCAACAGTGCACCTTGGCTCATTTGACAGCTCCCAAGCAAATACTGCTTCCGACTCTTTGAGCTTCTCGCCCGTATAGTAGTTTGTATGATTTACAAGTGTGTTTATGTAATCTTTATACCACTGTTTGATAGTTTCATTAGTATAAAACTCACAAACCTGTGTTTCATCAAGTCTGTTGTTTTCTGGCGTTTCACCGTTAAGCATCTGATAATACTTGACATACTGTCCCATTCCGCCAAATGCTTCCCAGTAGTTTGTAAATGTAATAATTAGCTTTATGCCACGCTTTTCAGCTTCTGAGATAACATAGTCAAGCTTTCTCAGACCGTTTTCGCCCTCGTTTACTACAGGTCTGTTCTGCTCAGCGTCCCAATACTGAAAGTAGACACCGTCTTTAGTTGCAACGCCGCCATTGTTATCATTGTTTCCCTCAAAGACAGGTGTAACACCGTCATCGAGCTTCTCATCTGTCATTTTACCTACATCAAGATGTCCCCAGATTCTGATGACATTCAGTCCCATGTCAGATGCATCATTCAGCACATTCTGAACAGTTGACTTGGACTTGTAGGTCAGATAGTAACAGTTTGTACCGCCGTAATAATAGGTGTTCCTGTCCATCATAAACTGTGTTCCTTTAGTGTAAACAAATCCCTCAGGAACAGAACCTACTGAATTAGCAGTTATACTTCCTGCTTGCATAATACCCGTCACCAACGATAGTGAAATCATAATCGAAACCAAACGTTTCTTAATTGTTCTCATAATTATCAACTCCTTACTCTTGACATATGCGAAAATGTTTTCGTAAACAATCTCAGCGTATTTACGCCACATTAATAATAGCACTATATTTTTTCTCTGTCAATCACGAAATTTTTCGTAAACGTTTTTTAAAAAACAATTTTGTATGAATGCACAATATAAAATATATTTTTTGCATATTTTTTGTAGAACATGTGATTGAATTTAACCAATCCTAAGAATCACCCATAAAAACCACAACAAAAAAGCACCTCGAAATGAGGTGCAATTTTATGCAAAAAATTTTATACCCTACCCTCAAACGGCGTTAAATCAAGTTTATCAAATTGCTCAAGGAACGGCTTGATAGTTTTGAGCATTTCAGTTACGCCACCGACATTGTCGCTTTCAAGATTCATCGGCATAATCGGGTCGTGAACAGAAAGGCGAAGTAAAACCCATCCGTCATTTTTTGATGCTCTGATACCTTCCCTGTTATCGTCAGCGATTGCGAAACCATTTTCCATAAGGAACTTTTCAAACTTGACGATAACCTCGTTTCCGTAAGTCTTGAAGTCGTCAGTGTTAATCGCAAGTCGTAGCTCGTCTGCTTCTACAGGCATTTTCAGGTCAGCAATCAGGTCATCAATCGTCTTGCCCTCGTCAGCCAGCTTTGCCATTTTGATGATTATTTTTGTCATAAGATACGCACCGTCATCGAGGAAATAGTTCTCCTTGAGTGCAGCGTGACCAGACGTTTCAATAGCGAGCGGCGAGTTGATTCCCTCGTTGCAAAGCCTAACAGCCTCATTGATTACGTTTTTGTAACCACGCTTAAATCTGTGATGCTTGCCACCGAGATTGCCCTCGATAAACTCTTTCAGACCACTCGATGTTACGCTGTCGGTAACGATTGTCGCATTAGGATTGTCGTCCATAACAATCGCTGCCGAGAGTGCAATCAGCCTGTTTCGGTTAATCTCGTTTCCGTCAGCAGCGACACAGCCAGCCCTGTCAACGTCAGTATCAAAAATCACGCCGAGGTCAGCACCCGAGCTAAGCACTGCCTTCTGAATACTCGCCATAGCGTCCTTGTCCTCAGGGTTCGGGATATGGTTCGGGAACATTCCGTCAGGCTCAAGATAAACCGAACCGTCGGTGTTCGCACCGAGCTTTTGCAGCACGTCACTTGCATAAAATCCGCCTGCACCGTTACCGGCATCAACAACGATATGGAACTGCGAAAGTGGCTTGTCAGCCTCAGTTTTGCCAAGTGCCGAGCAGATAATCTCTCTCAAAATCTTCGCATAATCGCTCATAAAATCGAGCTTTTTCACACTGCCGTTTTTGTCTCCGTCAAGAGTGAACTGATTTGCGATTTCAATAATATTTGATATATCAGGTGAGTCAAGTCCGCCATCTCTTGTAAAGAATTTCAGCCCATTTCGGTCAGCTGGGTGGTGGCTTGCGGTAATCTGCACCGAGCCGTCAGCGTCCGTTTTAACGGTTGTCATGAACATTGCAGGTGTTGAAGAAAGCCCGCAGTCATAGACTTTTACGCCCATTTTTGACAGCACATCGATAACATTTGTGCTGATTAAGTCAGCTGTGATTCGTGAATCGTGACCGACAGCAACTGTCAGCTCGTCTGCCGTTTTGCCTGTCTTTTTTTCAAGCCATGTCACAAAACCGCCTGTAATATCTCTCACCGCATCGGTCGTGAGTGTGACGCTTTTGCCTAAGACATCGCTTGCAACTCCACGCACATCGGTACCGCTTTTTAAATTTTTGTAGTCCTTCATTTTAATTCTCCTGTTC
>JAFTAX010000009.1 GCA_017458445.1 Ruminococcus sp. | reverse complement strand
AGCAACATAATTGCCAAGCTTTATTTCCTGATTATCTTCAAAAGGCTCAAAATAAGACTTCAAAACAGCGTGCAAGGTTTTTTCGCCTAAAGTGCCAATACCATTTCTTTGCCTGTCAATATTAATGTTTTTATTGCAAGCTTCCTGAAATCTCAACTTATTCAAAGAATCAGCCCCTTAAAATATAATTATATCAGAAATATTAATGTTCGTCAACACAGAATAAGGCTCTGGCAATTATAATTTGAAGTAAAAAACTCTTGTATTTTTATATAAAATGTGGTATAATAACAACAATATTGTAACTTGGACTGGTGCTTTATGGAAACAAATATAGATGCAAAAACAAGAATAGATGAGCTTGTTGATTTGCTTAATTATCACAGCAGGCTTTATTATGTTGAGAATAAAAATGAAATTTCAGATTATGAGTATGATATGCTCCAGCAGGAACTAAAGCAGCTGGAAGAGAAATACCCAGAATATATAAGAAAAGATTCTCCAACACAGCGTGTCGGCGGTGAAGCAGTATCAACCTTTGAAAAGGTAACTCATAAAGTACAGATGGGTTCAATTCAGGATGTTTTCTCATTTGAACAGGTAGAACAGTTTGTAAATTCAGTAAGACAAACAGTTGATAATCCTGAATTTGTAGTTGAACCTAAAATTGACGGTTTGTCTGTGTCGTTAGAGTACCAATCTGGTGAATTTGTTATAGGTTCTACCCGTGGTGACGGGTTTATTGGTGAGAATATAACTGAGAATCTTAAAACCGTAAAATCAATTCCAATGAGCATGAAAGAAAAGCTTCCTCTGCTTGAAGTAAGAGGCGAAGTGTATATGCCAAGAGAAGTCTTTTATGAGATAGTAAAAGAGCAGGAAGATAATGCCGAGCAGCCTTTTAAAAACCCACGAAACGCTGCTGCAGGATCAATCAGGCAAAAGGACCCGAAGATTACTGCTAAACGTAAGCTTGACATATTCTGCTTTAATATACAGCAGATTGAGGGTATGGAGCTTAATTCTCATAAAGAGTCACTTGACTATATTAAATCGCTCGGGTTTAAAACTGTTCCTGGCTACAAAAAAGTTTCAACGTATAATCAAATAAAAGAGTGCATAGAAAAAATAGGTAATAAGAGATTCGATTTGCCTTTTGATATTGACGGTGTTGTTATTAAAGTTGACAGCTTTGCACAGCGTGAAGCACTTGGTTCAACAGCAAAAACACCTAAATGGGCTGTTGCATATAAATTTCCACCTGAAGAAAAGCAAACAAAGCTTATAGACATTGAACTTAATGTCGGCAGAACTGGTGCTATAACACCTGTTGCAGTCTTTGAACCGTTGCTGCTTGCTGGTACAAGCGTTTCAAGAGCAACCTTGCACAACCAGGATTTTATCGCTGAAAAGAATATCTCTATCGGCGATTTAATAACCGTCAGAAAAGCCGGCGACATAATACCTGAAGTGCTTTGCGTTTACGAAAAGCAGGGAAGTGGGACATACAAAATTCCTGACACTTGCCCTGTATGTAACACCAAGGTTGTAAAATCAGACGATGAAGCAGCAATCAGATGTCCGAACGTAGACTGTCCTGCACAGATATTCAGAAGCATTGTCCATTTTGCGTCGAAGAGTGCTATGAATATTGATGGACTTGGACCTGCAATAGTTAAGGTTTTACTTGAAAACAAGCTTATTGAGTCGGTTGCTGATTTGTATGAGCTTAAGGCAGATCAGCTTATCGATCTTGATAACTTTAAAGAAAAATCTGCGAATAATCTTATAAAAGCGATAGAGAATTCAAAAAGCAATACTCTTGACCGTTTGATTTTTGGTTTAGGTATAAGAAATATCGGACAAGCATCAGCTAAGCTTCTTTGCAACAAATTTGGCGACATTGACAGCATTATGTCAGCATCAGTTGATGAAATACTGCAGATCGAAGGCTTTGGAACTGTAATGGCAGAAAATGTACACAATCAGCTTTCCGAGCCACATACAGTTAATATTATCAACCGTCTTAAAAGCTATGGCGTTAATATGACCTATCAAAAAGATGAGATTGATAATCGCTTTGAAGGTAAGACATTTGTGCTTACAGGTACTTTACCAACGCTTAAGAGAAATGATGCTAAAGCTATAATCGAGAGATTTGGCGGAAAAGCAAGTGGCTCGGTTTCAAAGAAAACTGACTATGTACTTGCAGGTGAAGAAGCAGGTAGCAAACTTACTAAAGCAAGAGAGCTTGGTATAACAATTATTGACGAACAAACATTTTTAGATATGACTAAAACAGATTAATACGTTACAGGGAGGACAATTATGAATATTGATATTAAACATATCGCAAAGCTTTCACGCTTAAGAATCGAAGATGATAAGATTCAGGAGTTTGAAACTCAAATGCAAAACATTGTAAACATGGTTGAAAAACTGCCTGACATCGAAGATGAGCTTGTTCTTGATGAGGATAACCCAATGATTCTAAGAGAAGATGTAGCTGTAACTGATAAGTATACAAGACAGGAGCTTATGTCTAACGCTCCGCAAGTTAAAGCTGGGTGCCTTGTTGTGCCTAAGACTGTAGAGTAAGGAGTGTGTAGGTTGGAACTTTTTGAAAGAAACGCTTATGAATTGTCAGATATGCTTAAAAACAAGGAAATAAGCTCCGTTGAATTAACTAAATCTGTTTTTGAGCGTATAAACAGTGTTGAAGACAAAGTTAACGCTTATGTAACTTTAAATGAAGAAAATGCACTTAAAACAGCTGAACAGATTGATGAAAAACGTGCTAATGGTGAATCACTTTCAGCTCTTGCTGGTATTCCAATTGGAATAAAGGATAATATCTCAACAAAAGGACTGAGAACTACCTGTTCATCCAGAATGCTTGAGAATTATGTTCCACCATTCAATGCAACTGTTATGAATAAGCTTGAAGATGCTGGCGTAGTTGTTACAGGTAAGCTTAATATGGACGAGTTTGCTATGGGTTCATCGACTGAAACATCATACTTTAAGCCTACGTGCAATCCACACGCTCTCGATAGAATACCAGGTGGTTCATCAGGTGGCTCTGCAGCCGCTGTAGCAGCATGTGAAGCCGTTGTATCACTTGGTTCGGATACAGGTGGCTCTATAAGACAGCCTGCCTCATATTGCGGTGTAGTAGGTCTTAAGCCTACTTATGGTGCGGTATCACGTTTTGGACTTGTTGCTTTTGCATCATCACTTGACCAGATCGGACCAATAGGCAAATGCGTTAAGGACGTTGCTATGGTTCAGTCTGCTATAAATGGTCGTGACAATATGGATGCAACATCTGCTTGCAGAGAGTATACAGACTTGTCAGCAAATCTTAAAGCTGATGTTAAAGGTCTTAGAATTGGACTTCCAAAAGAGTATTTTGGTGAGGGTATTGATAACGAAGTTAAGACTTCAGTACTTAATGCAGTAAAAGAGCTTGAAAAACAGGGCGCTGTTGTAAAAGAGATTTCACTTCCATCAACAGACTATGCTCTTTCAGCATACTATATTATTTCATCAGCAGAAGCTTCATCAAATCTTGCACGTTTTGATGGCGTAAGATATGGCTATCGTACTGAGAATTATGACAGCCTTATTGATATGTATGAAAAAACACGCTCTGAGGGCTTCGGTGACGAAGTTAAAAGACGCATTATGCTTGGTACATTCGTTTTAAGCTCTGGATTCTACGATGCATATTATGGCAAGGCAAAGCTTTTGCAAAGAAGAATATCTGAAGAATTTAACAGTGCATTTAAGGATATTGACGTTATTGCAGCACCAACTGTTCCTACAACAGCATTTAAGATTGGTGAAAATATCGGCGATCCGTTGAAGATGTACGCGACTGATATTTGTACCGTAACTGTGAACATAGCAGGACTTCCAGCTGTTTCAGTACCATGCGGAAATGATAGCAACAAATTACCTGTCGGACTACAGCTTATAGGAAATAAGTTCACGGAGCAGGCACTTCTCAATACTGCATACGCTTATGAGAAAACTGCTGGCGGATTTATTATGCCAAAGCTTTAAAGAAAGGAGTTTGCTGTAATGGTAAGAGGATATGAAGTTGTAATTGGTCTTGAAACTCATGCTGAGCTTAGTACCAATTCAAAGATATATTGTGACTGTAAAAACCAGTTTGGACTTGAAGTGAATTCACAGGTTTGTCCTATATGCATGGGTATGCCTGGTGCTTTGCCTACGCTTAACGAAACTGTTGTTGACTATGCAATTAAAATGGGACACGCTTTAAACTGCAATATCAATCGTGTCTGCAAGCAGGACAGAAAGAATTATTTTTATCCGGACCTTCCAAAAGCATATCAGATTTCACAGGCTGAAGTGCCACTTTGTGAAAACGGCTATGTTGACATACTTGTTGATGGTGAAGAAAGAAGAATCGGTATCACCCGTATTCATATAGAAGAAGATGCTGGTAAACTCCTTCATTCTGATAAGTTTGACGGTTGCTCTTTGGTTGATCTTAACAGATGCGGTGTACCACTTATTGAAATTGTATCAGAGCCTGATATGAGAAGCTCTGCTGAAGCTAAAGCTTATCTTGAAACATTAAAGTCTATACTTCAGTATCTCGATATATGCGACTGTAAGATGCAGGAAGGCTCAATCAGATGTGACGTAAACGTGTCTGTTCACAAGCCTGGTGAGCCAATGGGTACACGTTCTGAAATGAAGAATGTAAACAGCTTTTCTGCTGCTGTAAGAGGTATTGATTTTGAAGTAAACCGCCAGATTGATATTCTTGAAAATGGCGGTACAATTGATCAAGAAACAAGGCGTTGGGACGATGTTAAGGGCGAAAGCGTTTCAATGCGTTCAAAAGAAGATGCACAGGATTACAGATATTTCCCTGAGCCAGATTTGCTGACTATTGTCGTTGATAAGGATAGAGTTAATAATCTCAAAGCTGAGATTCCTGAGCTTCCAAACGCAAAGATACTTAGATATGTTAAAGAATACAATCTTCCACAGAAAGAAGCTACTTTTATTGCGGAATCAGTTGAGCTGGCAAAACTCTTTGACGATTGTCTTGCAAAGGATAAGTATCCTGCCAAGTCATATTCAGTATGGCTATTAGGTGATTTAGTTAAGTATCTGAATGAAACAGGTAAGAATCTCTCTGATACAATGATAAACGCTGATAACCTGACTGAGCTTGTTGGGCTGATTGAAAACAAGACAATATCTAATGCTGGCGGAAAGAAGATTTTTGCTGTTATCTTAAAAGAAGCAAAAGATGTTAATAAGCTTGTTGACGAATTAGGTCTTGCACAGGTTTCAGATATTGGACTTTTGGAAAAGATTGCAAATGAGGTACTTGCTGCTAATGAAAAGTCAGTTAATGACTTTAAAAACGGCAAAACAAATGCACTTGGCTTCCTTGTTGGACAGTGTATGAAAGCTTCAAAGGGAAAAGCAAACCCTGGCATGATGAAAGAAATTATCAGCAAAAAGCTTGAAGAAATCTAATATTTATAAGCTGTTTTCACTTTGTGTGAGAACAGCTTTTCTTTTTGTGTGGTGATTATCTGCAAAAGCAACTATAAATATCATTATAATAAGACAAATAGATGGCAATAAATTGTCAGCCATAATTGAGATTTCAACTTTTTCAGATAATGCAGGCATAATACTATCAGCAAACAGTTTTAAAAGAGCTTTAGTAATTAAATATGATAATAAACAGCTTCCAACTCGTGACAGCATAAAGCGTTTCAATGAAAATGAGTTTCCGACAATAGCTTTTACTTGCATTATTACACAAACACCGCCAAACGAGCAAAGACCAGCAATTATTGGTATAAGATTAATTGAATTAGCTGACAGATTTGATATGTAGGATATTTCAAGTATTGATTTTATAAGTGTGCAGTATTCATCATTTAAGCCCATATGTTGAATTAATTGAAACAAACCTTCTGCATCAAGAATTGCCATAATACATGAAAAGAATAGTATTGTAACGCATACAACAAATAACGATTTACCAGCCGATATGATAGAATCAATTAAATAATCAGCTGAGAATGATACTGTTTCATCATTTTTGTTACATTTAATTATACATATTCTGCACATTATACAAGCGATAATAAAGTTTGAGAAAAGCACTGATATAAAGATAAGCAAGCCAGCTTTTGTACTGTTAAATATTGCAAGCCCGATAGTACCAGTGAAAAATGCAGGACCGCCACCATAACAAAAGCAAATTGCTATCTCAGCGGTTTTCTTGTCAATTCTCCTTGCCTTAAACATATCAAGTAACAGCTTTGCACCAACGGGATAGCCTGATATATTGCCAAGCAAAAAGACAAAGAATAAGCTACTTGGCATCTTCATTATGTACTTTGTGATTGGATAAAACGGGATCGCTATATATTTATATATGCTGCTTTTAATTATAAATGATGACATAACCATAAATGCAAAAAGTGATGGAATAATTATGTTTATGCAACGTTCAATAGCAGATATTATTTCGTCTTTAACGCATTTGCTATGAATAATAAGATGTGTACACCAATAGACAATAATTGCTGCTATTATATAAAAGAGTAATCCTTTAAAAGCTTTATTAATCATTCAGATACCTCCATTAATACATTTAAGTATATGTATTAACTTTAGCTAATATAATATAGAAACAGTGTATGGAGGTAAAAATATGAGTAAAACTGCACCGAAGCTAAAATTCACAGGTAAGGTTAAAGAATTGATGTGCCTTGATTCGCATATTACAATACTGGATAATAAAGTAGCATTAATTGAAAACTGCAAGCAGATAATTGAGTGTAATGATGTGCTTGCAAGGGTAAATACAAGTGACTTCACAGTTGAAATATGGGGCAATAATCTCTTTCTCAATAGCTTTAGCAACAATAATGTTGAAGTCAGAGGCGTTATAGATACTATTAGTCTTACTTCAAGAAGTAAAAAGGAGAGAAACTAATGCTATTCGGTTATGTAGATTTTTCAGTTGTAGGTGACAGCTATAACAGGCTATATAAAAAAATATTTGAAGATAAGCTACCGTGCAGAAACATAAAAGAGAATAATGGTGCATTATCATTTCGAACTTCAATTGAATATGTAAAAGATATTAAAGAATTATGTGAAATTCTTAATCTTGAATACGAGATAAATAATAAAAAAGGATTATTTACATTATTCTACAACTTCAAGAAACATATAGGCATTATTGTTGGTGCATTTTTAATGATTGTGATATGCTTTGTTTTATCTAATGTTTTGCTAAGAGTCAGGATTCTTAGTGATGATTCAGTTGTCAAGAAAGATATTATTGGCGTTTTAAAAGAGAATAACGCATACACGGGAAGCTATATACCAAATCTTAATGCTACACAACTTGAGCGTGAATTAAAGCAGAAGGTTGACGGTATCTCGTGGGCAGGGATATCCATAAGCGGTTCAACGTTGACAATAGATGTTGTGGAAAATATTAACTCACCTGAATCAAACAAAAAGCGTTTACCTAGCAATCTTGTCGCAAAACGTGACGCTGTAGTTGATAAAATTGAAGTGCTTGACGGACAACTCATGACAAGTGTTGGAAGTGGCGTTACTAAAGGCGCAACGCTGGTTAGCGGGGTTATTACTACTGAAAAGACAAGATATAAAGACGGAAAAGAAGTGACCGATACATACACCAGATACGTCAGATCTATAGGTAAGATATATGGTACTTTCGAAGAAACAGTTAATGTATTTCAGCCTTTTGATGATAAAGAAAAGATAATATCAGATAAAACCAAAACAAAGAGATATCTGAAGGTTTTTGACGCTGAATTACCATTGTTTTTAACGTTTCCAAAAGGAAACTATAAATGCCGTGCAACTGAGAAACATTTTTTACTGTTTGGCTTTGAGTTGCCTGTTAGTATAAAGAAAGTAAAGCTAAATGAAATATCATCTGAAAATGTTAAACTTTCTCAAAAAGAGGCTAAATCAAAAGCTTATAGCACGGTTGCAAAATATGAAAAGAACTTTTATAAGGATTATAAAATTAAGGATAAAAGTATTGATGAAAAGATTGAAAATGATGGCGTAAGACTTACTGTGAAGTATAAACTATATGGTGAGATATGCGAAGAAAACGAATTTTTCATTCAAAAATAAATTATTTTATTAAAAGTTAACAAAAAAAGTTGCATTTTTATATTAAATGTGTTATACTAATCATAGTAACTATAGAATAGGATGTTGTGCTTAATGATAGAAAAAACAATTAATGTTGATAGAATGGAAGTTATACTTAACCTGTTTGGCAACTATGATGAGAATGTCAATCTGATTCAGAAGCAGTATAACGTTATGATTCTCAGTCGTGGTGGTGATATAAAAATTACCGGCGACGAGGAGAATGTATACAAGGCTTCAAAAGCTATTGACGCTCTTATAACACTTGCTAATAAAGGTGAAAGTATTAACGAACAGAATATTCGATATGTTTTTTCTCTTGTAAAAGAAGGCACAGAAAACGAGATACAAAACCTTCATAATGACGGAATATGCGTAACCATTAGCGGAAAGATAGTCAAGCCAAAAACTCTTGGTCAGAAAAAATATGTTGACGCAATAAAAAACAAAACCGTTGTATTGGGAATTGGTCCTGCAGGTACTGGTAAGACATATTTATCTGTTGCAATGGCAGTTAAGGCATTCAGAGCTCATGAGGTTAATAAAATTATCCTTACAAGGCCTGCTGTTGAAGCAGGAGAGAAGCTTGGATTCTTACCTGGTGACTTGCAAAACAAGGTCGATCCTTACTTAAGACCGCTTTATGATGCTTTGTTTGAAATGTTAGGGCCTGAAACTTTTGCAAAACAGCATGAAAGAGGTTGCATTGAGGTTGCGCCGCTTGCATATATGCGTGGACGAACACTTGATGACTCGTTTATAATCCTTGATGAAGCACAAAATACCACACATGAACAAATGAAAATGTTCTTAACAAGACTTGGTTTTAATTCAAAAATCGTAATTACAGGCGATATAACTCAGATTGACCTGCCAGATTCGAGAAAATCAGGACTTGTTCAGGCTATGAAAGTGCTGAAGAATGTTGACGATATATCTATAATTCGATTTACTGAAAAAGATGTAGTAAGACATAAACTTGTTCAGGACATAATCCTGGCGTATGAAAAGTATTACCAGAAAGGAAGTAATAATCATGGGAAAGGCTAAAGTATTAATTACAAACGACCAGACAAGTGTTAAAATACCTGTCGGTTTGAGATTGCTTATAAGAAAGTGTTGCCATGCTGTAGCTGTTACAGAGAATTTTGACAATGATTTTGAAGTAAGCGTTACATTTGTAGACGATAATAGAATTCACGAGCTAAATAAAGAGTATCGAAATGTTGATAGGCCTACTGATGTTTTGTCATTTCCTTTGGGTGAAAATGGCGTTTATGATGTCAACAAGGAAACTGGTGCGTGTATGCTCGGTGATATAGTAATTTCAATTGAAACTGCACTAAGACAAGCAGAAATATATGGCCATTCACTTGAAAGGGAAGTGGGGTTTTTAACTGTACATTCAATGCTTCATCTTCTTGGCTATGACCATGAGGTAAGCCAGCTTGAAGAAAGAATTATGCGTGAAAAAGAAGAAGAGATTCTTGATACACTCGGAATCTCCCGTGATGCAACTTTTGTAATTGACAAACATGAATATAATGAATAGTTTTCTTTCTTTTATAAAGAGCTTCAGATATGCTTTTGAAGGTATTGCAGAGTGTGTTAAGAGAGAGCGAAATCTCCGGTTCCACCTTTGTGCTGCTTTTTATGTACTTATATTTATGCAATTCTATGATTTGACTATTACTCAAAAGTCTGTTGTTATACTGCTTATAGCACTGATTATTTCGCTTGAGTTGGTAAACACATCAGTTGAAAAAGTTGTGGATTTGGCGTCGCCTGAGCAAAATAAGCTTGCAAAACTGGCAAAAGATGCATCAGCAGCAGCTGTACTTGTGTCAGCAATAGCTGCCGTTGCAATCGCAATTATGTATTTCTGGGATATAGATACATTTCAAAAAATCTTTAAATTCTTTATCCATAACATAATCGCTTTAGTGGCGTTAATTGTATCAATTCTCCTTTGGATATTGTTTATTTTCAAATTTAATAGTAACAAGAAATAAGCTGTGGGAAAATAAAATCCACAGCTTTTTATATTTCTGAATCAATAAAGCTTGATATAAAGCCTTAAAGCATTGACAAAATGCCCTAAAAAGTATATAATAATAGAGTATATTCAAATTTGTATTTGCGGAGATTTCTTCTATGAATGATAATAACCAGTATGTCGTTTCTCGACTGTTGGAACACAATATAAAGTATACGACTGATATTGGCTCTCAACCGCTGGTATATCTCAAATCTTTTGGCTGTCAGCAGAATGTAAGCGATGGCGAAAAGATAAAAGGTATGCTTTCAAAAGTTGGTTATGGGTTTACTGATTCAATTGACAATGCACAGGTT
>JAFTAX010000085.1 GCA_017458445.1 Ruminococcus sp. | reverse complement strand
TTTTGGAAAAAAAGTGTTGAATTTTGTCATACCTTTTGATATAATGTTACATGGAATATAGTGCAAACCAAAAAGAAAAGACCTTTGTCCGAAAATGGATCGGATAAGTTATATAGATAGAATATGCGTAAACTTGTGGAAAGGCAAGGGTATATTTATGGTAGAAGGTATTTTTTATTACTCGGTGGAATTGGTCTGTTTTTGTACGGTATCAACTACATGTCAGCAAGTCTTAAAGAGGCAGCTGGTGATAAGTTAAGGGTTGTATTGTCAAAAATGACAGGAAACGGTGTTACATCAGTATTGATAGGTGCTGGAACAACAGCTCTTATCCAAAGCTCCGGTGCAACAAATGTAATGTCGATAGGCTTTGTAAATGCAGGCATGCTTACAGTAACACAGTCAATATATATAATGCTTGGATCTAATATCGGTACAACAATAACTGCACAGATAATTGCATTCAAGGTTGAAACAATCGCTCCACTTATACTTTTTATCGGTATGGTGCTTTATACTTATATCAAAAAGCGTATTGTGAATAAAATTGGTGGAGTAATCCTTGGCTTTGGCATGCTTTTTGTTGGGATCTATCTTATTAAACTTGCAACAAAAGACCTTGGGCTTGAGTCAGTTATGTCATCATTTTTAAGCAATTATAACAATCCTTTATTAGGATTGTTATTCGGTGTTGTATTTACATCAATAATCCAGTCATCATCTGCATCAATCGGTATTTTGCAGGTTCTTATGGGTTCATCTGCTGTTGCATCAGGAATGGGACTAAATGATGTTGTTTATATCATTGTTGGTATGAACATTGGTGCTATTGCTCCTGTAATTTTTGCTTCTTTCTCTGGTAATAAAGTTTGCCGTCAGGCAGCAATGGCTGGTGTTCTTGAAAAAGTTTTTGGTTCAGTGTTCTTCATAATTATTTATGCGTTTATACCATTTACAAGCAAATGGATAATAAATCTTACACCGGGAGATGTTTCACGTCAGATTGCAAACTTGCATTTGTTGTTTAATATTTTGTCAGCTATCTGCGTTTTCCCATGTGTAAAGCTTATTGCAATGATTGTTCAGAAGTTTATCCCAGAGGATACAAAAGACGAGTTCAGCAGCGAGAAGCTACTCTATCTTGACCCTGAAGTTATGACGAATGCACCTGTAGCTGTTGCACAGGCAAAGCAAGAGCTTATCCGTATGGCAACTCTCACATATAACAATTTCAAAACATCAATTGATGATTTCTTTGACGGAAGCAATGACGCATTTGACAGCATCATGAAAACCGAAAAGACAATAAATTACCTTAATCACGAGATTACAGGCTGTCTTATAAGACTTCACGGTCAGGCACTTAATGCACATGACGAGGAAGTCGTGGGTATGATGTTCAGAGTTGTTGCAAATATCGAGCGTATCGGCGACCACGCTGAAAATATCGCAGAGTATTCAAAGGTTAAAACCGAAGAGAAAATATCTCTTAGCGACAGTGGCCGTGACGAGCTTATGGATATTTCCGATAAAACACTTAAAGTCATCGAGCTTGCAATCAAGATTTACGATAACGAAAGCTATGAACTGCTTGACCAGATAAGCTCAATGGAAGAAGAAATTGACGAGCTGAAAGAGCAGTATATCGAAGCTCATATCGCACGTCTTAAGACAATTAAGTGCAACCCACGAGGCGGAGTAATTTTCACCGATATGGTGACAGACCTCGAGCGTTGCTCAGACCACGCAATCAATATCGCCTATGCAATCAAGGGCGAAAAGGCACTCAAGGTCAAAAAATCATATGTTTTAGGAGAAGCTGACTAAAAAGATTTCACAAAGCTGTTGACAAAATCCGTGCGTTGTGATATAATAATTTAGTCAATTATAATGATTACTGCATAGAACTACTGTCTAAACTGAAATGATGGGCTTCTATGAGTCATAAATTTTTAGTTTGGAAAGGAGGATTTAGAATGAGAGAAGGAATTCACCCACAGTATGAGGAAACAACAATCACTTGTGCTTGCGGAAACGTGATTAAAACTCGTTCAACAAAAAAGGACATCAAGGTTGAAATCTGTTCAAAGTGTCACCCATTCTTCACTGGTAAACAGAAGCTTGTAGATACAGGTGGACGTGTTGACAGATTTAAGAAGAGATTCAATCTCGACTAATATTACACAAACCTTGGCTCTTTGCGTAACGCAGAGAGCCTGTTTTTTTCGGAGGATAAAAAGGTGGAGTATAAAACCGTATACGAGCCTGCAAAGGACAGCTTTGTTGAAAGAAAATCGGAGTTTATCGGGCATATCGCACCTGTTAAAACAAACGAGCAGGCGGTCGATTTTATAAACAGCATAAAAGCACAGCACCGAAAAGCAAGACATAACGTCTATGCCTATATTCTGCGTGACGGCAATATAACTCGCTATTCTGATGACGGTGAGCCACAGGGTACAGGTGGCGTACCTGTGCTTGATGTCTTGCAAAAAGAAGGCCTGTGCGATGTTTGCGTCGTTGTAACACGGTATTTTGGTGGTATATTGCTTGGTGGCGGCGGACTCGTCAGAGCCTATTCTAATGCCTGCAAGCTTGCTGTTGACGCTGCAAGAATAATGATAATGCGTGAGTGTTCACAAATTACAGTAAAATGCGACTATTCACTCTATGGCAAGATAACTTACGTACTGCCTGATTATGATGTTAAGATCAAGTCTGAAAACTTTGCCGATGATGTCGAGGTGACACTTTTTGTAAAATCCGAGCTGGCAGATGCCTTGAAAGAAAAGTTAACTGACCTGTCAAACGGTAAAATTTCCTTAGAGGAAATCACTAGCTTGTGGGCGGATTTTGCCTGACAAATTGTGCAATTATACGAAATTTTGAAAAATGTCGTCCGCAATAAAGGAGATTTTATTGCGGATTTTGTATATAATAAGTAGAGGGCAAAAATATGTGACGAGAAAGGGTGGTTGCTTTGCTACCAAGAGAGTATACCGAAATGCTCGAGCAACAAAACCTCTGCGAATATGCCTGCCTGTCAAAAAATACAAAGGGCAGATTAAAAGAGGACGAAAAATGCGAGATAAGAACTGAGTTCCAAAGGGACAGGGATAAGATTATTCACTGTAATTCATTTCGCCGACTAAAGCATAAAACGCAGGTTTTCCTAAGCCCGACTGGCGACCATTACAGAACACGCCTGACGCATACCCTTGAGGTGTCACAAATCGCAAGAACGATATCCCGTGCATTAAGGCTGAATGAGGACCTTACCGAAGCTATAGCACTCGCTCACGATCTTGGGCATACTCCATTCGGTCACGCAGGCGAGCGTGCGTTAGACAGCGTTTCACCTTGCGGTTTTCACCACTATGAGCAGGGCGTGCGAGTGGTGGATTATATCGAAAATGACGGAAACGGCTTGAATCTGACGCAGGAAGTGCGTGACGGAATTTTAAAGCACACAAACCAGATTGCCGATACACGCGAGGGCTATGTAGTGCGTTTTGCGGACGTTATAGCGTACATAAATCACGATATAGATGACTCAATCCGAGGCGGAATTATCCGTGAAGAAGACTTGCCGAAGGATATAACTGATATTCTTGGACACTCAAAATCAGAGAGAATCACAACGCTTGTCAGGTCAATTGTCGATAATGGTGCAGAAAAAATAAGAATGTCTGATGAGGTCGATAAGGCGTATAAAGCTCTGCACCAGTTTATGTTTGACAGTGTTTATTGCAACCCTGTGTGCAAGTCGGAAGAAACAAAGGCACAGGATATGCTTAAAAAGCTTTACGAATATTATTGCAATAACATGGATAAGCTTCCAAAGCTGTACGGTAAGCTTGCTGAAAAGTTCGGCAAGGAAATAGCAGTCTGCGACTATATCGCAGGCATGACCGACAGCTATGCGATAGACGTTTTCTCTGAGCTGTTTATACCAGCAGAATGGAAGAGAAGATAGCGTAATTATTTAAGAAAGGAACGGTGATAAATATGCCACTACCTGCTGATTTTATCGACAGGCTGAAAGCTGCAAACCCGATTGCCGAGGTAATGGGCAGCTGTGTGACACTAAAGCGTACAGGCCGTGACTATGTTTGTCTTTGTCCGTTCCATAACGAAAAAACGCCGTCCTGCCACGTTCATCCTGATAAAGAATACTTCCATTGTTTCGGATGCGGTGCAGGCGGTGATGTAATCACCTTTACCATGAAGTACAATAATTTGGACTATTGGGAAGCGGTGAAACTGCTTGCAGAAAGAAGCGGGCTTGAAGTGCCGCAGGATAATTATTTCAAAGGCGGCGGAACAGATAAGCGAAAAAGGCTTTATGAGATGAACAAAACAGCCGCACGTTTTTTCTTTGAAAAGCTAAAAAGCGATGATGGAAAAGCCTGCAGGGAATACCTGTTTAAGACACGAAGGCTAAAGGCTGAAACGGTGCAGAAATACGGCATGGGCTTTGCACCAAACAGTTGGTCAGAGCTTAAAAGCTATATGCTGAGTGAAGGCTTTACCGAGCAGGAGCTGATTGACGGAAGCCTGATTTCACGCTCGCAAAGGAACACCAAGAATACATATGACTTTTTTGTAAATCGTGCGATGTTCCCGTTTATTGATCTGAGAGGAAATATTGTCGGATTTGGTGGACGTGCATTGAGCAGTGACGATAAGCGAAAGTATCTCAACACAAAGGACACGCAGGTTTATCATAAAAACAGGTTTTTGTTCTCAATGAATTTTGCAAAAAATGCAGCGATTAAGGACAGAAAGATTTTGCTGTGCGAGGGCAATCTTGACGTAATCTCGCTTAATCAGGCAGGCTTTGAAAATGCCGTAGCTTCTTGCGGAACAGCTCTTACACCCGAGCAGATAAAGCTTATTTCAAACTATGCCGACGAGGTTATAATCTGCTATGATTCGGACGCCGCAGGTCAAAAGGCAACTCAAAAGGCGATAGATTTGCTGAACGAAGCTGGGCTTAAGACGACTGTTATCAGAATGGACGGTGCAAAGGACCCTGATGAGTATGTAAACAAATTCGGTGCAGTAAAGTTTAAGCACCTGCTTGATAATGCAGACGGTGCGATAAATTTTGAGCTTAACAAGTGCCGTGAGGGGCTGGACCTTGAAACTGATTTGGGCAAGATTGATTATTTGAAACGTGTCTATAAAGTGCTTGCAGGTATTATTTCACCTGTTGAGCGTGATGTTTATATATCAAAAATCGCAAACGAGCAGGGTGTCAGCAAGTCGGCTATTTCCGAGGAAATAAATGCACTTTTGAAAAAGGAGCGTTACAACAAGCGTAAACGTGCCGACAGAGAGCTTGTAACCCATGCATCAAGACGGCGTGATGATATAAACCCAGAAGCAGCAACTCATTACAAGGAGTCGCTTGCAGAGTGCGGAATTATATATTATATTTATAATAATCCCGATTTTTGCGATGAGGCAGAAAAGCTGCTTCCACCTGATAAGTTTGTAACCTCGTTTAACAGGAGAGTTTATCAGAGCTTAATTGACAAGATAAACAATAACGAAGATCACTCGATATCCTCATTTAACGGTGAATTTTCTACCGATGAAGTGGGTAAAATAACACATATACTTGAAAAGTATGATAATATGGGGATAGATAAGCAAGTGGTGATGGATTATATTAAGCTGCTTAATGAATGTGAAGAAAAGCAAGTGAAAAGAAATGATATGACTGATGACGATTTTCTTGAGCTGAGAGAACGTCTTAAGTCAGAAAAAACATAGATTTAATGTCAACTGCTTTTGCAGAAAGTTTTGAAAGGAATGGAAAAGATTATGACAGAAAAGAAAAACAACATTATCGACAATTTGCTTGAACAGGGCAAAGCAACAGGAAAGCTCACAACAAAGGAAATAACAGATGCACTTGAAGCATTGGATTTTGACGTTGAGCAGATAGATTCATTCTATGATAACTGTAAAGCATTGAACATTGAAATCATCGAAAACATTGTAACTGATGATGATATTTCACTTGTAAACCCAGAGGACGAGTTTGCACCGGATGAGGTTGACATCAGCCTTTCTACAGACGGTATTGCAATTGATGACCCTGTTAAGATTTACCTCAAGGAAATCGGACGTGTACCGCTTTTAACATCAGAGGAAGAAATCCAGCTTGCTGAAAAAATGGCAGGCAACAATGAAAAGGAAGCGTCAGTCGCAAGAAAACGTCTTGCTGAGGCAAACCTGCGTCTTGTTGTATCAATTGCAAAGAGATATGTAGGCCGTGGAATGAGCTTTCTTGACTTGATTCAGGAAGGCAACATGGGACTTATCAAAGCGGTAGAAAAGTTTGACTATACACAGGGATTTAAGTTCTCGACCTATGCAACATGGTGGATACGTCAGGCTATAACAAGAGCAATCGCTGACCAGGCAAGAACAATCCGTATCCCTGTCCACATGGTAGAAACAATAACAAAGGTTAAAAAGGCATCAAGCCAGCTACTACATGAAAACGGACGTGACCCGTCACCAGAGGATATTGCAGACAGACTTGATATGTCTGTTGAGCGTGTAAGAGAGATTATGAGAATCGCTCAGGACCCTGTATCGCTTGAAACACCAATCGGTGAAGAGGAAGATTCACACCTCGGTGACTTTATTCCTGATGAAGAAGCACCAGCACCTGCAGAAGCAGCATCACTTATTCTGCTTAAAGAGCAGATTAATCAGGTTTTGTCAACTCTTACAGAGCGTGAAGAAAAGGTGTTAAGACTCAGATTTGGACTTGAGGACGGACGTTCAAGAACACTTGAAGAGGTAGGCCAGCAGTTTAATGTTACCCGTGAGAGAATCCGACAAATAGAAGCAAAAGCATTAAGAAAGCTCCGTCATCCTAACAGGAGCAATAAGGTAAGAGATTATCTTGACTAATCCTTGCTATGCCATTGTAATAGATTAATGAAAGCAGGATACTCGTTGATTGAACAATGGAGTACATACCGTTAATATGTTTTTTGGCAGAAGATAAAGGATTGAGATTATGAGATTTTTTCATCGTAAGGATTATGACGAGCCTTTAAACGAGCCTGAACAGTTTACTCTTGATTATGATGCAATAGAGCGAATTGACAATGAATTTCCTGATAATGAATACTATCCTGATGAAGATGAGTTTTATGAGCCGGAGATTAAGCCAAAGCATCGCCTCAGGAAGTTCATAATAATCCTGATTATACTATGCTTAGTGATTACTCTTGTACATGTAGCGGTGTTGTTTTTTACGGGCAAGCTATGGTTTAACGAGCCTGACAAGCTGGATTACCCGATTAGAGGTGCAGTGATTAATTCTGACATGGGCGAGATTCTGTGGGATCTCTTTTCAAAGCAGAATCTAAGCTTGGCGTATATTCGTGCTACGAGCGGAACGGCGT
>JAFTAX010000084.1 GCA_017458445.1 Ruminococcus sp. | reverse complement strand
TGTTTCACATTCATCTATCATATCAAGAATTTTGCTGTCTGGCTTTTTGTTCTTATAGCCCATATATCTTATAGCATCATTACGATTAAGATGCGTCAGTTCCACTAATATCACCACATTACAATAAATTACTCTAATTATACCACATTTAAGCCATAATTACAAGCTGTTTTAACAAGAAAAACGCATGGCTTTCACCATGCGTTATGCTAAGTAGTTTTTTACTTGTCAGTGCAATTGTCATCTGAGCCATTACTGTTATTGCAGTCACAGTTTTGCTGGTTGTCAAGACTTCTTGGGAAAAATTCATTTGTCGGGAAGCTGATTTTCTCAAACAGCTCGCAAGGACTGTCTGTATTAGTTGAGCACTCCTTATTTGGTATGCAGTAGTCGTATGCAGGTATAAGGATTGGCACAGCTCTTTGTAGCTGGACTATTGCAAACATACCGATCGTTACAAGTACTGTTTTATCCGGGTTTTCAGCTGTTGCCGGCAAAAGCTTAGTGTCGAGACTTATCGGGTCAACTACGCTTACGCTTGCCCTTGGCAAATCAGGCAGAATGCTATTCTGGTTTTCTCGCTCAGCAGTAATATCATCTGATGCAAAATGCTTTGTATTACCATCACTACCGAACAGAATTACCTTCTTGCTGAATGTGGTATTACCTGTTGCAAACTGTGGCGTTGTAGTGTTTGTGTCATATACATCAAAATCAACCTTGAATGAATATGTCAGGTCAACTGTATAGAAACCTTTGTTAAACGGTACAGGGTCAATGTTGAATGTAGTGTTCAGCACTTCTACACTCTTCGTTTTGATGTAGCTTGCCTCGTTGATCATCTCCTGCATTGCAGGTTCTGCAAACGTTACCTCCAAGTCTTCAAGGCAGTCCTGTGCACTGCACGAATCAAACACTCGCATTGTTTCGATACAAACCGCCTCTTTAAAGGAATTATTTGATTTAAACTCGCTCATATAAAATCCTCCTGTTATAAGATTAAAAGTAAAAGTTTTTACTTCTCTACACTATATTCAAAAGGTTTTTCTAATGTGACAAAATTTCCTGTTTTTAGTGTGAAAAATCGCCCCAAAAGTTATATCCGCCAATCTTTTTTCTCTGATTGACATAATAAGCTGCTATATGGTATAATGATTTAGAATTTTATATTATAGCAAGAAGGTTTAGACTTATGAAAAAGGTTTATTTATACTCTGATGGTGCCTGTTCTGGTAATCCAGGACCTGGCGGTTATGGTGTAATTTTAAAATACAAAGGTATCACAAAAGAAATGAGTGGAGGTTCACCTGAAACTACAAACAATCGCATGGAGCTTACCGCTGTTATAACGGGACTTGAAGCACTCAAAGAGCCTTGCGAAGTTGATTTATACAGCGACTCAAAGTATATCATTGATGCTGTTACAAAAGGCTGGGCTGTAAGCTGGCAGAAAAACAACTGGGTTAAGTCTGACAAGAAAAAGGCTTTGAATGTAGATTTATGGGAAAAGCTTTTGTCATTACTTGATGTACATAAAGTCAACTTTTTCTGGGTTAAGGGCCATGCAGGTCACCCTGAAAACGAGAGGTGCGACCAGCTTGCTGTTGCGGCATCAAAAAGTTTCAGTTAATTAACTTGTGTCGCAAAACCTATTAAGTAAGTATGATTTTTTTGTTAAGGAATTTTGATTGCATTAAAATCTTATAAATCAATAGTGAAAAACTAATCTGATTTGACAAAAAATTCTCAAACATGGTTGCATTTTAGAGAAAAAAGGTGTATAATATTACTATTAATTTAAATGGTTTTTATAAAATAGAAAGGTTATGGTTTTAATGGAAAAACGCTTTATTTACGCTGATAATGCGGCAACAACCTGCGTTTCCAAAAAAGCTTTAGAGGCTGCTCTGCCATACTTTACTGAACAGTATGGCAACGCTTCGAGCATTTACAGAATGGGAATGGACTCTGCAAAGGTTATTCTTAAAGCAAGAGAACAGGTTGCAAACGCTATCGGTGCTAAAGTTAATGAAATATACTTCACAAGCGGCGGCTCTGAAGCTGACAACTGGGCAATCAAAGGCTCAGCTTTAAACGGTGCAAAAAGAGGTAAAAAGCATATAATCACAACTGTTTTTGAGCATCATGCTGTACTTCACACCTGTCAGTTCCTCGAAAAACAGGGCTATGAGGTAACATATCTTCCTGTTGATGAAAAAGGACTTATCACTCCAAAACAGGTTGAAGACGCTATCCGTGAGGACACCTGTCTTGTGACTATCATGTTTGCAAACAACGAGATTGGCACAGTTTTGCCTATTGCTGAAGTCGGTGAGATATGCAAGGCGAAAAAGGTTCCTTTCCACACTGATGCTGTTCAGGCTGTCGGAAATGTGCCGATTAACGTTAAGGAAATGAACATTGATATGCTCTCGCTTTCGGGACATAAGATTCATGCACCAAAAGGTATCGGTTGCCTATATGTACGAGGTGGCATTTCACTTCCAAATCTGATTCATGGTGGTGCTCAGGAGAGAAACAAGAGAGCTGGTACTGAGAATGTTCCGTCAATCGTTGCTCTCGGTGTTGCAATTACTGATGCTTGTGCTGATATTGATACAAAGGCGATTAAGGTTTCAAAAATGAGGGACAGGCTTATTGAAGGCATACTTAAAATCCCCGAAACAAGACTTAATGGTGATGCTAATAAGCGTTTGCCTGGTAATGTGAACATTTCAATCCGTGGTGTTGAGGGAGAAAGCTTGCTTCTCACTCTTGATATGAACGGTATTGCTGCTTCATCAGGTTCAGCTTGCACAAGCGGTTCGCTTGATCCGTCACACGTTTTGCTGGCTATCGGGCTTCCGCATGAAATTGCACATGGTTCGTTAAGACTTTCTATTAACGAAGATACAACTGATGAAGATGTTGATTATATTTTGTCTGTTATCCCCAATGTTGTGAAAAGACTCAGAGGTATGTCACCGCTTTGGGAGAGAATCTGCAAGACTGAAGGCTTGGATTCAGACGGCAACAAGATTAAATAAAGGAGTAATGATATGATTTACAGTGAAAAGGTCATGGACCATTTTGCAAACCCACGCAACGTTGGCGAGATTGATAATGCTGACGGTGTCGGCGAAGTTGGTAACGCAAAATGCGGAGATATTATGAAAATGTACATCAAGGTTGATGATAATATTATCACTGATGTTAAGTTTAAAACATTCGGCTGTGGTGCTGCTATCGCAACATCATCAATCGCAACTGAAATGATTAAAGGCAAAGCTATTGAGGACGCTTTACAGATAACTAACAAGGCAGTTGTTGAAGCTCTTGACGGACTTCCACCAGCTAAGCTTCACTGCTCTGTTTTGGCTGAACAGGCTATGAAGGCTGCTATTGCAGACTACTACACAAGACAGGGAATTGACCCGACACCTTTTGTTGGCGAAATTCATGATTGTGAAGATTGCGAAGGTTGTCATTAAAATAATCAGGCGGATTGCTTATCCGCCTGTTTTGTTATGTATAAAAGGGTGATTTAATTGGCTGAGAATAAAAAAGTGCTTGTTGCTATGAGTGGTGGAGTTGACAGCTCTGTTGCTGTAAAACTCTTGCTTGACATGGGTTATGACTGTGCTGGTGCAACTATGCGTTTATACACAAACGAAGACATCGGACTTGACAAGGCAAAGACTTGCTGTTCACTCAATGATGTTGAGGACGCTCGATTTGTTGCATTCAAACTTGGAATTGATTTCCATGTGTTCAACTTTTCAACTGATTTCAGAGAAAAAGTTATCAATCATTTTATTGATACATACTTAAATGGTGGCACGCCTAATCCTTGTATTGAATGTAACAAGCACCTTAAATTTGAGAAGTTTCTTGAGCGTGCAAGACTTCTTGATTACAATTATATTGCAACAGGTCATTATGTTAAACGTGAGTTTGACAAAAAAACTGGTCGCTGGAACCTAAAACGTTCGCCTGATGTAAACAAGGACCAGAGTTATGTGCTGTATTCCATGACACAGGATCAGATTGCTCACACTCTCTTCCCTGTCGGCGAACTTAGCAAGGATAAAATCCGCCAGATTGCTGAGCAGAATTCTTTAATTAATGCTGACAAGCCCGACTCGCAGGATATATGCTTTATCCCCGACGGTGACTATGCAAAGTTTATCACTGAAAACTCAGGTGAGCAACCCGAGGGCGATATAATACTCACTGACGGAACTAAGCTTGGAAGACACAAGGGACTTATTCACTACACTATCGGTCAGCGTAAAGGCATTGGCGTTTCATACTCTGAGCCGTTGTTTGTAATTGACAAAAACCTGTCCGACAACACGCTTATACTCGGCACTAAAGACGAACAAGGCTGCACATCACTTATTGCTGATGATGTAAACTTTATTCCGTTTGAAAAGCTGGCAGAACCATTTGAGTGCACTGCTCAGACACGCTATCACCAGAAGGACGTGCCTTGCACTGTTTCTCCGCTTGATGACGGCAGGATAAAGGTAGTGTTTAATACCAAGCACAAGGCTGTTTCAGTCGGTCAGGCGGTTGTGCTGTATGATGGTGACTATATTGTCGGTGGTGGCACTATAGCTGAGGCATTCAACGACTAATCAATAGAATAATCTTACTATCAAAGCTGAGAATACAAAGCAAGTGAAATCCGCTGTTAAGGACGACACGAACACTTTGTACTCAGCTTTTATTCTTGCAGCACTGTAGTATACGGCGATTGTATAAAAAGTTGTTTCTGATGAACCCATAAGCACGCTTGCTACTCTGCCTTCATAGCTGTCGGGTGAAATATCCTGAAAGAGCGACTCAAGGGCTGCCAATGCACCACTTCCTGACACTGGCCTTATTAGTGCTAATGAAGTACATTCTTTCGGGAAGCCTAAAAAAGATGTTACTGGCGATAGCAAATCTGATAAGGCATCGATCGTTCCTGACACTGAAAGCATTTCTATTGCTGTCAGGAGTATTACAAGCGGTGGAATGAGATCAATTGCTATAAGCAGATTCTCCTTTGCACCATGTACAAACTCGCTAAATATGTCAACACGCTTGATTAACGCAAAGACAAACACAAGACAGATTATCACAGGCACAATTATTTCAGACAGTGTCATCTATTCTTACTCCTGTTTGAGTAAAGCACGGACACAGCAAGGCAGCCTGCAATAACAGATATAAGCGATACTACAAGTATCGGTAATGTGCAATCCCAGGGAGATTGTGAGCCGTGATTTAGCCTTAGGGTTGCAACGGTTATTGGAATAAGCTGAATTGATGAAGTGTTCAGTACAACAAGCATAGGTATATATGAATAAGTATATTTATACATTTTTAGTTGTTTAATTGCTTTTATTCCTAAAGGTGTTGCAGCGTTGCCGAGGCCGAGCAAATTTGCAGTAATATTCATACAAATCGTTTGAAAAGCTTCACTGTCTTCTGGCAATGCCGGAAACAGAAAACCAACTGGCTTTTTAAGTGCTTTCGTAATTGCTTTCGTAATTCCTGACTTGTTAGCAACCTGCATTATTCCACCCCAGAGTGCCATTGAACCAGACAGTCCAATCACCAGTTTTACGGCATTTTCTGACGAAAATAGCAAAGACTGAGATAAGTCCGAAGCATTGCCTTTTATGGCAGATAATAGGAATGATACCAAGAAAAACCCTGTAATAATATAGTTAATCATCGTAAAACCTCGTATATTTACTAAAAATATTAATTTTTTTGTAAAAAGACTTGACAAAATGTGCTTGCTTGTGTTAATATTTATCCATAAACATTGGAAATACGCATTAAACTCAACCTGCTGTAAAGGAGCTGTAATTATGAAGTCTACAGGAATTGTTAGAAAAATCGACGAACTTGGTAGAATTGTTTTACCAATTGAGCTTAGAAGAACTTATGACTTGGCTATCAAAGATGCTGTAGAAATTTATACAGATAATGACATGATAATTCTTAAAAAGTTCCAGCGTACATGTATATTCTGCAATAGTCCTGAAGACGTTGTTGAATATAAAGGAAAATCAGTTTGTTCAGCATGTATGGCAGAACTCAAGGGTAATATGTAAAATATGTATAATTATAAAACAGGGTACAAAAGCTGTCCCCTGTTTTTATTTTTATGCTTTATGTAATTTCAATATGCAAATAGCGGTCAAGTATTTGACCGCTTTAATTATTTTTTATTATACATTTCAAAGGCAGTATCTATATCTCCGTCAAAAGCAACCTTTCCGCCTTTAAGGTAAATTGCTCTGTCACAGGTATCCTTAATCGCTGTGTTTGAATGAGATACAAACAATACTGTTACGCCTGTTTTAATAAGCTCTTTGATTTTGTTGTTACACTTTTGCTTAAAATCGGCATCGCCAACGCTAAGTGCTTCATCGATAACCAGAATATCAGGCTTGATGTTAATATTAATTGCAAATCCAAGACGCATTTTCATACCGCTTGAATATGTTCTTACAGGCTGTTCAATATATTCGCCTAAATCTGCAAACTCAACGATATCTTCTTCAAGCTCTTTTATCTCTTTATCGTTAAGTCCCAGAATATAGCCCTTTAGATATATATTTTCAATGCCTGTCATATCAAGCGAGAAGCCTGCTGTAAGCTCAAGAAGTGCAGCAACCTTACCTCTTACAACAACATCACCAGAGCTTGGAAACGTAACGCCTGTTATCATCTTTAGCACTGTTGACTTACCTGCACCGTTTTTACCGATGATACCAACAGACTCGCCTGGGTATATTTTAAAATCGATACCGTTTAGTGCGTTATGACGTTTTACGCCACGGTTGTTAGTGAAAATTGCCTTGAATCTTGCTTTTTCGTTTTTATAAAGAAGGTACTCTTTATGAACATTATTAAATTCAATAATCGGTTGATTCTCCATTTTAATTACCTTTCAGATATAATCAGATTACAGTACATCAGGAAGTATTTTTCTAAGCTTTTTATAGTAATGTGCACCGATGAGTATCAGCAGCAAAAATTCAACATAGAAAGCAATTGTTTCGGTTGTATAATTGCTGTCAAAGATTAATTCGTTGTATAAAAAGCATTTTCTATAGCCGTTAACAAAGTAGTTAATCGGGTTGAAATACATTATTCTCTTAATCCAGATATTATCAATGTCATATGTGTTCCAGAAGATACCCGACACCCAGAAAAGGCCTGTAATAATCGAGTTTACAAGGTTTTCAAAGTCCTTACTGAATGCACTGAGTGGTGCTGTTGCCCAGGAAAGAACTAAGAAAAACAGGAACATCAAAGGACAATAATAGAAATACTGCAGATTATAAAGCGACGGACCGTGTCCAAACAAAAGCAATACTACATACATTATACCACAAAGCATAACGTGTACATACAAGGTGGACAGTGATGTAAATGTCATTATGTTTGAAACAGGGAACGAAAGCTTTGTTACAAACTGGCGGTTTTGTCTGATACACCTTGAACCACCAATAATGTTTTCACTTATAAAGAACCACGGAACGTAACCTGTCAGCATGAATACAAATCTTGCAAATTCATGACCGTGATATTTAACTGTGCCTGAAACTCTGATACCGATTGTAAACGCAAACCAGAGTATGAAAAGTGTAAAGGTAGGCTTGATTAATGCCCAGATAGAGCCGAGTGCCGCACCCTTATATTTCTTTTTAAGCTCATTTACAGACAAGAGAAAAATCTTCTTTCGCTGTCCTTTATGCTCGTTTATAATATTGGCTAATCCAAAAAAGTCAAATTTAGATTTAGTTATATTAACCACCCTCTGAAATTATTATATGTTAATCATTTATCTTAAAAACTTCTTATATATCTTTCCTGTCAAGCTTTTTGGCATTATAAAGATAAACATCTGAAATGCACAAGGCAGGAGAAAGTCAAGCAGGTTTGAATATCCCATTCTGTAGATTTTCCATCTTACTGATATAAACGCTTTTGTGTTTGCCCAGTTCTGACGACGTTCATAATTATCCTTTGACACACGATAATCAACAAGCACTTCCTGTATATTCTCGCCCTTTGCACCTGCATTTAACATTCTCACAACAAAATCATAATCCTCGCAACGTGTCAAAGCAGAATAACCGCCGATACGCTTTGCAAGGCTCTTTTTAAAGACGAGTGTCTGATTATTAAATGGATTTCTGCGTCTTGCGTACTTGTGAATCTCGTCATTTGTCTTTGGAGTTTTCTTTATTGCTATAAATTCATTTGTTTCGGTGTCAAACTCTTTTATAAAGGCTCCGCACATATCAAGTGCAGGATTGCTATACAAAAGCCTTATCTGATTTTCGCACCTTTCAGGCAATGATATATCATCAGAATCCATCTTAACGATATACTCATTAATGCACTTGTCAATGCCGATATTTGCACACTGTCCTGTACCTACATTCTGTGGTAACCTTACAGGATGAAAAAAGCTGTATTTATTCTCATATTCACTGACAACCTTTTCAAGCTCGTCTGTCAACTTTCCGTCACAGACAAGCACAAAATCATTTGTCTGAAACGACTGGTTAATCATGCTGTCAATGCTCTGTTTGAGATATTCAGGCTTTTCACCTGCATAAACGGACATGAGAACACTATATGGGGGCAAACCTTTTGAATTACTATTCATAAAACACTGCTCCTATTACAATAAACACAATAATTATACCATTTTAGCCTGTTTTTGTCAAGCTGAAACATGAAAAACAGACGCTTCAAAGAGCGTCTGTTATACACTATTTAAGCAGTCTGTCAAACATAACTTCCCTGCACTTGTTTTCAAGCTCGTCATTAAGCGGTGCAAGTGTTATCTTATCTTGCTGATTGCGATTTGCACAGTATTCAATTATATAATCCGCTACATCAGGGTTCTTTGAAAGAAGCGGGCCATGCAGATATGTTGCGATAACATTCTCCTCAAAATAGCCCTCCGTGCTATCGTTAAATGAGTTTCCGTTGCCAAACAGCACTTTGCCGAAAGGCTTTGTGATATTCATAGTCTGACCGCCGTGGTTTTCAAAGCCGATAACCTTAGTCTTTTTGCCGTTAAGCTCTGCTTCAACGACAATATTACCGATACATCGCTTACCCTTGTCTGATGATGCAACAGTGTGATAGTCAAACAAGCCAAGCCCTGGGATATTTTCTTTGTTTGAGTCGAGATAGTATTGTCCCATAAGCTGATAGCCGCCGCAGATAAGCAGTAAAAACGTGCCGTTTTTATATGCCGATATGATGTCATTTTTACACTTTTGCAGGTCATCACCAAGCAGCTGTTGTTCAAAGTCAGCACCGCCACCGAGGTATATCAGGTCATACTTTGAGAAATCTGTATTCTCTGTGCCAAGACTGTGATACTCGATTTCGCAGTCAATGTTACGCATTTTTGAACGGTATTTCAGCACTTCCATGTTGCCACTGTCGCCGTACAAATCGAGTATGTTTGAATACATGTGAAGTATCTTTATTGTTTTCACTGTTTATCACCTGCCTTTGTTTCAATAAACTTTTTCAAGGCAGCTCTTGTAGGCTGAACTGCTGTATAATTTGCAATAGCGTACTTTCTGCCATCAGTTGAAAACAGCGACTCAACAGCCTGGTCAAGGTCAGGTTTTACAACAATCTTTTCAGGATCATAACCGCTGGACTTTATTCTTACAGCAATATCATAAGCTCTCGTACCTGATGTTACAACTCTTGTAACGTTATTGAATATTGTGAAGTTTATATCCCAAATCCATGATACATCATGGCCATCTGCAAGGTTATCATTCAGAACAAACAGCAGCTCTTTCGGGTTTTCGTTTTCATTGAGCATACGGATTGTCATATTTGCACCGACAGGATTTTTCGCAAGGTTTAATGTCAGCACGCTGTTGTTATAGCGGAATTCTTCCATACGTCCGTTATTAACCTTGAAGTTGAGTATGCACTCACGGACAATATCCTTGTCGATATTATAAACCTTTGCTGCTGAATACACTGCCGCAAGGTTATACATATTGTAAATACTGTTATTCACTGTATAATACTTTTCACCGTCAACACAGAATGAAGGCTCGGAAAGGTCAACGTTTTTAAACTGTACATACGGTGTTTTCTTGCCAAAGCCGCACTTCGGACAATGGAAACTACCAATATGCGAGTACTGATAATAGTCATACTCAAGTGCTGTGCCACAGTCAGGGCAAAAGTGTCCTTCACCTGCTTCATAAAGCTTGTCCGTTGCATACTTATACTTTTCAACGCTGAAATAGCGGACATTCTTATTGTTCGGGTTTGCAAGCCCAAGACGATAAGTGTTAGGATCGTCGCCGTTAAGGATAAGGTTTCCGTCAAAGGTTTCCACAAACTTTTTAACCTTAAGGATAAGCGTTTCAACCTCGCCGTTTCGGTCAAGCTGGTCCCTGAAAAAGTTAAGCACAACAAGCGTTTCAAGCTTGAGCTGTGAAAAGACAACAGGTACATGAGATTCATCAACCTCAAGCACAAGATAGTCAGCATGGACTTTTCCTGTCATTGTACAATTATTCAGCAAAAGTGAGCATATTCCTGTATCAAGGTTGTTGCCCTGATGATTTGTTATTATATGCTTGTCGCCCTGTGAAAAAATGTTGTTGATATAGTTTGTAACCGATGTCTTGCCGTTAGTTCCTGTTACGGCAATTATCGGACAATCAACTTTAAACGCACGAAGGCACTTTTTGTTAAGTGTCCACAGCACAAGACCTGGTGCATTACCTCCGTCACGTTTTAAAAGGTGAAGTGTTTTCACCATTAGCTTTCCAAAAAATACAGTAAGCAAGTCTATTATTTTCATCATTTATCCTCCTTACACATCTTATATAGTATTACTTTTTTGCATAAATGTCAATAGAGGCTAATATAAATAACAAATAGTGGCATAATATCTTGATTATTTTGAAAAAATATGTTATAATATTTTAGCTAATATTTCGGGAGGTTATCCTTTATGTTATTTACTTTAAAAAATGAATATATTACTATAACGGCTGACACATTCGGTGCCGAGCTTCATTCCATAAAACATAATGATGTTGAATATCTCTGGCAGTGCGGTGATTCATGGAAAAGATATGCACCGATACTCTTCCCTTTTATCTGCTCACCTACAGGCAAAAAGTATTTAGCCAAGGGCAAGGAATATACAATGCCTGCTAATCACGGTTTTGCAAGAGATAGTGAGTTTGAGCTTTATGAGCAGACTGATGATTCAGTATCATTTATTCTCAAATCATCGGACAAGACACTTGAGGTTTATCCGTACAGGTTTGAATTTATCGTGAAATATACACTTGATAACAACAGAATTATTGTTTCCAACATTGTTAAAAATACTGACAGCGATGATATCTACTTTTATGTCGGTGGACATCCTGCATTCAACTGCCCTATTGATAAGGCGTTATCATTTGATGATTATTATGTTGAATATGAAAAGGCTGAAAACATAGTTCAGCCATTGCCTGACGGTAAAAGCAGGGTTATACTTGATGGTGACAGTAAGATTAATCTTAGCCGTGAGCTTTTTGATTTTGATGTTATCATGAAAGATAAGCCTGTATCAAACAGTATTACACTTAAGTCTGACAATGACAGCAAGGCTGTAAAGGTAGAGTTTCCGCAGAGTGACTGTATTGCTGTATGGTCACCGACAGGTGATGAAAATGCAACGTTTGTTTGCCTTGAGCCATGGACATCTGTTCCGACTTATGCAGATGATGATAAGCCTGATATTGAAAACAAAAAACACGCTATAAAGCTGTCGGCTGGCAAGGAATTTGACTACAAATATTCAATCGCTATAAAATGAGGTGTGAAATATGAAGGCTGTTATACAACGTGTTAATCACGCAAGCGTGACCGTTGACGGCGATGTAACAGGTGAGATTCAGAAGGGCTTTCTGATTTTGCTTGGTGCTGGAGCTGATGACGGTAAAGCTGAGTGTGAAAAGCTTGCTGACAAAATTTCAAAACTTCGTATATTCGCTGATGAAAACGACAAGACTAACTTGTCTATTAATGATATCAGCGGTGATACTCTTGTTGTATCGCAGTTTACGCTATATGCTGACTGCCGAAAAGGCAACAGACCGAGCTTTATAAAGGCTGGCGATCCTGTAAAGGCTGAAGAGCTTTATGAATACTTCATGAAATGCATAGACGCTAAGATTAACGGCAAGGTTGAACATGGCATTTTTGGTGCAGATATGAAGGTTGCACTTGAAAATGACGGGCCTTTCACAATTGTAATGGAGTGCAATAACGGAGAGATTGTTTGATGAACATTCAGATATTCGGAAAGAAAAAATGCTTTGACACCAAAAAGGCTGAACGTTTTTTCAAAGACAGAAACATAAAGTATCAATACATTGACATTGAGTCAAAAGGTTTAAGCCGTGGTGAATACAACAGTGTCAAGACTGCAGTTGGTGGTTTTGACAAGCTTTTTAATCAAAACTCAAAAGACAACACGGCTACGCTTATTAAGTATCTGTCAAGTGACTCGGACAAAGAAGAAAAGCTGCTTGAAAACCCAAAGCTATTTAATACACCCATAGTCAGAAACGGCAGGCAGGCAACTGTTGGCTATTGTCCAGATGTATGGAAAACATGGGAATAAATCGGAGGCAATATGAAAAACGCACTAAAAACGTTATTTGCATTATCACTTGTAATGCTTACATTAGCAAGCTGTTACATACCAGGCATTACACCTGTTGATGAAGAAGATGATTACTTCTACACCAAGACAGCTACCAGTGATAATCAGATAGCAACCGACAGCACAATTGAATATAGCTGGCTGTTATACCCGAAAATCAGTGCAACCAACATTATTTCATTTGACGGAAGCCAGATTGACACCACACTTAAGGAGAAAAATGATAGCTATAAAAAGTATGCAATTATCCTGAGTGACGGAAAATACGGCTTTATTGATTATCGTGGTGTTAAAATTGTTCCGCCATCTTATGACCATTATTATTTCTGCACTTGCGGTGAAATGGTTTTATATAACGTTGATGCTCATGGTAACCGCTCATACTGCACACTCGACAAAAAAGGCAAGGTTAAAAACAGAATAACTGAGCATGAAAACAATATAAAATCATATTACTGGAATTCTGATGAAGAACAGACTTATGTTAAATATGCTGACAACGACTATGTTGTTAAGTATTATGATGACAACCCTGTTGTCGCATTAGATACTGAAATCACTACAATTGGCTATGACACATACTCTGCTGCTCAGCAGGCAAATCCAAGATATGGCATTGTTAAGAAAAACAGAGTAAGGCTCGATTTTAACTATGACGACTTCTACGGACCATGTTGCAGCACAAGTGACAGAACCGTATTTGCACTCAAAAGCAACGGGAAATGGGGATATTTCAGCACAAAAGGCAGAAAGATTATTGATTTTAATTGCAATGATGTTTTAAGCTCAGACTGCGGAGAAGTAATTGATTCTGCAAGCAAATCACACCCGTACTTATTCTCTGACGGGTATCTTGCTGCGACAACCAATTCAGGCTGTTGCTATTATGATGTAAAGGGTAACTGCGTTATACCAGCAGGTGAATTTGAGCAGGCAAGACCTGTTCACAATGGTCGTGCATGGGCAAAGCAGAACGGCTACTGGGGCATTGTTCAAATCGGCAAGATAATTGAAGAAGAATCATCAAATCTTGGTTTTAAAAAGAACACCACTACCCGTTCAATTAAACCCAAAAAGAAATCTGACTCATCAAAAGATGACAGCAGTTTAGCTTCAAAGACTACAACTAAGCAGTCATCGACTACAGCTAAAAAGAAAACTACACGCAAGGCAGTTAAGACTACAGCTAAGCCTGCTAATGTTACAACAAGGGCTACAAGGCGACAAACTCAGGCTCCTGTAACAAAGCCACATCCTACAAAGCCTGCTACTCAGGCAACTCCTGCAACACAGGCTACACCTGCTACGGTAACAAAGGCTACAACTGAGGCTACGCAAACACAGGCACCTGTAACCAACCCGCCTTCTGCTGATAGTAATAATTGATTAAAACACAAAAATCCCACAGCTTGATTGCTGTGGGATTTATTTTTGCATTAAAACTTTAGCTTTTTAATTCTTGCCATCGCTTCAACTGTCTTGTCCTTGTCGCCGAATGCTGTCAATCTGAACCAGCCTTCACCGTTTTTTCCAAAGCCTGAACCTGGTGTGCCGACAACATTAGCTTCTTTCAAGAGATAATCAAAGAACTCCCAGCTATTCATATTGCCAGGACATTTAAGCCAGATATATGGTGAATTTTTTCCGCCAGTGTACTTAATTCCCATTTCATCAAGAGTTGATGCAATAACCTTTGCGTTCTCCTGATAATAATTGATGTTTTCTTTTATCTGCTTCTGACCTTCTTCTGTGAATACTGCTGCAGCACCGCACTGTACAGGATATGAAACGCCGTTGAACTTTGAGCCCTGACGTCTGCCCCAGATTTGCGAAATGCTTACAACCGTTCCATCGCTTGCTACAACCTCAAGCTCTTTTGGTATAACTGTGTAACCACATCTCATACCTGTAAAGCCTGCTGTTTTTGAAAGTGAACACATTTCAATTGCACACTGTCTTGCACCTTCAACCGCAAAGATACTTCTTGGAATATCGTCCTCAGTGATAAATGCTTCATAAGCTGCATCATAGATTATGATTGCATTGTAATCATTCGCATAGTCAATCCATGCTTTCAGTTCATCATAAGTAAATGCTGCACCTGTTGGGTTGTTTGGTGAACAAAGATAAATCAAATCTGCATGAACATTCTTGTCAGGCACTGCTCTGAATCCGTTTTCTTCTGTAGCGTCAGCAAAGATAACCTTTCTGCCGCTCATAAGGTTTGAGTCTACATAAACAGGATAAGCAGGATCTGTTATAAGAACTGTGTTATCATTGCCGAAGATGTCAACAATATTACCGCAGTCAGACTTAGCTCCGTCATTGATACGGATCTCATCAGCATCAACGTCTACACCAAAGCTCTTGTAGTAGCCAGAAACAGCTTCCTTAAGGAAATCATATCCGGCACCGCTGTCTTCATAGCCCTTGAATGTTTCCTTAACGCCCATTTCATCAGCACCTTTTTTCACAGCGTCTACAACACATTTTGCAATAGGCTGTGTAACATCGCCGATACCCATTCTTATGATATTATCCTTTTTATCAGGGTTTGCTTCGATAAAAGCGTTAATCTTTTTTGCAATATTGATAAACAAATAGTTCTTTTCAAGCTTTAAAAAGTTTTCGTTAATTGATGGCATTTATATCATTCTTCCTTTCTTGAACTTAGATTACTATATCACCTGAATATACTGTTACAGCAT
>JAFTAX010000083.1 GCA_017458445.1 Ruminococcus sp. | reverse complement strand
CTTAAAACGGCAGGCTATGACACGAAAGACGCTGTGCCTGATATGTACAAGGGAAATGTTTTCAAGAATTATGATTTGCTGACGGTGAGTGCACCTTGCTGTGTGCCTGTTTTTGAAAGCTCATGCAGACAGCCAGAGGGCGTTGTCAAGGCACTCGGTATCTCACGGAGCGACACATATTTTGATGAGGAGTATAACACTGCCTGCCGTGAGGAGTTTTACTCAAAATACCCTCAGGCAAAAGGAAAAAAGGTTATTCTTTGGGCACCGACTTTCAGGGGTAATGCAGCACAGCCTGTGCTTGTTGGCGAAGAAGAGATAGACAGGGCAATCGGGCAGTCTGATGATTTATTTCTCATAAAAAAGCTGCACCCTCATTTTGAAAACAAGAATGCAGACAAGATAAGCTGCAATATTCCGAGCGAGCGGCTTTTGCCAGTTGCTGATTTGCTTATAACAGATTATTCGTCCATTGTGTTTGACTATCTTGCATATAAAAAGCCGTTTGTTTTGTTTGCACCTGACTTTGATGAATATAAGCAGAGTCACGGCTTTTATGTTGATTATGAAACGGCTTATCCGACAACTGTTGCAAAGACTGAAGCTGAGCTTAAAGGTGCGGTCGAGCATGAGCTTTCATGCCGTGATGTGAAAGAGCTTGAAGAGTGCTATGACTACCACATGAAGTGCTGTGACGGAAAAGCGACAGAGCGAATTCTAAATGAAATCGGGCTGAAATAAAAAGCGGACAATGCGTGAGTGCATTGTCCGTTTTCTTTTTATTTATTAAATTTCATGCTCTCTATCAGGTTTTCAAACATATCCTTAAGGTCAACCTTTGCCGACCAGCCGAGAGCTTCAAGCTTTGATGTGTCAAGGTTCATCTTAACCTTTGGGTTATAGCCGAGCTTTGTGATGTCGTCCGCTATATCAAACACAAGCTTTGTGTTACTTTCAGGGTACATATCAATCAGCATTTCTGCCATGCCTCTTATTGTAATAAGAGTGTTTTTGTTTGCAACGTTGTAAGCCTCGCCTGTTTCGCCTTTGAGCAGGACGGTGAGTATACCGCTTATTGCGTCACGGATATAGCAGTAGTTACGCTCAGTGCTGCCGTCAGTTTTAAGCACGATGTCATTGCCCTCGATAACGCTTCTTGCAAACTGTGCAAACACACGGTTGTCAGAGTAGCTGACGCCTGGACCGAATGTCTGGCAGAGTCTTGCGACCTTTATCGGAATGTCATATTCAGATGCATAAGATGCACAAAGGCACTCAACCATACGCTTGCCCTCAGAATAGCTGCTTCGCACACTCATCGGGTCAATCATGCCAAACATTTTTTCATCAACCTTGTCAATGCTGAAATCAACAACGCCGTATACCTCCAGTGATGAGAGGTAAACCATGCCTTTGATGTTCTTTTCTTTTGCAAGGTTCAGGATATTCTCTGTGCCGACAAGTGCGGTCTTTATCGTTTCAACAGGGTAGTCAACAAAGTCCTTTGAGCTTGTCATGCTTGCACCGTGGATAATATAGTCAACGCTGTCTGGAATATCAAAAGGCTGGAGGATATCCTGTACCACAAACTTTAGTGTATTCTTATCGGCATATTTGAAAATCTTTTCAGCCTTGTCCTTGTTTCTGACTGCTGCTAAAACTTTGATGTTCAAGTCTTTTTCGGCACTTGCATTTAAAAGCGACATAACAATCTGGCTTCCGATAAGTCCTGTTGCACCTGTTACAAGCACGCTTTTATCTTTTAGCATATCCCAGCTGACTGAGCCTGATTTTGCAATCAAATCAAGGTCATTTTGCAGGATTTTATCATCGGATAGTTTCATTATGCTTTCACCTCTTGTGCGTCAGGTTTTTCAAAGCGTGTAAGCTTTATCTTTGATAATAGCTTGAACGGAATCTCAAACGGTTTGAGTGCAAGGATTATTGTAAGTGCAATAGCGATAGCTGACATTGCGACAAGTCCCTTGAGTGACAAAAACGGCTCATACCATTTGTATTCAAGCTCTGAAAGATAAAGGAATCTGTGCAGGATATACACCTGGAGTGTTCTTGAACCCCATTTTGTGAAGAATGCTTTTCCTCTTGGAACCAATAGCATAAAGCACGCACATAAAAGCAGTGCAAAGAAATAGAAAAGAATTCTGTTTACAAACATGATTGGTACTTGATTTAGCACCTTAAGCTCACTGTTTGGATAGTTGAAGTCGCAGGTGATTATTCTGCTTGGGATTACATCAAGATTGAAATATGTCCAGATTGTAACACCTGCAATTATGATGATTGAAGCAATCTGTGTTGCTTTGTTTCTGAATTTATAGAGCCATTCTTTTTTAAAGTAATAGCCTATCAGGAAAAACGGGAAGTGGTTGAATGCTCTTGTGATACTAAGCAGATCTGTTGCTTTTGTTGCTTTTGTGTCATATCCTATAACAAGTGCCATTAAAAATGCTGCTGGGATAAGATATTTAGGCTGAAGCTTGCTTACATAAGGAAGAACCAAGAACCAGATTATCAGGCACAAGAGATACCACAGCGATGATCTTGGTGCAATAAAGCTTTTTGACATATCCTTATAGCCAAGTACAAAATACTCAAACAAGGATACTGCTATCTGTGCGGCAAGGTAGTAGACAACATAAGTTACAAGTCTTTGTGTTTTTACAACGCCGTTTTTGATATAGCTTTTGCCGAAATAACCTGAAATAAGTATAAGACAAGGCATATGCAGTGTGTTTATTACTGTCCAGATTGTCTTTGCTGTGTTCATTGTTGATTTCAGCGGTGATATTGCATGAGCAAGTACAACGAATGTGATAAGGATAAATTTTGCATTATCAAAGTAGTACTCTCGTCCTCTTTCGTCTTTATATTCTTTTGACAAATAACCTAAGAAGTTCATTTTCCCCTTTTTCCCTCCGATATGTTTTTATTTTTGATTAAGAATGTCAGGTGTACGGCCGATACCGAATGCCTGTTCGTTTTCATGATACTGTATAAGTGCACGGTACATATAAACGTCCTCAGGAGTTGTAACCTTGATATTGCCTCTGTTTCCTTCGACCATATATGCTTCCTTACCGATACTCTTTATAAGTGTGCATGAATCTACAAGATTATCATATCTGCTTTCTTTTTTACGCACCTCTTCATGTGCTGCAAGAATATCTCCGAGTCTGAAGCTTTGTGGAGCTTGTGCTGCGAAAGTATCCTTTCTGTATGGTACCGTTTCAACGTTTTTGCCTGTTGTACTCATAAGGATAGTTTCATAGCATGAAGTGCAGGTGATAGCATTACCATTTTCCTTAACGCCCTGAATGTTTCTTGAGATAGTGTCAAATGTAACAGATGGACGAACGCCGTCATGGATAAGCACGATTGAGTCATCAGGATTATCCTCTCTTGCACGGGATAATGCATTATAGATTGAATCCTGTCCTGTTTCGCCGCCAGGAACAATGTCTACAACCTTTGTGATGTTAAACTTTGTTATCAGCTTTTGCATATATGGGATATAGTCCTTGAGAACAGCCATATAGATCTTGTCAATCTCAGGGTGTGAATCAAACAGGTCAAGTGTGTGAATGATAATCGGCTTACCGTTTATCTCCAGAAACTGTTTCGGGATACCTGCACCCATTCTAACGCCAGCACCGCCAGCAAAAATAATAGCAATATTCATAACAAAACAATCCTTTCTTTTATGAAATTATTATTTATACTGATGTTTATTTACCTTATCAAACTTGTTCTGGAACTCAACAACCTTTTCATAAATTCTCTCGCAGTTGTTATAGTCTGAATACTCAAAGAAGTCATCTACTCTTGCTTTATACATATCTTCCATTACGCAATTGTTGTCCATATATCTGCAAAGAGTATCTATAATCTGCTCGTGATTTGTACAGATTGGTCCGAATCCCATTG
>JAFTAX010000082.1 GCA_017458445.1 Ruminococcus sp. | reverse complement strand
TTGAATATGCAAACAAGTTTGACAGCATGCCAGTATCTGAAATAACGGCGGACAAGATACTTATGCCAGAAGATCTGACAATTGAGAATATCAAGAGCTTGTCTGTGCTTGAACCGTTTGGTGCAGGAAATCCTGAGCCTTTGTTTGCAATGTCAGGTGCAAGGGTTGAGAGAATCGTTCCACTTTCACAAGGCAGGCACTCACGAGTTGACGTTTTGTATGGCAAAGTTAAAGCACAGGTACTTATTTTCTCACAAAGTCCTGATAGCCTGCCGTTTGTAGTCGGTGATATAATTGATTTAATGGTAAATGTAAGCATAAATAACTATGCAGGAAACGAGAATATATCAATAAAAGCAGTAGACTACAGAATCAGAGGTCTTAGTCAGGATAAATATTTTGCAGCAAAGGATTGCTATGAAAAATACCTGCGTGGTGAAAACCTGCCACTGATTTTTCTTGAAAAAATCAATCCTGCAAGAGATGAGCTTGTAAAAATTTATAAATACATAAACTCAGTCGGAGAAGTATCAATAGACAGACTATATATGAAAATGCTTAGCCCGTCAATGAACTATTGTAAGCTAAGGCTGTGTATTGACGCTTTTGCAGAGCTTGGGCTTATAAAATACATATCGTCAGTAGATAAAGCCAAGATACTGCCGGTTAAGAATAGAGTTAATCTTGATGAGTCAGCAGTACTTAAAGAATTACAGGAAAAATTAACAAAAGGAGGATATTAAAATGTCAGAAACACGTTTTGCACTACAGAATGATTGTACAATTGACACTCTTATACAGAAAATAATTAGTGGCGAAAAGCAGTATGATCTGTCAAAGATTGTTTCTGCATACGAGCTTGCTGAAAAGTGCCATCATGGTCAGAAGCGTGAGTCAGGAAAACCATATATAACACATCCACTTGCAGTAGCATATACCCTCCTTGAACTTGGAATGGACACCGATACTATCTGTGCAGCACTTTTGCATGATGTCGTTGAGGACACAGACTGCACACTTGAAGAGATTGAGAAAAAGTTCGGCCCTGACGTTGCAATGCTTGTAAACGGCGTTACAAAGCTGAAAAAGGTTGAAACATTCACGCAAGACGAGCAGAAGGCTGAAAACATCAGAAAAATCCTTCTTGCAATGAGTGAAGATATCCGTGTAATCATAATTAAGCTTGCGGACAGACTTCACAACATGAGAACGCTCAATTATTGCAAGGAAGAAAAACGCCGTGTGATTGCACACGAAACAATGAATATCTATGCTCCGATTGCTCACAGACTTGGAATCAGCTCGATTAAAGATGAGTTTGAGGACCTTGCATTCCAGTATCTTGATCCTTATGCCTATAACGAGATTGAAAAGCAGATGGCACTCAGACGTGATGCAAGAGAACAGCTTATCGAAGTCATAAAAGAAAGCATAAGAGAGCGTCTTGCAAAGGATTTTGACCCTGTTCCACAGGTTGACGGCAGAGTTAAAAGTAACTATGGTATCTATAAAAAAGTATATCGGGATAATAAGGATATTGACCAGATTTATGACAGATATGCCGTAAGAATTATAGTTAATACAGTAACAGAGTGCTATAATGTTCTTGGTATTATCCACGATATGTTCACACCTATACCAAATCGTTTTAAGGACTATATTTCAACACCAAAATCAAATATGTACCAGTCGCTTCATACAACCGTTATCGGTAAGCAGGGAATCGCATTTGAAGTGCAGATTCGAACATGGGAAATGCACAGAACTGCTGAATATGGAATTGCAGCACACTGGAAATACAAAGAAGGTATAAAAGGCAACACAAAGGACGATAACAGATTTGCGTGGATAAGACAGCTGCTCGAATCTCAAAAGGAGTCTAACGACGTTGAAGAAATCGTCCGTGCGATAAAGAATGATTTAGCTCCTGATGATGTATTTGCATTTACACCGAAGGGCGATATGAAAACGCTTCCGAGAGGCGCAACTGTAATTGATTTTGCATATGCAATTCACACGCAGGTTGGTCACAAAATGTGCGGTGCTAAAGCAGATAAAAAAATGGTGCCTTATGATTATCAGATAAAAACGGGCGAGATTATCGAAATCCTAACTTCAAAAGATGAAAACCATGGTCCGAGTCGTTCATGGCTTAGCATCTGCAAAACAAACGAAGCAAAATCAAAGATTCGTTCATGGTTTAAGAAAGAACGTCGTGAAGAGAATATCGAAGAGGGAAGAGCGGCACTTGAGCGTGAATTCCACAGAAATATGATAAGAGTGCCTGAAGAGGACCTTGAAGATTTCCTTAAGCACGATATGCAAAGGCACAACTGCGAAACGCTTGATGACTTCTTTGCAGCAATCGGCTATGGCGGTGTACAGCTGTCAAAGGTTATGCAGCGTCTTAAAAGCGAATACAATAAAAAATATGGTGAAAAGCACTTTGACAAAACAAACGAAGTTAACCACGTTCAGCGTAGCAACAAGAACAATTCAGGCGTTATTGTTGACGGAATTGACGATTGCGTAGTTAAGTTTGCACAGTGCTGTAACCCATTGCCTGGCGATGATATAGTTGGTTTTATCACTCGTGGACATGGCATTTCAATTCACAAAACTGACTGTATAAACTACTTAAGTCAGATTGACAACGAGGAAAATGCTTCACGCTGGATTAAAGTAAACTGGAAAAACAAGGTTGACTCTGTTTACTTTAAATCAACTCTTGATATTATTGCAGTTGACAGAATCGGACTGCTTGCAGACGTATCAACTGCCCTTGCTGCAATCAGCATTTATATCCACGAATCAAACTCACGAGAGCTTAAAAACGGCAACGCAATACTAACCGTTACCGTAAGTGTAGCAGGCATGGAACAGCTTAATACTGTAATCAACCGTATTCAAAAGATTAAAAACGTAATTTCTGTTGAAAGAGCAGAGAACAGAGGTAAGAACAATGCAAATCATTAAACTAAAACCATTGAGCGTTTGCGATACAAACAGCTATATAGTTTCATCAGATGAGTCTAATACAGCGTTGATTGATGCACCGGACAATCCTGATTATATACTAAGCGAGCTTGAAAAGAATAATCTTAATCTTAAAATGATATTGCTTACTCATGGCCATTTTGACCATGTCGGAGCAGTAGCAAAGCTTGCTGAAAAGACAGGTTGTGATGTCTATATTCACGAGGCTGATTTTCCAAAGCTTTTAGATGTTGACAAGAGTCTTGTAACATATTTTGGCTTAAATGAATTCTCGCCATATAAGCAGGCAAAGCATTTCAAAGACGGCGACACTATATCATTAGATGAGCTTACGTTTAAGATTATCCATACCCCAGGTCATACATCAGGCTCTGTTTGTATAAAGATTGATGATGTAATGTTCTCGGGCGACACACTTTTTGCTGGCTCAATCGGCAGGACAGACCTGCCGGACGGCAACTCACTTACAATGATTTCATCACTCAAAAAGCTTGCTGGAATTGACAAAAACTATATAGTTTATCCTGGTCATATGTCACAAACTACACTTGATGATGAAAAGACGTTCAATCCATATATGACGGGTTTAATTAAGGAAAATTGATATGACACTAATTTTCAGTGGTAATGACTTCAAATATGAGCTTGAAGGTGTAATGAAGCTGTTTATACCTAAAAAGCTCTTTAGGCATGAATTCACAGATACATACGTTAAAGCAGAGGGTGACTATGCCTATTTCAGAAGTAAAGCAGGCAAGAGATACACCCTCTTGTATGTATATGTGCAATATAAGGGCAACACTTGCCATAAAGTAAAACGAATTGATAATAACACCTATGATTATAAAAACGAGTGCGAGCTTGTTTTGTCAAGACTGCTTTTTCAGGCTATGAGTAAACTTACAAGTAAGCAGGCAAAATGGGGCATTATTACAGGTATTCGTCCTGTTAAGCGTGTGAACAAACTGCTTTCTGAGGAAAAAACTGAAGCTGAGATTTACAGCATTATGAAAAGCAGGTATCTTTGCTCTGATGAAAAGATTGATATTGCCTGCAAGACGGCTATAACACAGTCGGAGATACTCTCACAGCTAGATGACAAGTCTTTCAGTTTGTATATATCAATACCATTTTGCCCGACAAGGTGCTCATATTGCTCATTTGTGTCGCAGTCAATCGAGGGCTGTATGGACCTTATCCCTGAGTATGTGGACAACTTGTGCAAAGAGATTGAGTACACTTCAGCGATTGTTAAAAAGCTTGGGCTGAAACTCGATACAATTTACTTCGGTGGCGGCACTCCGACAACACTGGAAGCTAGTTTGCTTGAAAAGATAATGCGAAAGATCTATGACTGTTTTGATATGTCAAACCTGCGTGAATACACCGTCGAAGCTGGGCGTGCCGACACGATAACAAAAGAGAAACTTTTGGTTTTAAAGCAAAACGGTTGTGACCGAATCTCTATCAATCCGCAGACGCTCAATGACAATGTGCTAAAAGAAATTGGCAGAAAGCACACGGTAAAACAGTTTTATGATAGCTTCAATATCGCAAAATCTGTGGGATTTAAGTG
>JAFTAX010000081.1 GCA_017458445.1 Ruminococcus sp. | reverse complement strand
GCGTGTTCGGGTTGTCAATTCGCTTGCCATAAAACCATTGTGCCTTGCCGTCTGCATACAGCAGGTCGTTAGCGTCATTCAGATTATGACCACCCTTGCATAAAACCGCACAGCCGAATCTTTCAGATATAGCCTTTGCAGCAGTTTCCATATCAGTGTCCGTTTTGATTGGCAAGCCTGATAAAACCTCAGCTTCAGGAATGTTCGGCGTAACAACTGTCGCTAAAGGCAAAAGTTTTAGCTTCAGTGTTTCAATAGCATCATCGCTTATAAGCTTTGAACCGCTTGTTGCAACCATTACAGGATCGACAACGATATTCTTTGCCGAAAAAGCTTGAAGCTTGTCTGCAATAGTCTGAATAAGCCCGACTGATGATACCATTCCAACCTTAACTGCATCAGGCGGAATATCGTCAAACACAGCGTCTAATTGTTTTGCAAGGAATTCAGGAGAAACCTCCATAATCCCTGTAACACCGGTAGTGTTCTGAGCAGTAAGTGCAGTTATAGCACTCATGGCATAAACACCATTCATCGTCATTGTTTTAATATCTGCTTGAATACCGGCGCCTCCGCAGGAGTCACTTCCTGCGATTGTTAATGCTGTTTTCATAACTTTTCTCCTTTACTTGTAGCATTAATTTTATTAAGCGACAAAAGGTGGTGCCCCCAATCTGCCGCTGATTAACATTTATAGTATTTTAAGTGCAGCCTGTTTTAATGTCCTTGCTGCAAGGGTGATATCCTCTTGTGCAAAAATTGCCGACACAACAGCAATTCCGCTCACGCCACAGCCTTTAATCTGTGACAGATTTTCAAGCGTTATACCACCAATCGCAACTGAGGGAATCTCTACAGCCGAGCATATTGCCCTAAGCTCATCGTTTGTAATTCGTAGTGCGTTTTCTTTGGTAGAAGAAGGAAAAACTGCTCCGACTCCAAGATAATTCGCACCGTCACGTTCAGCACTTACAGCTTGCTCAATAGTCTTTGCCGTTGCCCCTATGATAAAACCCTCGCCGACAGTTTTGCGTATCTCACTTATCGGCATATCATCATGCCCGACATGAATTCCGTCAGCATCGCTTTTTAGAGCAACATTGAGATTATCATTAATAATTAGTGGCACGCCATATCGGTGGCAAAGCTTTCTTGCCTTAATTGCTTCCGCTAAAAACTCATCGTCCGCAAGGTTTTTCTCCCGTAGCTGAATTAAAGTCACACCGCCTGCAAGAGCGTTATCAATCTGCTCAAGCAGCGTCTGCTTTCCAGTCCATGAGCGGTCGGTAACAGCATAAAGAAGCAGGTTTTCACGACTAAACATCATTTATTACCTCCTTGTCAAAGCGGTCAAGATAGTCCTTCGGATTGGAAGCTTTCATAAGCCCGCTCATAATACAGCCACCATTTGCACCTGCATTCATGACAAGCGAAAAGTTATCACTATTAATTCCGCCTATTGCATAAACAGGGATACTAACGCTTTTGCAAATATCCTTTAGGAAGTCAGTCCCACGAGGTGCAAGGCCTTTTTTGCAGTCGGTCGGGAATATATGCCCTATTGTAATGTATGTGCAGCCGAGCTTCTCAGCTAACTGAGCCTGCTCTACAGAGTGGCATGAAGCACCAATAACGCTAAAATGCCCTTTCTGCTCCTGCGTCATATCCATAAGTACAGGAACAGGAAGATGAATCCTGTCCACATTCAGCTTTATTGCAACATCAACAAAGCTGTGCAAAATGCATGGCACATCATACTCACCGCATATTGCCATAACCTTTCTTGCAAGTGCTTCATATTCAGTGTCGGATAAATCCTTTTCCCTGAGGATTATTCCTTTTGGATAAGCCTTTGCAATCTTTTCAATCTGCTGCAGAAAATCGTTTTTGCAAAGATGTCTGTTTGTAACGCAAATTATATCACACATAAAGGTAATCGTTCAGAACAGGCTGAAGGCCTTCGCTTGAAATATCGTCATACATTTTCTCAAAGCTTCTGCTGTCGTTTATTTCAAACTGCTCATCGCCCTTAGCACTGTTGTTCTCCTTTCCCGTATACTTGCTTTCGTGGTCGCCGATACCAGTAGACACGCCTGCGGATACCTTTGTTGCAGCAATCTTAACAATGCCGTTTCTGAAATCCTTGCTTTCACGGGAAGACACGGTGATGCCAACAAACGGCAGGAAAATCCTGTATGCACATATAACCTGACAAAGCTGTTTTTCGTGAACATCAAGTGGATTTATCTTGTCATTGTTGATTATCGGACGTAATCGTGGGCAGGAAAGTGACATCTCAGCATGAGGGTATTTCCTTTGCAGAAAATAAACGTGCAATGCACTCGCAAGAGCATCTTTTCTGAAGTCTGACAGCCCTAAAAGTGCCGAAAAAGCAACGCCACGCATACCGCCCATCAATGCTCTTTCCTGAGCATCAAAACGATAAGGCCAGACACGCTTGTGACCAGCAAGGTGAAGCTGTTCATATCTGTCGGTGTCATAGGTTTCCTGAAAAACTGTTACATAATCAGCACCGCACTCGTGAAGATAGCGGTATTCGTCAGTATTCACAGGATAGATCTCAAGCCCTACCATTCTGAAATATTTGCGTGCCAGCTTGCAAGCTTCGCCGATATATTCAACGCCACTTTGACCTCTGCTTTCACCAGTGAGTATGAGAATTTCCTCCATGCCCGAGTCGGCAATAACCTTCATCTCATGCTCAATCTGTTCCAGTGTCAGCTTCATTCGGCTGATATGGTTGTAGCAGTTAAAACCGCAGTAAACACAGTAGTTTTCACAGTAGTTTGCTATATATAACGGTGTGAAAAGATATACAGTGTTTCCAAAATGCTTGCCAGTTTCAGCCCTTGCCTTTTGTGCCATCTCTTCTAAAAACGGCTCAGCAGCAGGTGAAAGAAGTGCCTTGAAGTCATCTATCGTGCAGGTGTCATGGTCAAGTGCAGCCCTGACATCTTTGGCAGTGTATTTTGAATAGTCATAAGAGTCCATTTCACTCATGACCTTGTCGCAAATATCCGACTCAATCTTTTCCATTCCAGGAAGGTATTCCATGTGGTTAATCCTTGACGAAGGATTGCTTTCAAGCTCATGCTTTTTTGCAAGTGCCGAATCAGAAAGATACTCTGAATCCACTAAGAATTGGTTGTCCATCATTAGTCCTCCTTAGTCGTGCAAAAAGCCTGTAAGCGGGTCTGATGCAGATGCACCTCTTGTAAGCACACGACCTGGTTTTGCAAGATATGCCTTTCTTCCGGCTTCAATAGCCTGCCTGAAAGCGGATGCCATCATAGGCAGATCTCCTGCGGTTGCAAGAGCAGTGTTTGCCATAATTGCAGCAGCACCCATCTCCATTGCTTCGCAAGCCTGTGACGGCTTTCCGATACCTGCATCAACAATAATCGGCAGGTCTATTTCGTCAATAAGAATCTGTATAAAATCACGGGTAGCAAGTCCCTTGTTTGAGCCGATAGTTGCAGCAAGTGGCATTATTGTTGCAGCACCTGCTTCTTTTAAGTCCCTTGCAACATTCAGGTCAGGGTACATATAAGGCATTACCACAAAGCCTTCATTTGCAAGAATAGCAGTTGCCTTGATTGTTTCATAGTTGTCTGGCAGAAGATATTTTGAATCACGCATAATTTCGATTTTCACAAAGTTTCCGCAGCCAAGCTCTCTTGCAAGACGTGCAATCCTTACCGCTTCCTCAGCATTTCTTGCACCTGATGTGTTTGGCAAAAGCGTAACGCCCTTTGGAATATAGTCGAGAATGTTTTCATGTTCCTTTGTGTTTGCACGGCGTACAGCAAGGGTGATAATCTCAGCACCAGCGTCCTTAACGGCAGCTTCAATGAGGTTCAGCGAATACTTACCCGAGCCGAGAATAAAGCGTGAGTTAAACTCATGCCCTGCAATAATAAGCTTATCATTATTTTCCATAATAAAGCCGTCCTTTCTTATGCATCAAATTCACCTGCGATGATACGGATAATAGTGTGTGCCTGATGTGAAGCACATACAAGCACTCGTGACAGCAGTATCTCATCATTGTCTGAAATATCGCTTACTCCGTCACCGCAAAGGTAAAACCTGTTTGTTATTATTCGTGTTTTCATATCATTTGCAGAATTAAGCCCTGCCATGCCCGAGCCTGAAACAAGGTACTTTTCAGGAAACCTTTCAAGCACCGTGTTCACGAGCATAGCCTTGTTTTCTGCCTTGTCAAAAGCCTCGCAAACAATATCATAATCACGCACAAGCTGTTGAATATTGCCATCATCAATGCGGACATTGTGAGTGATAATCTCAGTGTAAGGCGAGATAGCTCTGATGTTTTCTTTTAGTGCATCTGCCTTAAACATTCCAATCTGCGAGAAAGTGTATTGCTGGCGGTTTAGGTTTGCAAGGTCCACCTTGTCAAAGTCGATAATACAGAGCTTTCCAACTCCAGCACGGGCAAGAGTAAGTGCAATGTTCGAGCCAAGACCGCCCAGACCGCAGATTACAACCGATGAGTCCTGAAGCTTTTTTACAAGCTCCTTGCCCTGACGTTTTTCCAAAGCTGTGAGCCAGTCCGCTTTTGTAGGTAGTGCCATATTTTAACCTCCTCCTACAAAGCTGACAACTTCGATAACATCATTGTCCTCAATAACAACGCTGTCATATTCAGCCTTTGGAACGATTTCACCGTTTCGCTCAACAGCAATTCTGCCGATCGAGTAGTCGGTTGTTGCAAGGTATTCAGAAATTGTTTTTCCAAAAACGTCAGTTTCAATACCGTTGATTTTGACCATAATAATTCCTCCCAATAAAAAAGAAATCCACCGATCTGGTGAATTTCCATGTAAATAGTTTAGCAAATCCCTACGTTGGCATTATCCAAATCAGGTTAAACGGGTCGAAGGTCACACCTTCCTCTCAGCCTGTTGACAAGCTCCCCTGAATATTTGATTGTACTCTAATTATACACTCTTTTTTCAAAAAATGCAAGTGTTTTTTCTGATTTCGAGAATAGCTCAGCTTAAAATGCCCATAATTTGACATAAAGCAATTAAAAGTGTATAATGATTTGGGTAGGAAATGTATGTTTTTTTGACAAAAATATTATTAATAATCAGGAGAAATAAAATGGAGAAGAAAACTGGTTTTTCAAGCCGGCTTGGCTTTGTAATGGCGGCTGCAGGCTCTGCTGTAGGGCTGGGAAATATATGGCGTTTTCCATATCTTGCGGCAAAATATGGCGGAGGAATATTTCTTTTAATATATCTCATTTTGGCTGTCACTTTCGGCTTTGCACTAATGATAACTGAGGTCGCAATCGGAAGAAAGACAGGCAAAAGCTGTATTTTAGCATACACAAAAATAAACAGCAAGTTTTCATTCTTGGGATATATCGCTGCACTTGTGCCAATGATAATTTTCCCATATTACTGCGTTATCGGCGGCTGGGTAGTAAAATTCGTTGGCGTTTATACTGCAAATCAGGGACACGCCGCAACTAAAGAAGGCTATTTTGGTAACTTTATCAGCTCGACAAACGGACCACTGTTGTGCCTTGCGATATTCCTTATAATCACATCGGTTGTAGTAATACTCGGCGTTGAAAAGGGCGTTGAAAGGGTAAGCAAGTTTCTGATGCCGGTGCTTATCGTCATGTCCTTGGGAACAGCAATTTACAGTCTGACAATCGACGGTGCAATTGACGGACTTATTTATTATGTAAAGCCAAATTTCAGCGAGTTTTCGATGAAAACGGTTGTTGCTGCTATGGGACAGCTTTTCTATTCAATGTCGCTTGCGATGGGTATTATGATAACCTACGGCTCATATATGCGAAAAGAGGACAACCTTGAAAAGTCGGTCAGAAACATTGAGATATTTGACACAGGAATTGCATTTTTGTCAGGTCTTATGATTGTGCCTGCGGTATTTGCATTTTCGGGTGGAAGCACTGAAAAATTGCAGGCAGGGCCGACACTTATGTTTGAAACGCTGCCAAAGGTGTTTGACGACATGAGAGGTGGACATATCTTAGGGCTTGTGTTCTTTGTGCTTGTGTTTTTTGCAGCACTCACATCAGCTATTTCACTCATGGAAACTATAGTGTCAATCATATCAGACAAGTTCGGTTTTAAGAGAAACAGAATTTGCATTTTCGTTATGATTTTCTCGTTCATAATAGCCGTACCGTCATCTTTGGGATTCGGCGTATTGTCAAAGGTTAAGATTTTTGGCTATTCTATCCTTGACTTTTTTGACTTTATAAGCAACAACATTATGATGCCGATTGTGGCACTTATTACAGCTTTGCTTATCGGCTTCTTTGTCAAGCCGAAATATATCTCAGAAGAGGTTGAAAGCTCAGGCAAATTCAAATCCAAAAAGATGTACTTTGTGCTTATCAAGTACATTGTACCTGTCTGCATGGCAGTAATACTAATTTCAGCAATTATTGGTTATGTATAAAAAGGCAATGAGGTCTTAATATGCGGGACAACAAGGATAATAACGCAACCAAGAAAAGAATAAAGCTTTCTAAAACTGATGCTGGCATGGGCTTGCTTATAATGCTTACCGCATCAGCTGCAATTATTTCAACAGTCTTCTTGCAACGTGCCTATAAAAACGGCAAGGTTATCCCTGACAGTGCGATTAGTGTGAGCAAAAGCATTGCTACCGTATCAACTACCGCAAAAACAGCTAAGACAACAAGCAAACAGACCACAAAAGCTACAACAAAAACCACAACCAGATCAACGATAAAAACAACAACCAAAAAGACAACCACAACACGACCTGTTGCAAACTTTTATGTAGATGTAAATGATGTCACTAAAGAGCAACTGCTCATGATTGACGGACTGGGCGACTCACTTGTTGACAGGATTATTGCATATCGTCAGAGTGTTGGCGTGATAAGGGATATGGAAGAGCTTTTGCTGGTCGAAGGAATTGGTGATGCAAAGCTTGAAACGCTGAAGCTGTATCTTTATGTTTCAGACATCTACCGCATTACAACAACTACAACCACCACAAAGCCTGTCGTTATTATAACCAATACTAAAGCAAAAACTAATGCTATATGCAAGGTGAACATCAACACTGCATCAGCAGACGAGATCGCAAGATGCCTTTGCATAAGCGATGAAATTGCACAAGGCGTAATTGAAATCAGAAATAGAATAGGGCATTATTCAAACTCACTTGAACTGTTATATGTTGACGGCTTTACAAAAAAGATGCACGCTGCTCTTAAGGATTACATTCTTCTATAGGAAGGATTTACCAAAAGGTGAATTTACCGTGCTTTGCGTTGACAAATATGATAGAATATGATATGTTTAAAAGTAAGGTTTTTATTAGAAATTTGAAATAAAATGTTGTATCGAGGAGTAATTACAAAATGAAGAGAAAACTTTTTTCTGCAGCAGTGGCAGTTGTTATGACTGTAAGCTTGATTCTTTCAACAGCGTTTAGTGCATTTGGTGCAACAACGCTTGCGACTCCAAAGCTTACACTTAAGTCTTTTGCAACCAAAGCTGTTTTATCATGGAACAGAAACACTAATGCTACCGGCTATCAGATTTACTGGTGCGGTGGTGATACAAGCTCTGTGCCACACAACAATTCTTTAAGTGGCTGCTGGAATGAGCACACCAAGCTTGTTACAATTTCAAGCAACGCTAAGACTACTTACACAAAAACAGGGCTTTCTTATAAAAAGAACTATCACTTTAAGGTAAGAGCATACAAAAAGTCAGGCAGCACTGTAACTTTCAGTAATTGGTCGGCTATCGAGTGTACAATTGATACTGAAAACAGACTTAATGCTGCAACAAGAAACTCCAGATCTACATATTACATCATCAACACTCAGGGCAAAAAGAACGTTGTAAGCAATCACACACTCACAAGCGAAGAAAAAACAATTCTCAGCAATTTTGCAAAAACACATTTTAAATCTGATATGACTGTTGCCGACAAGGTTGTATATACAGCAGAATGGATCAGAAAGAATCTGTATTACGGACCAATTCCGACAGCATCACATACAAAGAACATTTTCGTCTTGAAGAAAGGTCAGTGCTCTGATTATAACGGTGCAATGGTTGAGATGATGATATATCTCGGCTTTGATGCAAGACTTATTCAGGGCTACCGACATGGCAATACACAGCATTTCTGGGGCGAAGTTATAATCGACGGTAGCGTTTTCCTTATGGAAGTCGGCGAAACAAGATGGGACAGCCCTGAATATAACTATAAGTGGCGTTTCCTTTGCAACACATATTCCGAAGCTGACGGACATTATGAAAAAAACGGAGCTGCTGCAAAAGATTCAATTGCATCATATCCTGCTGAAGTTACAAACTTCAGAGTTGCGTCAAGAAGCGACAGCGTTATAAACCTTGCATGGACACAGGATAACAATGTTGCTGGATATTATGTTTATATGCAGAACAACTCAACAAAGGCTTGGCAGCTTCTCAAAAAGACTGATAAGGTCGGTACATACAGAGTTGCAAACCTTAATGCAGGCACACAATACAGCTTTGCAATAAAGGCATACAGAACAGCAAACGGTCAGGAGATTACAAGTGCTACATTCCCTGTGCTTAAAGTAACCACAAAGCCTGCAAATGTTACAGGATTTAAGGTTAAAGCCGTTTCGGCAAATGCAGTGAAGCTTGTGTGCAATGCTGTCAAGGGTGCTCAGGGCTATCTGATTTATGAGTATGACAATGCTAAATCTGCATGGTCAAGAATTGAAAAAACTACAAACAACAATACCACATTCCTGATAAAGGACTTAAAGCCTGGAAGAGAGTATAAATATGCAATCAAGGCTTACAGGATTGAAAACAAAACAGCATTGACAAGCCCGTCTATTGCACAGACAACTACAGTAACAAAGCTTGCAAAGGTAACGGGCATCAGGTCAACATCAACTCAAAATGCTGTTCATCTTGCATGGGATAAGGTTGCAGGTGCAAAGGGCTATATCGTTTATGACCATCAGAACGGTAAGTGGCACAGACTTGCTACTGTCACAGCAAATTCCTTCACAGCAAAGAATATTACAGCAGGAAAATCGTGCTGGTTTGCTGTAAGAGCTTATAAGAACGTAGGCGGTCAGGAAATTGCAAGTGTTAGCTTTGATACCTATAAGACATCAACAAATCCTGCAAGAGCTGAATTCACTGTAAATGCTGGTACAAGAAGAGCGGTAGTCAAGTGGACCAAGGTTGCTGGTGCAACAGGACATATAGTATACTTTAAAACATCAGCAAACGGCAAGTGGCAGAAGCTGCTTGACAGTACAACAGATACGCAGTTTGTCAAAGCAGGACTTGCAAGCGGAAGAACATATTACTTCACTGTAAAGGCTTATAAAAACTACAATGGTATGACCTTTAACGGTGCATTCACAACCAAGGCAATTAAGGTTAAATAGTACAAAAACCTGTCAGTTTTTCTGGCAGGTTTTTTAATTTTTTACCTTGACAAAAATTTTTATAAGTGATAAAATTAATTAGAAAACTAATTAATTTTTTGAGGAGCAGAAAAAGCATGAAAAAAACAGATGATTTCAACAAAAAACATGTTATGGAACTTCTGGAAAGTGATGATGCAACGCCGTCTATGTACATAAACGACATCTCAAAGGCGTTTAACAATACAATCTGCCATGCATCAGATTTAAAGGAAGTATCTCACGGCTCAAGAAGGATACTCTTTACCCTTGCACATGATGACGGACTGACACAGCTCCAGCTTGTCAAGCTGACGCACTTTTCACCGCCGTCTGTATCAGTAGCGGTAACAAAGCTTGAAAACGAGGGCTATGTTAAGCGTAAAGCTGACACAAAGGACTTAAGGCAGGTTCGGATATATCTCACCAAAAAAGGCAGAGACCACAACGAGAATGTAATAAAGAAATGCAGTGAAACAGAAAGCATTATGCTAAACGGAATCTCACAAAAAGAGCAGGAGCAGCTTTGCACTCTTTTAAAAAAGATGCTCGGAAATCTCGTTGAACGCAATATGTAATACTATTGTAGTGCAAACAGCTTTAGATAAATATATAAGGAGAAACTAAGATATGATAAGAAAACTTTTACGCAGTGTGCGGGAATATAAAAAGGACTCCATTTTAGCCCCGGTGTTTGTATCACTCGAGGTTGTAATGGAGGTTGTAATCCCGATACTTATGGCATTTTTGATAGACAAGGGAATTGACAAGGGCGACATGAGCTATATCGTAAACATGGGTATACTTGTGCTTTTGTCAAGCCTTGTTTCTCTTGCATTCGGTGCATTGTCAGGTAAGCACGCAGCATATGCATCAGCAGGCTTTGCAAAGAATCTAAGACGTGATATGTTCTATCGTGTACAGAAATACAGCTTTTCAAACATTGATAAATTCTCAACCGCAAGTATTGTTACACGTCTTACAACAGATGTAACAAACGTACAGAATGCATACCAGATGGCAATTCGTGTTGCCGTAAGAGGCCCGATAATGCTTCTGTTCTCGCTTGTAATGTCGTTTATGGTAAATCCAAATCTGTCAATAGCTTTTCTTGTTGCAATACCGGTACTCGGCGGCGGACTTTTCTTTATAATGACTCATGCTCATCCAATATTTGAAAGAGTGTTCAAAAAATATGACAAGCTCAATAATGTTGTACAGGAAAACCTGCACGGAATAAGAGTTGTAAAATCCTTTGTAAGAGAGGACCATGAGATTGATAAATTCAAGGGCGTTTCAAAGGATATATACAATGATTTTTCAATGGCTGAAAAAATGCTTGCATTCAACACACCGCTCATGCAGTTTTGTATGTATGGCTGTATGCTGTTGATATCATGGTTTGGTGCAAAACTCATTGTCGGCGACACAATGACAACAGGTGAGCTTATGAGCCTTGTATCATATTCAACACAGATTCTTATGAGCCTTATGATGCTTTCGATGATATTTGTAATGATAGTTATTTCAAGAGCGTCATGCGAGAGAATTGTTGAGATACTTGATGAAGAAAGCGACCTTACAAACGGCGACAACCCGATTTATGACGTAAAAGACGGCAGTATCAGCTTTAAGAATGTTTGCTTTGACTATTCAAAAAAGGCGGACAGACATTGTCTTGATGATGTAAGCTTGGATATTCCGTCAGGTGCAACGGTCGGCATTATCGGCGGTACAGGTAGTTCAAAGTCAAGCTTAGTACAGCTTATCCCAAGACTTTATGATGTAACCGAAGGAAGCCTTCAGGTCGGCGGCGTTGACGTAAAGGATTATGATATCGAAACGCTGCGTAACGAGGTTGCAATGGTGCTTCAGAAAAATGTGCTGTTCTCGGGTACTATCAAGGACAATCTGCGTTGGGGCAACGAAAATGCAACTGATGAAGATATGGTAAGAGTCTGCAAGCTTGCACAGGCGGATTCGTTTATCTCGCAGTTCCCTGACGGATATGATACATTCATCGAGCAGGGCGGTTCTAATGTATCAGGCGGACAGAAGCAAAGGCTCTGTATTGCGAGAGCTTTGCTCAAAAAGCCAAAGATTTTAATACTTGACGACTCAACAAGTGCGGTTGACACAGCAACTGACGCTCTTATCCGCCGTGCCTTCAGAGAAGAAATCCCTGACACAACAAAGCTGATTGTAGCACAGCGTATATCATCAATTCAGGACGCAGATATTATCGTTGTTCTTGATGACGGAAAGATCGACGGCGTTGGAACTCACGAACAGCTTGTCAAGTCAAACAAGATATACAAAGAAGTGTATGAATCACAGACAAGAGGAGGTGAAGAGGATGCCTAAGCCACACGGAGGACAGTTTCACGGTCCTATCCAGAAGCCAGACAGCAAGACGCTAAAAAGGCTTATGAGCTATATTTTAAGATATAAGGCAAGATTTTTTGTTGTGCTTGTATGTATCCTTATCAGCTCTGTTGCAGCAGTAGCCTCTTCACTGTTTCTGAAGACTCTTATTGATGACTACATCACACCGATGATAAGAGATAAGAGCGACTTGTTTGCCGAGCTTGCAGGAGCAATTCTCATCATGGCAGTGATATACATAATCGGTATTTTTGCAACGCTGTTTTACAATAGAATCATGGTAACAGTCGCACAGGGCGTGCTGAAGGACATTCGTGATGAGATGTTTGTTCACATGCAGACATTGCCGATAAAATATTTTGATACACATACATACGGCGATGTAATGAGCTGTTACACAAACGATACCGATACACTAAGACAGATGATAACCCAGAGTATTCCACAGATTTGCTCAACTGTAGTAACAGTTTTGTCCGTCTTTTTTGCAATGCTGACAACAAGCATTTATATGACATTATTTGTGCTGCTGACAGTATTTCTTATGATGATAATTGCAAAGAAAATCACCACAAAAAGCGGCAGCTACTTTATGATGCAGCAGGAATCACTCGGTAAGGTAAACGGCTATATCGAAGAGATGATAAACGGTCAGAAGGTCGTAAAGGTCTTCTGCCATGAGCGTAAGTGCGAGCAGGAGTTTGATGAACTGAATGACGATCTCTGCGAGGTTGCATCTGAAGCAAACAAGCTTGTCAACATTCTCATGCCAATCATGGGTAACCTCGGTCATGTGCAGTATGTGCTTGTTGCAATGTTCGGAGGTGCGTTGGCACTTGGAAATATCGGTGGTCTGACACTCGGTATTATTGCATCATTCTTGCAGCTCAGCCGTAACTTCACAATGCCTATAACACAGATTTCACAGCAGATAAACGCCGTTGTAATGGCACTTGCAGGTGCAAAGAGAATCTTTACAATGATGGACGAGGAGCCTGAGGTTGACAACGGCTATGTAACGCTTGTCAATGCAAAATATGAAGGCGATGAGCTTGTTGAAGCTGATGAGAGAACAGGCCTCTGGGCTTGGAAGCACCCTCACGGAGACGGTACGTTGACATACACAAAGCTTACTGGTGACATTGTATTTGATGATGTTGACTTTGGCTATACAGAAGATAAGATAGTTCTGCACAATGTATCTCTCTATGCTGAACCGGGACAGAAAATTGCCTTTGTCGGAGCAACAGGTGCAGGCAAAACAACTATCACAAACCTTATCAACAGGTTTTATGATATTGCAGACGGAAAGATAAGATATGACGGAATAAACATCAATAAGATACACAAGCCAGACCTGCGTCGTTCTCTTGGCATAGTACTGCAAGACGTTAATCTGTTCACGGGGACAGTTATGGAGAATATCAGATACGGCAACCTTAACGCAACCGATGAAGAATGTATCGTTGCATCAAAGCTTGTAAATGCACATAGTTTTATTACAAGGCTTCCTGACGGATATAATACGGTGCTGTCGGGCGACGGTTCAGGTCTTTCACAAGGACAGCGTCAGCTCATCTCTATCGCAAGAGCGGCTGTTGCAGACCCGCCTGTAATGATTCTTGACGAGGCTACTTCAAGTATCGATACCCGTACAGAATCTATCGTCTCAAGCGGTATGGACGCACTTATGTACGGCAGAACGGTATTTGTAATTGCCCATAGATTGTCCACAATCAAAAACGCTGATGTTATCATGGTTCTCGAGCAGGGCAGAATAATCGAACGTGGTAACCACGAATCGCTTATAGCACAAAAGGGCAAGTATTATCAGCTCTATACAGGTGCATTTGAATTAAGCTAAAACATTTTCAATAATTGGAGGAGATACCAATGGGTATGAATTTTAAAAGGAAGCTACCCATTCCAAAGCTGATAAAAGAACAGTTTCCACTGTCTGAAAGCATTATAGCCTATAAAGAAAAACGTGATGAAGAGATAAGAAAAGTCTTTACAGGCGAAAGTAATAAATTCCTGCTTATTATCGGACCTTGTTCTGCGGACAGAGAAGATTCCGTAATGGACTATATCTACAGGCTAAAGGACGTGCAGGAAAAGGTTAAGGATAAGATAATCATTATCCCGAGAATATATACAAACAAGCCGAGAACAACTGGTCTTGGATATAAGGGCATGATTCACCAGCCTGACCCTACAAAAGGCGAGGATATGCTTGAGGGACTTATCGCAATAAGAAAGCTTCACACAAGAGCTATTGCAGAAACAGGCTTTACCTGTGCTGATGAAATGCTTTATCCCGAGAACTACAGATACCTCTCGGACTTGCTTTCATACAGTGCAGTCGGTGCAAGATCCGTTGAGGACCAGCAACACCGAATCACAACAAGCGGAATGGACGTACCTGCGGGAATGAAAAACCCGACAAGTGGTGATTTATCGGTAATGATGAATTCCATCACTGCAGCCCAGAACAGTCATACATTCCTATACAGAGGCTGGGAGGTTGAGTCAACAGGCAATCCGCTTGCACACGCTGTTTTGAGGGGATATGTGGATAAGGACGGCAGGTCGCACCCTAACTATCACTATGAGGATTTGAAGCTACTTGCAAGCCTTTATGCTGAGGGTGATTATGAGAACCCTGCTGTGGTAATCGACACAAACCACAGCAATTCAGGAAAGCAATATCTTGAGCAACCGAGAATCTGTAAAGAAGTGCTGCACTCAATGCGTCATTCTGACGATATTAGCAAGATTGTCAAAGGCTTCATGATTGAGAGCTATATCGAGGACGGTGCACAAAAGCCTACAGAAAGTGTCTACGGAAAATCAATCACAGACCCATGTCTTGGCTGGGAAAAATCCGAAAAACTTATACTCGATATCGCAGATTTGCTATAATAAACACAAAAAAGCTGCTATGCATAAAGCATAACAGCTTTTATTTTTTGTGCAGCTATTATTTCATAGCAACTACTTCTTCAAACTCATCAACGATTTCCTTTTCAGGAGCTTTTGTGAGAAGTGAAACCAGAACGATTGCTACCGATGCACAGATGAATGCAGGGAGAAGTTCATATATATCCCATGCACCGCCAAGTGGTCTGATAACGTATTTCCATATAAATACCATAACGCCACCGACTACCATGCCTGAAATTGCACCATACTTGTTTGAACGCTTCCAGAACAATGCAAACAGCATTACAGGTCCGAATGTTGCACCAAATCCTGCCCATGCAAATGATACGATACCAAATACCGAGCTGTCAGGATCCCATGCAATGATGATACCGATAATAGCAATAACAACAAGTGTGATTCTTGCAACGATCATTGATGCCTTTTCAGAAATCTTGATTTTCAAAACCTTCTGCATAATGTTCTGAGAAACACTTGATGATGCAGCAAGAAGCTGTGAGTCTGATGTAGACATTGTTGATGCCAAAATACCAGCAAGTATAACACCAGCGATAAGTGCTGGTATGACACCGTATGTACTCAAAAGGCTTGAAATCTTAACGATTATTGTTTCAGACTGTGAGCCTTCGAGAGTTTCAATTTTACCAGTTTTGCTTATTGCAAGACCGATAATACCAATAAATACTGCCTGTAAGTGAAATTACAACCCAGATACTTGCAATTCTTCTTGAAGTCTTGATTTTCTTGCTGTCCTCAATAGCCATGAATCTCAAAAGAATGTGAGGCATACCGAAATATCCAAGTCCCCAGGCCATTGTTGAAACAATTGTGATAAAGCCATAGCCCGATGAAGCACCTGTTGCAGGGTCATGTGTTGCGTGCATTGATAAGTAACCCGGCAGGCTCTTTGCGTTGTCGATAACAGCATCTAAGCCGCCTGCAACGCTTACACCAAAGCCAAGAATAACTATAAGTGCAATTGACATGATAATACTCTGGATTAAGTCGGTAGTACTTGCTGCAAGAAATCCACCGAGTGAAGTGTATGCAATAATAATCAAAGCACTGACAATCATTGCAACGTGATAGTCAATTCCAAACAAGCTTGAGAAAAGCTTTCCGCAAGCAGCAAAGCCTGAACCTGTGTAAGGAATAAAGAATACTACGATAATAAGTGCTGAAATTCCAAGCAGAATATTCTTCTTGTCACGGTAACGGTTTGAGAAAAAGTCCGGTATAGTGATTGAGTTGTTGCAATGGTGTGAGTAGTTTCTAAGACGCTTTGCAACAATCAGCCAGTTAATATATGTACCGATTGCAAGTCCCAGAGCTGTCCAGCCTGCGTCACAGATACCGCTTAAGTATGCAACGCCTGGAAGTCCCATAAGCAGCCAGCTACTCATATCTGAAGCTTCGGCACTCATTGCAGTAACCAGTGGACCCAACTTTCTTCCACCGAGATAAAAGTCATGGACAGTATTGTTTTTCTTTGCAAACTTGATTCCGATATACAGTATCAGCAAGAGATAAAGTACAATAGAAACAAGCATCAAGATTTGCTCTCTTGTCATGTTTTACGCTCCTTTTTTATAATATGATACAAACATTATACCAAAGATTTCATAATAACGCAAGTGCTAAGCACAAAAAAGGAGCAGTAAAATACTGCTCCGATGGTTTTGCATATTGATTAGTAAGCCAGCTTGCTTTCGATATAAGCCTCAAGCTCATCAATGTTTATTCTTTCCTGCTCCATTGTGTCACGGTCACGAACAGTTACACAGTGGTCATCAAGTGTGTCAAAATCATATGTGATACAGAACGGTGTACCAATTTCGTCCTGACGGCGATATCTCTTACCGATTGCTCCTGCCTCATCATATTCGATTGCAAACTTCTTTGAAAGCTGTGCAAAAAGCTCCTGTGCAGGTTCTTTAAGCTTCTTCACCAATGGAAGCACACAAGCCTTTACAGGTGCAAGTGCAGGATGCAGACGCATTACTGTACGAACATCGTTCTTTTCAGCGTCAATAACCTCTTCGTCATAAGCCTCAGTAACAATTGACAAAAACAGTCTTTCAACACCAAGCGACGGCTCAATAACGTATGGAATGTATTTTGAATTGTCTTCAGGGTCAAAGTATTCAAGCGACTTGCCACTGTGGTTCATGTGCTGTGTAAGGTCATAATCAGTTCTGTCAGCAATTCCCCAAAGCTCGCCCCAGCCAAACGGGAAGAGATATTCAAAGTCGGTTGTTGCCTTTGAATAGAAGCAAAGCTCTTCAGGATCGTGGTCTCTGAGTCTGAGGTTTTCTTCCTTGATGCCAAGTCCGAGCAGGAAGTCCTTGCAGTATGTTCTCCAGTACTGGAACCATTCAAGGTCAGTACCAGGCTTGCAGAAAAACTCAAGCTCCATCTGTTCAAATTCTCTTACACGGAAAATAAAGTTACCAGGTGTGATTTCATTTCTGAATGATTTACCAATCTGTCCGACACCAAAAGGTACTTTCTTTCTCGAGGTTCTCTGAATGTTGGCGAAGTTTACAAAGATACCCTGTGCAGTTTCAGGACGAAGATAAAGCTCAGCCTTTGAGTCCTCAGTTACACCCTGGAAAGTCTTGAACATGAGGTTGAACTGTCTGATGTCTGTAAAATCAGCTTTGCCACATTCAGGACAAACAATGCCTTTTTCCTTGATGTAATCCATCATCTGCTGATTTGTCCAGCCAGCAGGATTTGTGCCGTCAAAATCTTCAATAAGGTTGTCAGCTCTGTGACGTGTCTTACAAGCCTTGCAGTCCATAAGCGGATCTGAAAAACCACCAAGATGTCCTGAAGCTACCCATGTTTCAGGGTTCATAAGGATTGCAGAGTCAAGACCAACGTTAAGCGGTGTTTCCTGTACAAACTTTTTCCACCAAGCTTTCTTGATGTTGTTTTTAAGCTCTACGCCGTATGGTCCATAGTCCCATGTGTTAGCAAGACCGCCATAAATCTCACTTCCTGAATATACAAAGCCCCTGTTTTTACAAAGAGCAACGATTTTATCCATTGTTTTTTCGGTATTAAGCATTTAACATTCTCCTTATAATATATTATTAATATTGTATAGCATATTTAATAATATGTCAAGGGCTATTTCGGATAGCCCGATTATTGCCAGAATAGTGCAGTTTTTTGCACCAATAAAGAGTTGGAAAGCAAAATTCACATAATGTTCATAAGTTACAACAAGGTTACACGCTTATGTGCAATTTGCTTTATAGGACAGAGAAATCCCTGTGCAACTTGATGGATTTAACAGAAAGTTCACACAATAAGGCAAAAAATATGTTACAATTTGTAATAAGTTAGGGCAAACAGGTCCCGTAAAACTGCCCGATAAAAGTTTTTGAACATTTTTACTATAAAACACTTGCAAAATAAATCGTTTTTTGTTATAATGTTTATATGTAAGCATAGTGCAAATAAAAAACTATGCACAATACTTTTGCAGGTAAAGGGGAAAATTATATGTCAAACAGATTATTTCAAAGCGTAGTTCATCAGATGCGTGATACAATGGATTGCGTAATCGGCGTAATTGATGATAATGCAACAATAATTGCATGCTCAGAGCTTGCACAAATAGGCTCAACAAACGAGTTCGTATCCCTTGATATAAGCGACTCACATGATTTGTTTGTGCGTGACGGCTATACATATAAACCATTTGGTTCACACATGAAGCCGGATTATGCAGTTTTTGTTGAGGGTGTAGATGAGGCTGCAGCAAAGTATGCCAATATTCTTGCAATAACCCTTTCCAGCATAAAGCAGTATTATGATGAAAAGTACGACAGAAATAACTTTATCAAGAATGTAGTGCTTGATAATATTCTTCCTGGAGATATTCAGGTTAAGGCAAGAGAGCTTCACTTCAGCTCGGACATCTCAAGAGTAGTTCTGCTTATAAGAATTATTTCATCAAACGATGTTTCTGCATTCGATATTATCCAGAACCTGTTTCCTGACAAGTCAAAGGATTTTGTGTTCAACATTACAGAATCTGATATCGTGCTTGTAAAGGAAGTTGCTGCAAGCATTACTCCAAAGGATCTGGAAAAGCTTGCAAGATCTATTTCAGATACTCTCAGCAGCGAATTCTACACAAGAGTAAATGTTGGAATCGGTACTGTTGTAGAGGGTGTGCGTGAGCTTGCACGTTCATTCAAGGAAGCACAGATTGCACTTGAAGTCGGCAAGGTTTTTGATACAGACAAGGTTATCGTTTCTTATGACAATCTTGGTATCGCAAGACTTATCTATCATCTGCCGACAACTCTTTGTGACACATTCTTGAAGGAAGTTTTCAAGAAAGGTTCAATTGATTCACTCGACCACGAAACCTTGTTTACAATTCAGAAGTTCTTTGAGAACAACCTGAATGTATCAGAAACTTCAAGAAAGCTGTTTGTACATAGAAATACACTTGTATACAGACTTGAAAAAATCAAAAAGCTGACAGGACTTGATCTTAGAGAGTTTGACCACGCTATTATCTTTAAAATAGCACTCATGGTTAAGAAATACTTATCCGCTAATCCGGTTAAATTCTAAGACAGACTGCAGTCAGGGGCAACCCTGAATTATTAAGGCGGTGTAAATTAACTTGGTTGAATTTAATGATGTTTCTGTAACATATTCAAGCGGTGTTGATGCTCTTCACAACGTCAACTTAAAAATCAATGACGGAGATTTTGCTTTTGTAGTCGGACCATCAGGTGCCGGAAAATCTACACTTATAAAGCTTATTCTGAAGGAAATCGACGCTACTTCTGGTACAGTACTTGTAAATGGATTTAATCTTAATAAACTCAGAAGAAGAAAGATTCCGAAGCTAAGACGTACTATCGGAGTTGTATTTCAGGACTTCAGACTTATCCCTACAATGACCGTTTATGAAAACGTTGCATTCGTACTGAGAGTAATTGATGCTCCTGTAAAGTATATAAAATCAAGAGTACCTTATGTAATAAGCCTTGTAGGTCTTTCTCATAAAGCAAAAGCTTATCCGACTGAATTATCAGGCGGTGAGCAGCAGAGAGTAGCTCTTGCAAGAGCGTTGGTCAATGACCCGCAGCTTATTATTGCGGACGAGCCTACAGGAAATATAGATCCTGCACTTTCTTATGAAATAGTAGACCTTCTTAAAGGTATCAACGAATGCGGAACCACAATCCTAATGGTTACTCACGAGCATGACCTTGTTCGTTCATTCGGAGGACGTATTATCAATATCAACAAGGGAAGTATTGCGTTTGACGAGTTTATAGGAGGTTCAAATGAAAGCTAGTAGTGTTAGATACCTTACCGGACAAGGTCTTAAGAGTATATGGACAAACCGTATGATGTCATTCGCTTCATTTTGTATCATACTGGTTTCACTGCTTATGGTAGGTTTATCAGTGCTGTTTTCAATAAACCTGAACCGTATTATAGGTGGTATTGAAGGAAAAAGTGAAGTTATCGTTCAGATAAAGGACGATGTTGACAAAAAGGATCAGGCAGAGCTTAGAAAGAAGCTCGAAGCAATTCCTAACGTAAACAAGGTTGAGTTCTATTCAAAGGAAAAAGCTTGGAAGAATATGCTTAAGGGCATGACAGAAGAAGAAAAGTCATTCTTCCAGTATGCTGACGACAATCCACTTCCTGATACTTACAGGATTACAGTAGTTGACATCAAAAAGATGAATGAAACAACTACACAGATTGACACCTTTGACAGCGTTGAGTCAACAAAATCTCCGACAGCATTTGCTGATGTTCTGGTAAGCATAAGAAGAGTAGTTGCTATGATTTCGGGTGCAATAGTTTTAGCACTCATCATCGTTTGTATGATAATCATATCAAACACAACAAGAGCAAGTGTTTTCGCAAGACGTAAAGAGATTAACATCATGAAATATGTTGGTGCAAACAACAGATTCATCAGAATACCATTCTTTATCGAGGGTATGGTAGTCGGAATCTTTGCCGCAGGTGTGGCACTTCTGCTGACAATGTTTGCATATAACGGACTTTACAGCATATTGAATGAAGACTTTAAGATCTGGAATATACTTGGTGTTAAGTCGCTGTATTCATTCAAGGATATATTCTGGCCTGTAACAATCGCTTATGCAATTGCAGGTGCGTTCATTGGTGCAGTTGGTACATCAATCAGTATAGGAAAGCATCTTAAGGTGTAGTATAGACATAAAAAGACAGACAACGGGGGAATGCCTCCACTGTTATATGTGTAAATAGGGGCAGGCTTATCATACTTTATGGGTGATTTGACCTGCCTGTATTATGAAACAAACTATTTCGACATTATGTCGTTGACAGAGGAAGCTTATTAAAGCTTTGCGAAAGGAAGGCTATAGTATGAAAAAAGTCGGACTGATGAAAAGACTTCTGGCGTTTTCAATAGCAATTATTTCTGCTGTAACGGTGATTACAAGCAGCAAGGACTACATAAAAAAGGACAGCAATATAATTGTTTCGGCACAGAGTGCTGAGGCAAAGAAAAATGCTGACGCAATCAAAAAAGCACAGCAGGAAATTGATGCCCTTGAAAAACAGCAGAGTGATCTGGATTCAAAAATTAATTCTGCAAATCAGGGTGCTGATGCCGAAGCTGAAACACAGGAAAACATCAGCCAGCAGATTAATGTCGTAGAAAAAACTATCCAGAAGTATGACGACAAAATCAATCAGTATCAAAAGGAAATTAATGTCCTCACAAAGAGTATTGCTACAAGCGAGAAGAATATCAAAACAAAAGAAGCTCAGATAACAAAGGGCGTTGAGGACTTTAAAAAGAGAATAAGAGTTATGTATGTTTCAGGCACAAGCTCATATACAGATATTCTTATCGGTGCTGATGATTTTTACGATATGCTGATGAAAATTGAGCTTGTAAAAAAAGTTGCAGACCATGACAATAATATGATAAATAATCTTGTCGAGCTTAAAAAGCAGTATGAAGCTGAAAAGAAAAAGCTTGAAGAGAACAAGAAAACTCTCGAGCAGAAGCTGAAAGTACAGCAGCAGGAAAAGGACAAACAGCAAAAGCATAAGGACAAGCTCGATGATTTGTATGCACAGAGCGAAGCAACAGAGGCAAGGCTCAGAGCTGACGCTGCTGCATATAAAAAGAATAAGGCACAGCTTGCAAAAGAACATGACGCATTTGAAGCTGATTTGCAAAAGCTTTATAAAGAACAGCAGGCAATCAAGCAAAAAGAGGAAGAAGAAAGAAAGCGTCGTGAAGAGGAAGAAAGACAGCGTCAGGCAGCACTCGCTGCACAAAATGGCTGGAGTGCAGGCAGCAACGCATCAACTGGTGTTACTACCAACACAACACAAGGCTCAACAAACAATGCTGACCATGGTTACAAAGATAAGTCAATGTTCACATGGCCTGTTCCGGGATTCTATCACATTTCATACGGCGTTGGCTGGAGATGGGGTGCATATCACTCAGGAATTGATATCTATTCCGACAATATCCGTGGTGCAAAGATTTGTGCTGCGGCTGCGGGAACTGTAATCCGTGTTGAGAATTATTGTACTCACGACTATGGCAAAAACGGAAGCTGTGGCTGTGGCGGCGGATATGGTAACTATTGTATCGTAGACCACGGTAACGGATACTGGACATTGTACGGCCATTCACAAGGCATAACCGTAAGTGTTGGACAAACCGTAAATCAAGGCGATGTGCTTGGTACAGTTGGCTCAACAGGCTTCTCAACAGGTCCTCACCTGCATTTCGAGGTAAGACTTAACGGCGTTGCAATGGACCCTCAGAATTACGTATAAAAAGCAAATAAAAGGAGCAGTTGTTTTCTATGGGTAGATTAGGAATGCTGAAACGTTTTTTAGCATTTATCCTGTCGGTATCTATATGTGCAAGTGTGTTTGCAGGCAAATCAGACAAACGCATATCGGTAAACGCTGACGATGCTTATGATGTGTCGATGTATGCCGATAAATTGCAGGATATAGCTAAAGAACAAGAAAAGCTGGACAGTCAGATAAAGGCAGCAGAGAAAGACATAGAAAATAAAAAAACAGAACAAAAGCTTATAAAAAAGAAGATCGACTCGGTTAATAAAAAGATTGAAGTTTTAAATTCCTATATGACCAAGCTTGAGATTGACATAGCCTCAAGCAGGCGACAGGTTGCCGATAAGCAAAAGGAAATAGATGAGAATACAGACCGCCTTAAAAAGAGAATAAGGCTTATGTATATCGCTGGAGAAAGCTCTTATACAAGCGTGCTTTTGGAAGCAGGCAGCTTTTATGATGTCCTTATGAGAGTCGAGCTTATTAAGCGTGTTGCTGACCATGACAATAAGATTATCGACAAGCTGGTTTCCGCAAAAAAGGACTATGACAGAGCATTGGAATCGCTTAATAATCAGAAAGCTGTGTTTGATGAGCAGTATAAAGAGCTGAAAAGCGAAAAGAAAAAGTTAAACAAGCTCTATAACAGCAGCAAACAGCAAAAGGCTGATTATGAAAAGCAAAAGGCAGCACTTGAAAAGAAAAATCAGGAGTATATAAACGAGCGAAAAGCCTTTGAAGCTGATTTGTCGGGCATTCTGACAAGCTCTTATGGCAATTCATCAAACGACACCGCAAGAGAAGCTGCCGAGCTTAGTGCAAATGATGCTTTGAAATCTCTGCGTGAGAGCATAAGCGAGAGAATTGCAAACGGCGAAGAGATACCTGACAGCGAGTGCAAATATGAATTCTCGTGGCCTGTGCCTGGCTCATATTATATATCCTCAGGCGTTGGAGAGCGTTGGGGTTCATATCATACAGGTATGGATATATCAGGCAGCAAAGGCACCGCAATCCATGCAGTTGAGGCGGGTACGGTAATCAGGAGCAATTCATCTTGTCCGCACAATTATGGCAAGGAGAAATCCTGTGGCTGTGGCGGAGGATATGGAAACTATATCATCATCGACCACGGCAACGGCTTTATAAGCCTGTACGGACACCTTACATCACTTAACGTCAGCGACGGTGCTGTGGTTAATAAGGGTGATGTAATCGGCACTATGGGCTCAACGGGATATTCAACAGGTGACCATCTTCACCTTGAAATCAGATATCAGGGAATGTTTCTTAACCCTGCATCTTATGTAAGCTTAAATTAATAAGTATAAAACCAAACGGAAAGTGGCTTCGGCAAAAAAATACCGAAACCACTTTTTTGGATTATAGTTTTTTATGTATTGACATGGTTTATTCTTGACTTATTTTTGCCAAGGGTGTATAATATTTGCAGTATTTATGGATTAAGAAAGGATAGAAAAATGCGTATATTAAACAAAACAGTATGTATATGTCTTGCAGCTTCAATTCTTGTGTTATCAAGCTGCGGAAAGGATAATAAAGCATCATCTGACAAAAATGAAAAGTCCGCTTCATCAGTGGCTCAGTCGGTTGCAGACAGCTCATCAAAAGCTGAAAAATCAAATATCGGCAAGTACTTAAACGCTGTTGCTGAGAAAATAAAGCAGGGTACTTATACAATGAAATGTACCGTTAAAGCTGACAACAGCGATGAGGAAATGAAGCTTGTAAGAGCCGTTGACAATAAAAATGTGTATCAGATTCAGCAGGAAAAAGCAGGAAGCTATGGCATTATTTCTGCTGAAGGAAAAACATATAACTTTGATAACGCAACTGGTATGTATCAGAAAACTGATGCAAAGCCACCGCTTAGTATCATTGAAGAGGTTGTAAACCGAAATCTCCCAAGAAGTGAAGATATCGAGGTTGAGCTTCCGCAAGGCACAACCGCTGAACGCTATATTTTTACAGGCGAGTCATACATTACATATATAACATTCGTGTTTGATGTTAAAACAGGCGACTTAAAGCAGTGTGTCCTCACATATTCAATCGAAGGCGAAGACGATGTTAACGAAACAAGAACGATTGACAGCTTTGAGCTGACAGCGGACAAGTCTTATTTTGATACATCTTTCCTTGTGAAAATGGCAGACTTTGGCGATATGACAAAAGATGAAAAGCTGACATTCTGCAAGAAAGTTTGCAAGGAACGTGGAATAACATCAGACGACCTTGATGAGTATGATGTAAGCGAAGATGACTTCAGAAACATTGAATTCAGTGCATTTTTAAACCTGATTTACAGCGTTTCAGAAGATAAATAATATAGGGAAAGAGGAGAGTTTAAATGGCTGGAAAAAGCAGTGGAGGTGTAGCTGTAGTAGCAGTGCTGATTGGCATACTTGCTATTGCTGTCGGAACAGGTGCTATAATGATTATGGACCAAAACAAGATAACGGATAACAAGAACATTCCTGCGGTTGTCGAATCGGTTGCAGAGAGTTCAGCCGTTGAAAAGCTTGAATCATCAGAGCCTGAGCTTCCGCCTGAACCTGAAACATTAATGGAATATCCCGAAAAAGCTGCAAGCTACAAAAACATCACAGACAGACCTCTTACTGCTGATTATGCTATACTTTTAGATTCTGATGAAAATACAATTATTGCAGGAAAGAACTATAACAAGAGAATGTATCCTGCATCACTCACAAAGGTAATGACACTTATTGTCGCAGCAGAAAACATTGACGATATCCACGCTAAATATAAATTCTCGGCTAATGATATTGACCCGCTGGTTGAGGAGGACGCTTCAAGAGCAGGCTTTTCTGCAGGCGAAGAGGTAACAGTAGAGGACCTTATGAATGCAGCTATTCTGACAAGTGGTGCCGATGGTACGGTTGGGCTTGCCAATGTCGTTGCAGGCTCAGAGAGAGCATTTGTAACAATGATGAACGACAAGGCAAAAGAGCTTGGACTTAAAAACACTCACTTTGTAAACGCAAGCGGACTTCATAATAAATACCATTATTCAACCTGCGAAGACATGGCAATGATTTTGAAGTATGCTATGGACAACGATATCTGCAAAAAGATTCTCACAACAACTACATACCGCACATCAAGAACACCACAGCACAAGCAAGGACTTGAGCTTACAAACATACTTACAATGCGACTTGACGGCTATTACGTTGAAGGTGGCGGAGATATAATCGGCGGTAAAACAGGCTTTACAACCGAAGCAAAATATACTCTCTCAACACAGCTTGACTATGAGGGTAAAAACTATATTTGTGTAACGGCAAGATCTGACGGAGAGTTTATCTCAATTGAGGACACTATTCTGATTTACGAAAGATATGTTCCTCGTGGAGTGCAGGTGGCTCAGTCGCTTGCATCTGCAGCAGATAGCTCATCAGCAGTAGCTTAAATATTAGCAGAAAGGAATAATATTTCATGAAAAAACAAAGACTTATAAGCATCATTCTTTGCGTTGTACTGGCAATCGTTTTCACAGGCTGTGGCAAGGAGATTGCTACAAACAACAAGGCTAAAACAATAGCTGATGCGTCTTCAAAGGCAGGCAAGAGCATCGACTATATGGCACTCGTAAACAAAACTCATGCACTTCCTGATGACTGGGAAGAAAATCTTGAAACAACTCATTTCACAAATTCAGTCGGCGATGACGTTGAAGTAGAGAAAAAAGCCTATGATGCATACCTGAAGCTTAAGGCAGATCTTGAAAAGGAGAAGATTTACGTTGACCTTGATTCAGCATGCAGAAGTGTTGAGGATCAGGAACGAATCATGGAGAGCTTCACCAAGGACTTTGGTGCTGACTATGCTAAAAAGACAGTTGCAAAGCCAGGCTATTCAGAGCATCATACAGGACTTGCACTTGACTTGTATCTTATCGTTGACGGCAAGGATATAGTTGAAAATGATGAGATGATCAAATACACTGACATCTGGGAAAAGATTCACTCAAAGCTTGCTGATTATGGCTTCATACTCCGTTACTTAGATGGCAAGGAGCATATCACAGGATACGGCTACGAGCCATGGCATATCCGCTATATCGACGACACAAAGGTTGCAAAGCTAATAAATGATAAGGGTCTGACATTTGAGGGATATCTTAAAACTGCGATTGACAAGCCAGTTAAGATTGACTTAGGCAAGTCAGAACAGCTCACGAAGGAAGACTTAAATGATTCTGTTGTACAGATTAAGTGTCAGTTTGCTGCATGGGACGGATTTGAGCTAAAGAGCATTACTTATGCAGGCGATGAAGCGTCAAATGATGAAGCACAGGCAAACAAGCTCAATCCTGACGGAAAGTACACACAGATTGCACTCTTCAAGATGAATTTCCGCACATCAAAGAATGTTGACGGCACCGGCCTTGAAGCAAACAAGGACTACAAGGACTACGAGTGGTGGCTTGGAAAGACAATAAAAGACGGCTGGGGCGTTATCACTCCGAGCTTAAAATAGTCAAAAAAACAGAATAAAACAATACTGAAAATCCTCCGATTATTCGGGGGATTTTTTATGTCATAATAATTGCACAAACAGTTTACGGAAGGTTTACATTCCGTGTCATATCAGCACATAAATCACACTCTGTCAAATATGTGGAAATAATATATTCACAATCTTCATAATATATCGCACAAATCTACACACTTTGTCCACACAATTTCGCCCATTTTTATAAAAGCACACTGACACTTACTGTAGTATATTGAGGGAACACCCCCCTCGAACTACCTTACAAGTGTAAGGAGGTGTTAAGTTGCGTTTCAGTTGTAGCGAGAGAGTGAGTGTCACCCCTTGTACATATTAAAGGGAGGAGGTGTCAGCTGTGATGTGGCAGTAATGTGAAAGGAGGCTGTAAAACTAAACCGCACAGACCCGAGTGCGTAAGGTTCGGGGAAGAGTGAGAAGAAAGGATTTATTTTATGATGGAGAATTACAAGAATCAAAATGAAGATTCAGAGGTTGATGATTTTTTCGAAATGCTAAGAACGATTACAAACAACGGAAAGATGCTTGACTTTGACAGCATGTTTGATTCAATAGTCAACCCTCGTGAAGTGCAAAAGGTTATGTACGTCTATAAGCTGCTCAGAGATACAACAGGTGGCGAGAACGTGACTGTAAATTTAGAGCTTCACGAGCCATTCAGATCCTGTGGTGGTGTGTCAGTCGAAGGCGACAGCATTGTAATTTACAACACACCAGCCTTTATGACAGCCCTGATGTTGTCGGACAACTTTGAAGTCATACCAAAGCTGCACGGCAAAACGGAAATGGTCTTTGGGTTCAACGATTTAGCAGAATATATATGGGAGGAACAGCTATGAGAATGACAAGCTTTGATACAATCAACTTTGTAGTAGAAGAGGCAAAGAAAGAGTTTGCGGACAAGTATGAATTTTGCGAAAGAGATTATGAAATCCTGAAAAAATGTTGCGTTCTTTTTGACTATCTTTTGAAAGATGTAGAAATCATATCGTATGAATCGGAAATAAATGAGTTTGAGAAGACGACTGCTTTAACGGCGGAATGTCAACCGACACTTAACTATGTCTGGCTTACAGACCCAAAATTGTTGTCGGTTTTCCAACGACTGATGTTAAATACAAAGTCGCTGAAATTTGAGCAAAAGGAAGATGAAATAATAAGAATGACAATCACCTTCCCGTCACTTTGGCATATAAAAACAGACAGCCCGAAATAGCAGGGTTGTCTGTTTTGCTTTGTGTATTAGCTGAATATCGTTGCAATAACCGTTATCACAGGCAAGGTCAGTGCTGACAGCAGGGTTGACATCGAGAACAGCTCGGAGCATTTTTCTGCGTCCTTGTCGAGCATTAATGTAAACATAAGTCCTGTGGTCGCAACAGGGCAGGCAGATGCGATTGTAACGCAGGTGCATACCATTGACGGCACGCCAATTAGCCGTGTCACCAAAAATGCTGCAAGCGGTATCAGCATTAGCTTGTAAAGGCATAGAACATAGTTTCTCGGCTTGCTGAAAACCTTGAGTATGTTTGACTGTGCTGCCGTTGCACCGGCAATAATCATCGCCAGTGGTGTGTTCATGTCGGATATGTATTGCAACGCCTGTGACGGCACACTCGGCAGATGCAGCCTTGCGAAGTAGCATATAAGCCCTAAGAATATCGCAATAACCGCCGGTGACTTAAGTGCCTTTATTGATGACGAGAAGTCGATTTGCTCTTTCATCGTCATAAGCCCGTGTGTCCACACAAGAAAATTAAACAGCGTTATATATGCCGTGAGGTATAGCACACCCTCCGCACCAAACAGTCCGTTTATCAGCGGTATTCCGATAAATCCGCAGTTTGAATAGACAATGGAGAATCTCTCAACCGAGAATGATTTTCTCTTTTTGCTTACAAGCAGATAGCTTAAAGCTATTGCCACAACAAACGATATTGCCGAAAGCAAAAATGCCCAGAGCAGATTATGCACCATCTTGCTGTCATAGTCTTTTTGATATGACATGAAGATCAAAACAGGGTTTACAAGGTTTAGCTCAACGGCTGAAAGCTGTTTTGTGCCATTTTTAGTAATAAGCCCTTTAAGGTAGCATATAGCACCGATTACAAAGATAATAACCATAATCGCTATACGCTGACCGATAATAAAACCATATTCCAATAAAAACACTCTTTTCAAAAGTTTATAACATACAAATTAAAGTTTACAATAAAAATATGAATAATTTATCATCTTGGCGTTATATTTTTTGTAATTAAGCAATTTTTATAGTAATTTGCAAATAGCGAAAAAGTGTGGTATAATAATTCTTAATAAACTAACACTAAATAAAGGATAAAGATATTATGGCTGAAGAAGTTGTACAAAGCAGCTATAAAAAGCTGGCTTCAAATACAATAATATTTGCTATAGGCTCGTTCAGCTCCAAATTGCTTGTAATACTGCTTGTAAATGTGTATACAAATTACCTCACACAAGCAGAAATGGGTATCAACGATGTTATAACCCAGATTGCAAACTGGATGCAGCCTCTTGTAACGCTGACGATAAGCGAAGCGATAATAAGATTTGGTCTTGACAAGGCTTATGACAAAAAACAGGTCTTTTCGCTCGGTAACATTGTCTGTGTAGCAGGTCTTGCTGTGCTTGCTGTGATTATGCCTATAGTTGCATTGTCAGGCGTTGCGGACAAGTATCTGAGTGGCTATTCGCTGCTTTTGTATGTCTATATTTTCTCATCAAGCTTAAAGCTTGTCTATTCAACGTTTGTAAGAGCATTGGAAATGGTCAAGCTCTTTGCGATAAATGGTATTCTCACAACATTTTTCACCCTTGTCGGAACAATTCTGTTCATGATAGGGTTTAAAATGGGCAATACAGGATATCTGCTCTCGATTATAGTTTCTGACCTTATCTCAGTTGTATTTCTGACAATCACCGCAAAGCTCTGGAGATATTATGACTTCAAGCATATTGACCGTGAGCTTTTGCGTACAATGCTGCAGTATTCAATACCGCTTATTCCTGCACAGATTCTCTGGCTGATAACAAACAGCTCGGATACATTTATGACAACCCATTATCTCGGCAGTGCAAAAAACGGTATACTCTCAGCATCATATAAAATACCAAATCTCGTTGCAACGGTTTATTTCATGTTTGGACAAGCATGGAATATGTCCGCAATTCTGGAAAACGATTCTGAGGACAGGGACAGGTTTTACACCAACGTCTTTAACCTCAACCAGTGTCTGCTTTATGTGCTGGCAGCAGGCTGTCTGATGATTGTTCAGCCGCTTACAGCAATCTGGCTCGGCAAGGACTTTCAGGATTCGGTAATGTATTCACCGATACTCATATATTCATCGGTGTTCTCATGCTTCACGACATTTCTCGGCACTATTTATCTTGCATCAAAGCAAACCAAAAGATCAATGGTAACGAGTATGTTTTCGGGAATAATAAACATCGGACTGAATATAATCCTTATACCAAGAATCGGGCTTTACGGTCCTGCAATTTCAACAATCGTCAGCTATATGACAGTCTTTATCATAAGAGCCGTTGATTCAAGAAAGATAATACCGTTTGATTTGAAAGTAAGAAAGATGATAATAAATAACATTTTGCTTGCAATAATGACAGGTATAAACGTCGCACAGCCTTATGTAAAAACAAAACTGTTTTCATATATATCATTACCGGTACTGTTTATAGTAATAATGGTGCTGAATTTCAAGAGCCTCTGGGCAATGATTGGCTCAAAGCTCAAAAGGAAAAAGACAGTGTAAATAATGAGCAGTAGCTCTTTATATAATTTTGGAGGTTTAATTATGGCAGAACTTAAATTTGAAATCACAGAAACATTGGGCGTTATTTCAGAGAATGCAAAAGGCTGGACAAAAGAGCTTAACCTTGTAAGCTGGAACGAAAGAGAGCCTAAATATGACTTGAGAGAGTGGAATCCTGACCACACAAGAATGGGCAAGGGTATCACACTCACAGATGAAGAAGTTGAAACGCTTCGTGCAATTTTAAACGGTGAAGAAATCGAGGACGACATCGACGAAAGCGATATTCTTTAACTAACTGTAAACAAAAAATTAAATGTTAAATGTGCAAGCATATTTAACTATTTGTTCATTTTTGTCTGATATAATGATGAAGCTAAAGTGCATAGAGTATATGCACTTTTGAATTTTTGGCACAAAACAATCCGTAGCTTTAATATATCGGAGGAAACATAAATGGAACAGTTTGGTATAAGTAAGCACGATCTTAAAAGACGGAATCGAATGCAGATTCTCAAGATACTTAAACAGCGTGGCCCGACTTCAAGAATTGATATAGCAAACACCCTTGAGCTTACAAGAGCAGCAGTTACAATCATCACAAATGAGATGATGGAGCAGGGCATAATCGTTGAAATAGGCGAGTATAAGCATATTGCCGAGAAAGCACCAAGAGGCAGAAAGAAAATACTTATCGACATAAACTACCACTATAAGTTTGCACTTGGCGTTACAATCGACGAAAATGTAATAAGCGTCGGTCTTACAACGCTTGCAGGTGATGTGCTGGACAAGCGTAACAAAACCTTTATTGAGGCTCGTGAGACCATCGACACAATAACTGACTATGTCGTTAAGTCTATCCGTGAGATACTCGATGACAACTGCCTTGAAAATTCACAGGTGCTTGGAATCGGCTTTGGAATCTATTCAGGCTTTCACGAGCTTTTGGGAATCAAAACTGTAAATGGCGTAACAGACTATTCTGAATTGCGAAAAATCGTTGAAAGCTATACAGATTTGCCTTTGGTTTTTGACAATTCCGTAAGAGGAACAGCTATTGCAAATATCGACTTTTCAAAAAAGCGTTTTGACGGAATTGACGATATAGCATTTTTGCAGTTTGGACAAAAGCTCAATTTTCTTACAACATCAAGTGATGATAAAATGCTTGCATACAACGTAAACACCGATTATATCAATAAGATGATTGTTGAGCCTGACTCTGATGATGTCTGTCCGAAGTGTGGCCGCAGAGGTTGTGTATATAACGAATGCACATCTTATGCTGCTATGAAAAAGATAAAAAGAGTCTTTTCAAAGGATAAAACGCCGTTTCTCTATAAGCTTGCAAACGCCGACAGCAGCAAGATTAATGACGATATGATTTTCAAAGCGTATCGTGAAGGCGACAAGGAAGTAATAAAAATAATCGACAGAGTGGCAAAGCTTCTTGCATTGCTTATTAACAATCTTTACTATATCACCGTACCACAGAGAATAATCTTCCACATGTCTTTCCTTGAAAAAGAGCTTGCGTTTGCTTTTATGAAAAGGACAGTCGCAGGAGTGACAAGCACTGAGGTTGCACAAAAGCTTGAAATGTCAATAGTCGAGAGCAAGCACAGATTTCTCTCGGGCTGTGCGTTGGCAGTAAGAGATCTGTTCTTTGCAAAAGGCGGGCTTAATGATTAAAACTATAACAAAAAAATCCACTTGCATAAAGCAGGTGGATTTCTTTTTGTCTATATTCAGCTTTAAATTAGTATGCCTTGCCCCAGAGAACCATTTTCTTTGCAGGCTTTCCGCAGCAAACGCACTTGTCTGAGATCTCATGCTGTTCAAACGGTATACAACGTGAGCCAACGCCAGTTTTCTCCTTGACCTCGTCCTCACAAGCTTCATCACCGCACCACATAGCCTCAACAAAGCCGTCGCCGTTTTTCTCGAGTGCTGAGATAATCTCGTCCATGCTCTTGCACTGATATGTCTTAGCCTTGCGGTTTTCCAAAGCTCTCTCATAAAGTCCGTCATGCACTTCCTGAAGCTTAACAGGAATAACGCTTGCAAGCTCATCGAGCGATACAAATGTTTTTTCTCTGTTGTGACGTGTAACAACAACGCACTGGTTGTTCTCAATATCCTTAGGTCCAATCTCGATTCTTACAGGCACGCCCTTCATCTCATACTCAGCAAACTTCCAGCCAGGTGAGTTGTTTGAGTCATCAAGCTTAACACGGATACCCTGAGCCTTGAGCGATTCATAAAGCTCGTTTGCCTTGTCAAGCACGCCTTCCTTGTGCTGAGCGATAGGCACAATAACAGCCTGAATTGGTGCAACAGCAGGTGGCAGAGCCAGTCCGTTGTCATCACCGTGTGTCATGATAATTGCACCTATAAGACGTGTTGTAACGCCCCATGAAGTCTGATGTGGATATTCAAGCTTGTTTTCCTTGTTTGTAAACTGAATGTCGAATGCTCTTGCAAAGCCGTCACCGAAGTAATGTGAAGTACCTGCCTGAAGAGCCTTTCCGTCATGCATAAGTGCCTCAATAGCATATGTAGCCTCTGCACCAGCAAACTTGTCGCTGTCAGTCTTTCTGCCCTTTACAACAGGCATAGCAAGCGACTCTTCGCAAAACTGTGCATAGCAGTTGAGCATTCTCTCTGTTTCTTCAATAGCCTCCTCAGCTGTAGCGTGGATAGTGTGGCCTTCCTGCCAGAGAAACTCTCTTGAACGCAAAAATGGACGTGTAGTCTTTTCCCATCTTACAACTGATACCCACTGGTTATAAAGCTTTGGCAGGTCACGGTATGAGTGAACGATGTTGGCATAATGCTCACAGAAAAGTGTTTCAGATGTAGGGCGAACGCAAAGTCTGTCCTCAAGCTTTTCATTACCGCCGTGTGTTACCCATGCAACCTCTGGTGCAAAGCCTTCAACGTGGTCTTTCTCCTTCTGGAGAAGGCTCTCAGGGATAAACATTGGCATACAAACATTCTCATGTCCAAGCTCCTTGAACATTCCGTCAAGAATCTTCTGAATGTTCTCCCAGATAGCGTAACCATAAGGACGGATAACCATACAGCCTTTAACGCTTGTGTATTCGATAAGCTCTGCTTTTTTGCAGATGTCAGTGTACCATTTTGCAAAATCCTCATTCATAGAGGTAATTGCATCAACCATTTTTTCATTTTTCTTTGCCATGTTTAAAATCAACTCCATATATATCTTTGTTATAGATTTTGTAATTTAAGTCATATTCTTCATGCTGTGCGTCATACGGTCCTGCAACCGATGGCGTATTGTTATTATCATTGTCCACCCTTTCGGGATTATCAGCAAAACGAGGGTGTCTTTTAGTGAAAGCCTTTGCAATCTTTGGGGTTATAATGCACATAACTGCGATTATAGCCATAATAACGACACTGCCGATTACAAGTTCAATAAGCAGTTTTACAAGTTCGCTGTTCAAAAAAACACCTCCATAATAACTTTTTTAGTATACCACTTTTTTTTACAAATTGCAAGAGATTTTTTGTTAATGGCAAAACAAAAAGGCACTTATCAATCAAAGATAAGTGCCTCTAAACTCAGCAGTTATTCGGGATATGCTCTTTTATCAGAAAATCACCGCTGTCATTGACCTCAAGAACCATAGGCACATTCTTGTCAACGCCGTCAAGAATCCTGTCGGAAATGAGGTTCTGAATGTCCTGCTCAACAGCCTTTCTGATCACCCTTGCTCCAGAGTCATCACTCATGTATTTCTCGCAAAGGAGCTTCGCTGTTTCTTCCTTGAATCTGAAGTCATACCCAAGCTTTTTCAGACGTTTGCTAAGCTGTGTCAGCTCCGACATCGCAATCATGACCAGCTCATCATTCCCCAGAGGATTGAATACTATTGTCTGGTCAATTCGGCTTAAAAATTCGGGTGATAGCAGTCGTCTAAGCTCTTTTAGCATATCGTTTTTTGCCTGCCTGTTATCCTTGAAGCTCTCAAAACCGACCGACCTGTTAAGCGACAGCTCCTTTGAACCTGCGTTTGAAGTCATGATGATAATCAGGTTTGAAAAGGACACCTTTTTGCCGAGAGAATCGGTCACAAAGCCGTCCTCCAATGCCTGCAGCAGTATGTTGAAAACATCAGGGTGTGCCTTTTCAATCTCGTCAAGCAGCAGCACTGAGTAAGGCTTTTTCCGCACCTGCTCAGTCAGCACGCCACCGTTCTCATAGCCGACATATCCGGGCGGTGCACCGATAAGCTTTGAGGCATTGTGACGCTCCATATATTCCGACATATCAATCCTGATAAGTGCGTCATCACGCTGAAAAAGTGCCTTTGCAAGCGACTTTGCAAGCTGACTTTTGCCGACACCGCTCCTTCCGAGAAAGATAAAACTGCCCATCGGTCTGTTACTGTCTTTAAGCCCTGTCCTGCAACGACGAATCGCATTGCAAAGCGACTTTATGGCATTGCTTTGCCCGAAAATCTCACGCTCAAGGGTGGATTCCAGATTCAAAAGCAGCTTCGCTTCATCAGCATCAAGGTTCTCACATGGAATCCCTGTCCAGCGTGAAACGACCGAGCAGACGTGCTTTTCAGCCAGCAGGGCAGGCTCAGCTTTGCTGCGTTTCGTGATGGCATTGATGTATTCATCACGGGGAATTTTGCCCGAAACATAGTCGTTGAAAGCCTTTGAGATATGCTTTTTGTCTGAGGTGCGATTTGGGTTGCTGATTTTTGCACAAGCACACGCCTCGTCTAAAATGTCAATCGCTTTGTCAGGGAAGTATCTGTCTGGAATGTAGTGGTCAGCCAGCTCGACAGTCTTTGCAATAACAACGTCAGGAATGGTAATCTTGTGGTGAGCTTCGTATTTTTTGCAAAGTCCCTTGATGATGTCAACAGTCTGCTGTGCTGTAGGCTCATCGACTTTCACCACCTGAAAACGCCGTTCCATAGCCGAATCCTTTTCGATATTTTTGCGGTATTCTTCAAAGGTTGTTGCACCGATAATCTGGATTTTTCCTCTTGCAAGCTGTGGCTTTAAGATATTTGCAGCATCAATCGCACCTTCAGCCGCTCCAGCACCCATGATGTTGTGAAGCTCGTCAATAAAGAGTATCACATTCCCTGCGCTTTCAGCATCGATCATGCAGTTTTTCAAGCGTTCCTCAAAATCGCCACGATATTTAGCACCAGCAAGAAGCAGCGTCAAATCAAGTGAGAAAATCCGCTTATTTGCGAGGATATCAGGCACCTTGCCCTGCATTATCCTGACAGCGAGTCCCTCGATAATTGCAGTCTTTCCAACACCTGCCTCACCGACAAGGCAAGGGTTGTTCTTGGTGCGTCTGCAGAGAATTTCCATAATTCTTGCCATCTCTTTTTCCCTTGCAATAACAGGGTCAAAACCTTCGCAGACGTTTTTTCGGGTAAGCTCACGGCCGAACTTCTCAAGATTTTTCAGCCGCACATAATTTTGCTCAATCAGAATTCCGCTGTCTGACGCAACGCAGTCATAGTAGATGTTGTTGAGATTGACATTCAGCTCACGGAGCATTGTGACCGCACAGGAGCTTGACTGGCGGAGGAGTGATGCGAGAATAAACTCCGAGCCGACCTGCTTTCCGCCACTTTTGTCACAAAGCCTGCAGGCATCATTAAAGATGCTTATTGCTGTCGGAGTAAAGTCGTTTTGAGAAAGCCTGCATGGCGTACCCTTGCCGATTATTCTGTCCATCTCATCGTGTATGTCCTCAAAAATAACGCCGTGCCTGAGTAAAATCGCATTGGCAGTAGAGGTGCCTTCTTCGAGAATTGAAAGTAAAATATGCTCTGAGCCGATATAAGTATGCCCAAGACCTCCTGCACAGCTTACTGCACCCCGAATTATTTCACGGCTCTTTTTTGTAAACCTGTCGATTTCAAAGCTACGACTGCTAAGTCCCATTTAACCACCCTCAGTATCTAAATTTGTGCATTGCAAAACAATGTCCGGATAAATTGTTGGCAAAAATATGATAAAATATGCCCAAGCGAGCAATCTTTTGCGAACATTATTAGTTTATGCACGGGACAAATCTAAGCTTTACTAAAAATGTAACACATTTTTTAAATCTTCATAAACTGTATTATAAGACAACGCAGCAAATCAGTTTGTTGCAGTCTTAAAATATAGACAAAGGAGATATTTTTATGAACGGTTGCGGATTCGGCGGATGCTGGTGGATTATCATTCTCATTCTCATCATTTCTTGTGGTTGCGGCAACAACAGCTGTGGTAACAATGGTTGTGGCTGTGGCAACGATAATGGTTGCGGTTGTGGATGCTAATTTTAGTCAGCATATAATAAAGGGTGGAGAAAATCCACCCTTTTTGCGTTGTAAAAAAAATTTGCCGAAACATAATGACAAATGCGTAATTTTGTGTTAAAATATATATGATGAAAACTAAGGAGGTTTTTGTATGTTTAAAAAGCTGATGTGTACAGGCTTATCGCTGCTGATGATAGTAGCTGTGCTGACAGGCTGTGATGATAAAAAGACGGACAGCAAGGCTGAATCAGCGGGCAGCTCGACAGCAGTAGAGAAGATTGATATAAAGGAAGGAGCAACAAAAGATATGATAGAGCGTTCAGTGCTTTTTGAGGGCGACACCTCAAGGCTTGCGGAAAAGATAAATCATGCGTTGGAAAACAAAAAGGACATTACAAAAATTTGCTTTCTCGGCGACTCGATAACACAGGGTTCTGTGACTACCAGCAGTAACTCTCAGTATGTCAACCGTTTCAGGATATGGTGGGAAGAAAATGTCAGCTATTATGTTGATGTTACAAACGCTGGAATTGGTGCAACAGACTCATACTTAGGTGTTCACAGAGTGCAGACTGACGTGCTTGATCTTCAGCCTGACATTATCTTTATTGAGTTTATAAACGACACTGACGATGACTTCTTCAAAGCATCTATGGACAGCCTTGTGAGAAAGTGTATGTCGCTTGAGAATAACCCTGCGGTTGTGCTGATTGAAATGACAATGGACAACGGTACAAGCCCGCAGAACGTACATAGTGAGATTGCAAAAGCCTATAACGTGCCTGTTATATCATACCATGACGCTATTATGCCTGAGATTGAAGCTGGCACGATTGACTGGAAAGACATCTCACCTGACAACATTCACCCGAATGATTTCGGTCACGGTATGCTTGCTGATATGCTCACAAGCTTTGTCGGCAACATCAAGGACAACATTGATTCATATGACAAGCAGTCAAAGGCATTTGATGCTGACTCTCCGACAGGCGACAAGTACGCTGAGGCAAGGCTTGCGGACAGAAACAGCGATGAGGTCACCGTTACAGATGAAGGCACATTTACCGACACAGCGTCCTTCCAGTCGTTCACGCAAGGCTGGGGTACAACTACAGGCGGTTCTGCGACATTTGAAATGGAGTTTCAAAATCTCGGTATACTCTATCTAAAGACGACTGACGGCGAGAGTGGCACTGCTAAGATAACCGTTGACGGAGAAGAGGTAATGCCTGTAACTGCTGATTTTCCAGGTGGCTGGGGTGACTATGCAAAGTCGGACGAGATTTACCGCTCGGACAAAAAGGCAAAGCACAAGGTCACGATTACAATTGACGGCGACAAGAAAAACTTCCAGATTCTAAGCTGGATGCTATCATAAAAAATAGCCTGAGGGAATAATCTCTCAGGCTTTGTTTTTTCTGTTTACATTTCTGATTGTCAGTCCGACAAGCTTATCAAGCGTGAAATCCGACAGGCTGCAAACGCAGGTCACAGCGTCCGCTCTTGCCGTATCAGCAGGGACTTTCATAAACTTGCGGAAGAATTCCTCGAGTATCACCATATTGGTGAAAAGCTCTCCTGCGGTTTTTATTCCGAGCGGTGTCAGCGTTATGTCAGAGTAGTGCGGTTTTGTGATAAAGCCTTGCTCCTCAAGCCTTGCTGTCATCTTTGCGGTCGAGGACTTTGTAACGTCCAGATATTTTGAAACATGAGTCGATTTTACGGGATTTCCACCATCGCTAAGCTCATATATTGCAAGCAGATATCTCTTTATTGCATCAGTCATAGCTATCCTTTCCGTTAGCAAAAGCTAACCATATGATGATATAATAGCCGGCTTTATATCCGACCTGTCAATACAATTATACATCAACAAAATACCTTTGTCAACCATGTAAAACATCGCATTTTCAGGGCAGCGGCTGTGGTAAGCAGTATTATTAAGCTTAGTAACTGCATTATTTTATGGCTTTTTGTGAAAAGAGAATAGTTTAATTAGCCTGTGCTTACTTATTTTGTGTATTGATACAAAAATGCAAATACAATGGCAAATACCCTTGACAAATGCTTAAAAACTGTTATAATAATTACAGTTAGCACTTGCTAACTATCACACAAAAAGCAAACAATTAGTATAATAATATAGACCAACCGTCCATGAAAGTGAGCGTGATATGATAAAGGTTTTGGCGTTTAGCCTTATAATAATGGCTGTGGTGGTGCTGACAAAGCGTTGGGCAAGGCGTTTTATCGCAAGGCTCACTCAGGGCAGACACACAGTTTAATTAATGATTACGAGGAACATATCCTTCTCAATATGCAGGAATATCATTTGATTTTCCATAGAAAAAGCCGGCGTGACTAACCGGCTTTTTTTATTGC
>JAFTAX010000080.1 GCA_017458445.1 Ruminococcus sp. | reverse complement strand
TTATTCTTCCAAAAGCCCCATACCGCAGTAATGATTGTGACAACATAACTTGCATACTCCTGCCATGTGTCAACGTCGATCGCTTCGGTCCGCTTGCCGAGAATGACGAGAAGCTGTGATACAAGGGCAATCAGTAATACGACTGTTCTTACCCAGACATCAGATTTAACACCTTTGAGATTAAGGTTTTTCATTAAAATTCCTCCTTCGGTGGCACTGTCGGAAGTGCCATTACTTTTGTGTATAATTCGGTCATTGTTCCGTTGCCGCCAAGTCCGTGATATGCTTTATATGCCTTGTCATAGGCATCTTTTGCATAAATCGGTACCCAGCTTTGCGATATGTACTTTTCGCCGCTTCTGATAAGTTCAGCACGAAGCAGAGAAAGCATACCGGCTTTGACAGCACTGTAATCTTCCTTTTCCTCGTTTAGCTTTTGGAAAAGCTTTTTTATCGCACCTGTTAAAATTGCAATAAAAAGGCCAAAAATGACTTCAAGCCAGTAATGAGTGATAAACTCTTTCATTTAACTGCCCCCGTGATCCAAAAGAAAATCACTGCTGCGTAAAGACAAACCACGGATACAATATTAAACGGGAATATCAGGCTCGCCATTGTCTTCAACCTCCTCGTCAGGTTCAGGTTCGGGTATCAGCTCGTAGTTGTCGATGCTGTCGTTTGAGCCGATGATGAGCACCTTTGCCGTTATGCCGTTGAGTTTGTTTCTGTAAATCATACCGTCAGTTGCAGTAAACATATCAAGCACCTCCTATTGTCCAGCCTTTTGCGTTTGCCGCTGCTATTGCCGCCGCGCCGTCAGTGTCCGCCTGTAATTCGGTTAATCTTGCGCTCGGAATTGTCAGTGTGCGCGTTTGGTTTGTTAATGTCATATCACGAAGGCTGTCGTTCAGAAAATCAATAAACTGCTGTAATGTCCAGTTTGCTGCTGCAACGCTTGCATTAAAAGATGCCCCCCAATCTGAACACATAACAAACGATTCTGTGGGTGCATTATAAAAAGCATCATCCGCGATTGCTGTCGCATTTTTACAATTTAAAATTACTTTAACATTTGTATGAAAAGAGTATCTTCCTATTGAATCAACAGATTCAGGTATTGTGACAGTTTTAACGTTATAAAAGGCTCCTCTTCTGGGGTCTTGGTATGTGTTGCCATAAATTGTGGTTAACTTCGGCATATACATTTCCTCTAACAATGTACAACCTGAAAGACCATTTGTACCACTGCTTATATTAATAGTTGTTAAGTTTGGGAAGCTAACTTTTTTTAATTGTGTTAAATTTATTGTTACTGGGCTTCCTGGTAATTCTGTGCAATTACTTGTATATTCATATAATTGACTTGATAATTTATCATTTAAAACGCCACTTGCGCTATTTACTTGTTTCTTTATAGCAACGTTATCACCATTAAGATAACCGCTATACCTTACTTCATCACAATAATCATAAAAATCATTAGGTACATCAATCGTTCCTATGCCTTCTATTTTAATGAGTTTATTGACGTTAAATTCAGGTTTAACTAAATTAAGCGTTGAATCATTGAAATACCATATCTTAACAAGTTCAACGCCAAAGATGACGTAATGTAATACACCATTCTTGGCACT